>JAJFHT010000016.1 GCA_021775495.1 Hyphomicrobiales bacterium | reverse complement strand
GGATTGTTCACCGTGTGGCGCGAACACAAGGTTCGGCAGCGGGAGATGGAGCGCAGCTTATGAAGCGGTCGTCCGCTGATTTCTCCGGCTGACGGCAGCCGTCACAACTTAAGCCCGCACGTCTCGAATGCCGCTTTGGTCTCCGCGCGTTCTTCATCCATTAGCTGCAGCAGCGGTGCGCGCACCGGACCGCCTGCCTGGCCAAGCAGCTCCTGCCAGTATTTCTGGTGCGCCTGGGGTTTGCCGCCAGGCCGGGTGCTCTTGAGGGCATTGCGCACCGGATCCAGACTGTCGCGCAGTTTGCGGGCCTCGTCGATCCGCCCGGCAAAGGCCAGTTCGGTGTAATCATGCATGCGCCGGTCATTTTTCGTCTGCAGAAGATAGGGTGGCGAGGAGCACAAATAGAGCTGCCAGCCGAGCTCGACGATATTGTCGAACCACTCATCTTCCGAAGCGGTGCTGACCAGGATTTTCTCGCCAGCCTGCTCCGTCAGCTGCGCGTACATGTCTCGCGGGACAGAATATTTGATTGCCATGATATTGGGCAGATCGGCTATTCTGGCGCACAATTCCGGGCTCATCAGATAACCCGAATCCGGATGGCTCCACATGGCAATTCCAATGTCCACCTGGTCGCAGATCGTCTTGTAGTAATTGTAGATCGTGTCGTCGCGGTCGTGGATGAAATGCAGCATCGGCGCGTGAACGACGATGTAATCCGCGCCGACATCTTGCGCGTGTTTTGCCAGCTCGATGACGGTGTCGAAGTTCTGGTCCGAGCAGGACATGATCGTTCCCGCCTTGCCATCGACCGCTTCAACCGCCAGCTCGAAATTGCGTTTGCGCTCCTCAAGGCTCATCGAGAAAAACTCACCCTGTTTCCCGGCGATGAACAATCCGCGGATGGCGAGATCATCGACCCAGTGGCGGATGTTGTTCCTCATGCCGGCTTCATCTATCGAACCGTCCGGCAGCATCGGGTTAAGCGCCGCGGCCCAGATCCCCTTCATGTGTTCACGTGAATAGTCCTTGGCCTCGTTCTTTTTGTATTTCATTGCATTTCGCTTTCTTCGGAATGAGGACCGGCAGAGTGCAGAGACTGCCAGATTGAATTGCTTGTCAGCGGCAATGGAAGCGAATGCACGCCCGATGGCGCCAGCGCATCAATTGCCGCGTTGTAGATTGCCGCCGGGGCTCCGATCGTACCGGCTTCGCCGACACCTTTTGCACCCAGCAGGTTGACAGGCGACGGCGTGTGCATATGCGTCAGTTCGATCTCCGGCATGTCGCTGGCGCGGGGCAGGGCGTAGTCCATCAGCGACCCCGTCAGCAACTGGCCTTCATCGTCGTAAACCAGACGTTCAAGCATCACTTCGCCGATCCCCTGGGCGACCCCTCCGCGTATTTGCCCGTCTACCATCTGCGGGCTGATGACTGTCCCCGCATCATCGAGACAGGTCATTTTTTCAATCTTCAGGACACCTGTCTCCGCATCGATTGTGATCTGCGCCAGGTAACATCCGTAACCCCATGCTTCGCCATCGGCTTCATAGTTCAGCGACACTTCGATTGCTTCATCCGGCGTCAATGAACCACCTGATCTGGCCAACACTTCGCTGGCCGCCTGGGCGACTGCGCTGCCGCCGATCGCGGTGCTTCTGCTTGCCAAAGCGCCGATACCGTCAGGACAGGAAAGCGTATCGCCATGCAGGACTGAAATCTGCTCGGCGGGGCAACCCAACACATCGGCGGCAATTTGTGCATAGGCGGTTTCCCGGCCATGGCCCTGCGAACTCGCGCCGGTTCTCACAATAACGGTTCCGTCGGGATCAAGCCGAACCGCGGCGCTTTCCCATCCGGTTCCACACGGTTCGACAAAGAAGCTGGCGCCGATACCGACGATTTCGCCGTGAGCGCGCCGCTTTTGTTGTTCGGCGCGCGCCGAACTGTAGGCGCTTGAAGCGAGCAACAGGTCCAGGGCCGCGGGATAGTCGCCGGAATCAAGCACAACACCGGTTTCGCGTTTGCAAGGCAATTGGCTGGATCGCAGCAGGTTCCTGCGGCGCAATTCCATCGGGTCCATATCAAGCGCTCGGGCAGCGTCCTCGACCAGACGCTCCATCAGCATGGCGGCTTCGGGCCGGCCGGCGCCCCGGCATATGCCGATCGGCGCCGTATTGGTGCGGACACCGGTTGTCCGCAGGTCGAACGAACCCAGATCATAAGGCCCGGGCAGAATCCGCGCCGCATTCCATGCCGGAATGGCGGCGCTGTTGGTATGCCAGCATCCGAGGGGCGCTTGAACTTCGGCTGTCATTCCGAGAAAAATGCCGTCGCTGGAAACCGCCAGCCTGCCACTGGTTGAAAGTCCGCGGCCATGCGATGCCGATAGCAGGTCCTCGCTCCTGGTTGCGGACCAGATGATCGAGCGGCGCAGCTCGAACGCCGCCCAGACAACCAGAACCTCTTCCGGATAGAGTGACGCCTTCAGGCCGAACGCTCCGCCGACATCCGGCGCGATCACGCGAATACGCTCAATGCTTCGATCGAGAATGTGTGACAGCCCTTTTCGGGCGCGGTGCGGTGTCTGTGTCGAAAGCCAGACAGTTACGCTTTCATCATGATCGTCATATTGAACCGCGATGGACCGGTTTTCCATCGGCGATGGTGAAATCCTTGGATGCTGTACGGTGACTTCGATGATGTGATCGGCCTCATTGAATGCCTGATCGGGATTTCCCTGCCGCCAGTGATTGGCAAAAGATGTGCGCTCGGTAAAATTCGCCGAGCCGGGATCGAGATGTACCGCAATGTCCGCCTCGTCAATGTCGAAGGCCACCAGTTCCGAGGCGTCCTGCGCCGTCATCTGACTGTCCGCAAAAACGGCCGCGACGGGCTGGCCAACCGCAGATACGCGGTCATGTGCCAGGACAGGGAACTCGACAATTTCCACCGGACCAAGCACCGGGTTGACCGCAAGATCGCCGAGATGGGCCACATGCCGGCCGCAAAATGCCGCCGATACACCGGCGTGACGGGCTGCTTCACCGAGATTGCAGGTCGTGATCCTGCCGGATGCCACCGGGCTGCGGACAAATGAGACATGCAGGGCGTTTTCGAGTTCGACGTCAGCCGTGAAACGGCCCTTGCCGGTGATCAGCCTGTCGTCTTCGCGGCGATGCGCGCGCATATCGATATCTGAAGATGGCGGACGGCTGCCGGATTTGGTCGAACTTTTGCGCACAAATTTGCCTTGGCTTTCGATATTGCTCAGT
>JAJFHT010000150.1 GCA_021775495.1 Hyphomicrobiales bacterium | reverse complement strand
TTCACCACCATCTTCCTGCCGACGATCAAGGCGGGCGTCGGGGTCACGGCGTTTTTCTGTTTCATGTTCTCATGGGTCGAACTGCTGTTGGCCAAGACACTGACCGCAGTCGCGGCCAAACCCATCGCCGCAACCATGACCAAGACCGCGTCCAGCGCCGGTTATGAGCTCGGGCTGCTCGCCGCCGCCGGCACGCTGACAATTATCCCGGGCGCCATCGTCCTCTATTTCGTCCGCAATTACATCGCCAAGGGCTTTGCCCTTGGGCGGGTTTAGGAGTCGATCATGCTGAGCTGGATGGCGTGGACCTGGCCAACCGCACTCGTCTTCATCGGCATTTTCTCGGCCATGGGCATTCTGACCGCACTTGAGATCCGCTATCCGGGCGGGGCTGAACGCAAGGGCGCTTTCGGACTGGTGACCACCCGTGGTGACCGGCTGTTCATATCACTGCTCGGCACGGTCTATATCATGCTGGCATGGCTCGGCCTGATTGGCATGCCGTTGTGGATACCGCTAGCGCTGTGCATCGGCTGGGCCGTGTTCTGTTTCTGGAAGGTCTGACTTCGGTCGGCACAGCCAAAGGACTGGTAAGTGATCATAAATCACGCTAATGCCTCAGTGGGTTAGGGATATCTGGGGCCGGGATGAGAAAACGCAAGACACATGAACTGCTGACCGAAGTCGAGCTCGAGTTCATGACATTGCTGTGGGAGCATGGCGACGGCACCGTCCGCGACGTGCTGGCCAATCTCGATGAAGACCGCAATCTGGCCTACACGTCGGCTGCCACCATCCTGCGCATCCTGGAGCAAAAGGGTTTTGTCTCCAGCACCAAAAATGGTAAAACGCTGACCTACAGCGCCTTATTGAGCAAAAATGAATATCAGTCGCGTCTTTTGCGGGACGTTTCGGCCAAACTGTTCGACAACACACCGGCGGCGCTGGTTGCCCGGCTTGTTGATGACGAGCATTTGACGGAAGATGCGCTGAAGGAGTTGAGGGAGTTTCTTGGGAGGAAACTGGGAGATGGAAAGCCTTGAGGTAATTCTTGCGACCTACATCGATGTAAACCTGCTGCTGCTTGGCGCGGCTCTGGTCTGGTTCGCTGCCCGCAAGCTGATGCTGCGATATGATTTTCGCAGCGCATTCACATCGCAGTTCACGCTGCTGAAAATGCTGATCCTGTGTTCCCTTGCGCTGCCGGTCGTTCTGACCGTCTCGGCCCATATGTTTTCCAGCGCCCTCACCGTACCGGTCAACCTGTCCGACCTGGTGCTATCGCAATATCTGCAGGGCAACCTGCAGCTCAATCCGAGTTTCCTGGAAAGTGTGCTGTCGATGCGGCAGAACCTGACCTCGCAGATCGCCATTCCCAATCATCCACTGGTGTCGCTGCTGGTGATCGGCGCCTTGCTGACTGCGTCTTTCATGGCCGCCCGCGCGGTTCTGACCGGTTTCAAGCTGCGACGCATTCTGGGCGCGGCGCACCAATGGCGTTCTTTCGGACGCCTGCACCTGCTGCTGTCCGATACGATCCATGTTCCGTTTTCGACCCGCACCCTGTCGAACCGCTACATCGTCCTGCCGTCGAACATGCTGGCCCGCGGCACCGACACAAAAGTCGCCATGGCGCATGAATTGCAGCATCTGCGTGAAAGCGATGTCGACTGGGAAATGGCCGTCGCGCTGCTGACGCCGCTGTTCTTCTGGAACCCGGCTTTCCACTATTTCCGGCGGCAGATCGAGGAATTGCGCGAACTCTCCTGCGACCAGAAGGTGCTCAGCCGCGGCCTGTTCGACGCCGAGGACTATTGCCAGTGCCTGCTGCGGGTCTGCGCCGACCGGTTCAAGCGGCCACAATTGTTCCAGCTGAGAGTGCCGGAAGTGGCGCTGGTTGAAACCCGTATTGGCCTGTTTGACCGCAGCAACCGCCCGGCCCGCCTGCTGGCCAGCCGCCTCACCTCCGCCGTCGAGGGCGGAAACGGCAAACAATCGCTGGTCAAGGTCGTCCTCGTCGCATCCCTGCTGATGCTGGCCACCGGCGCCCTCTCCTTTGTCATCCAGAAACCGCACGACTGGAGCCAGGACCGGCTAATGCTGTCGACGATCATCAATCTCGATCGATTGGAGCAGAGGAACCGGATTGGATTGGGGACCGTGCGGTATTGATAACTGCGGCAAACCGGCCGCGATCGCCGATCCGCAGTCCTTGTCAACCGTTGTCCTCACCCGTTTAACCGGCCACAAAATCACCGGTATCGACGAATATTTCTCATCGCGTTAAGCTACTCGGGCAGCGTAGCTGCAGAGCCCTGTTCCCCGCCAGAGCACACTCCATTTGATGAGAAGAATTTCCAGCATAACAATCACGCCCTCGGGGCAGTGGTTTTTCGGCGGGGCCGTTGCGATTTCGCTGCTCCTTCACGCCATTGTTGTGGGTGCGCTGATTGGCGGATGGGAACGGCAACTGGCCGAGACGGAAGAAACGCCGATTTTTGTCGAGCTTGTGCCACCTCCTGAACCGGAAGCCCCGGAACCGAAGCCCCAGCCACAAGGACAGCCGAGTCCGGAAGAAGAGCCGGCCGCATTGCAATCGACGCTGCCGGTACTGCAGCCAGTGATCGAATTTGCCGAAAAGGATAGTGCGCCACGGGTCGAACGGGATGGAAGATCCGAGCAACAGTCTAACAAACCAGAGCCTGACGAGCCGGAACAAACCGAGTCAAAGCTTGATGAAGCAGATGAGGCCAAAACTTCTGACACCGGGCGCTCGCAGATTCTTCGAGAGCAGGCTGCCCAGACATCGAAAGAGCAACCGCAGGAGATTCCCGAGCCGGAGCCTGAGCCCGGTCAGGTCGCAGATGCCGAAACTACTCCCGACGAACCCGGCACAGCTGGATCGACAATATCCCTGATCACACCGACGCCAAGGCCGGTGCAAAATCCTGTATCGGAGACTGGAGAGCCGGGAGCGACGACCGAGACGCCACAGCTGTCGAATGAAGCGGTCCTGGATGATCCACGCATCCTGACCGCAATGGCGGGCATGCCGCGCTCACAACGGATTAATCTCCTGTGCATGACGGTGATGCGCAACCAGTTGGAGACCGCTCGCCCGCCGCGTCCACCACAATATCTGCCGGCATTTGATCTGCCGGCCGGCAACGTGCTGCATCCGCCTGAGGCGGCCTTTCTCAGCCAGGGCAAATGGTTCGAACTCGAATTTCGTTGCGAGGTGGACGACGGAGCGACGAAGGTTCAAAAGTTCAATTATCAGATTGGCGAAGCAATCCCGCGTTCACAGTGGTCGCAGCGCGGCTTCCCGAGTTTCTAGAACACCACAACCGGATCAAGCTCGGAACCGCGCTCTATTGATGGGAAAGTCGGCAGTCATTGCCAACCCTCGCTGCGGCAAATACAGTTCGCCTGATTGGAGAATTCAAATGAACCCGACATTTGTCATCATGGTGAGCCAGAGGTGTGTGGACCGGTAGGGCCATCCCTATTCGTTTCCATGCGCCCCCGACCGAGTTCGGGGGCTTTTTTTTGCGCAAGGATATCCCGCAAATGCTCGAGACCAGAACACCGCCGCATCTGACCACGCTGATCCTGTTGACCGGGTTTTCGCCGCTCACCCTCAACATGTTCGTGCCATCACTTGCAAACATCGCGGATGAATTGGCAACAGACTATGCGACCGTGAGCCTTGCGGTTGCGGGATACCTCGCTGTTACGGCGGTGATCCAACTGGTCATCGGCCCGCTGTCTGACCGCATCGGTCGACGCCCGGTCCTGCTGGCCGCGCTCGTGGTGTTCACTGGTGCATCCATTGGATGCGCGT
>JAJFHT010000149.1 GCA_021775495.1 Hyphomicrobiales bacterium | reverse complement strand
TATGACGATCGCCGTAAGTGACAGAAGCACCGTATAATACAGGCCGCCGAACAGGAATTGCAGGTTGGTCATGCCGGATTTGGTGCCGGGATTGACCACATACCAGCCCCAGTCGGCGGAGCAGCCGCCAAGCAATAATGTGCAGGCGAGAGCCAGAAAGGTGATGTTCTTGCGTGTCATTGCCGGCCGCCTCAATGCTGCAGTATCTGCTTCAGGAAACGCTGGCAGCGGTCACTGCGCGGATTTCCGAAAAATGTCTCCGGTTCCGCCGTCTCGACGATCTCGCCCTGGTCCATGAACACCATCATGTCGGCGACCTTGCGGGCAAACCCCATCTCGTGGGTGACGACAATCATGGTCATGCCGCTCTCGGCCAGTTCCACCATGACGTCCAGCACTTCCGAAATCATTTCCGGATCGAGCGCGGATGTCGGTTCGTCGAACAACAGAATGCGCGGCTCCATGCACAATGACCGGGCAATGGCGACACGCTGCTGTTGGCCACCGGAAAGCTGCCTTGGGTATTTGTCTGCCTGTTCGGGAATATGCACGCGCTCCAGATAGCGCATGCCGCGTTCCGCCGCTTCAGATTTGCTCAGCTTGCGCGCTCGCATCGGACCGAGGGTCAGGTTTTCAAGAACCGTCAAATGCGGGAACAGATTGAACTGCTGAAACACCATGCCGACTTCCTGCCGGACGGTACGAATATTGCTGGCCTGGTCGTTCAATTCGACGCCGTCGACGACGATTCGGCCCTTTTCATGCCGTTCCAACCGGTTGATGCAGCGGATCATGGTTGATTTGCCGGATCCGCTGGGGCCGCACACCACGACTTTCTCTCCAAGGCCGACAGACAGGCTGACATCCTTGAGAGCATGAAATTTGTCGAACCATTTGTTGACATCGCTCAGCGCGATTATTGGCTCGCTTGAAGTGTTGTTCACTTGAAATTGTCCCCGGGTCGGATTGACCGTTGCTGATCCTGCCCAATGCTTAGCCGATTTGGTAGTGTCAGCAGCGAAAAAATCCGGTTAGACTGAATGCAGCACAGGAAGACGTTCACACGATCAATGGGAGTGAGTTGTAAAATGAAGATTTTGAAAGCAGGCCTGATGGCCGCCGTTCTGGTGGTCGGCGTGGCGCAGGCCAAGGCCGATGCGCTAAAGGAAATCCTTAGTGGCGGTGTCCTGAAAGTCGGAACCACCGGCGACTGGAACCCGATGACCATGAAGGATCCGGCAACGAACAGTTATACCGGCTACGACATCGATGTGATGACGGAACTGGCGAAGGATCTGGGCGTCGAGGTAGAATTCGTACCGACCGACTGGAAGACCCTGGTCAGCGGTGTCACATCCGGCAAATACCACATGACCGGTTCGGCATCGATCTCGCCGGCCCGAGCCAAGGCTGCAGGCTATTCCAACAGCTATTTCTCGCTGGCTACCGTTCCGCTGACACTGGCCAAGAACGGCGACAAATTCAAGGATTGGGCCGATCTGGACAAAGCCGACGTCACCGTTGCGGCGACTTTGGGTACAACACAGGAAAAGCAGGTCAAGGCCTTCTTCCCCAATGCCGAGCACAAGATCGTCGAAGCTCCGGCGCGTGATTTCCAGGAAGTTCTGGCCGGCCGTGCCGATGCGCATATCACCTCGAACGTCGAGGCCTACAAGCTGGTGGCGAAATATCCGCAGATGATGATCGTTCCGGTCGCCCAGCCGAAAGCCAGGACTCCGATCGCCATGCTGCTTCCGCAGGACGATCAGACCTGGATCAATTACGTCAACACCTGGATCAAGCTGAAGGAGGAGCGCGGCTTCTTCGACGGGCTTGGCAAGAAGTGGCAATTGTCAAACTGACCGGTACACTGCACAATATTCAATCGGGCGGGTTCAGACCCGCCCTTTTTGTTTGAGGCATCCATGATCACGCTCTATTCAATTCCGCCCAGCCTTTACTCGGCCAAGACGCGGCTGGTGCTGCGCGCCAAGGGGCTTGAGTGGACAGATGTTCCGCCGCCGGGCGGCTATGGCAGCGATGAATACAAACAGATCGTTCCAACCGGGACATTGCCCGCGATCGACCATGACGGATTCGTCCTGGCTGAATCCGAGGCGATCAATGAATATCTGAACGAGGTCTACCCCGATCCGGCGATGCTTCCCGCCGATCCGCGGCAGCGGGCACAGGCCCGGGCATTGTCCAGGTTTCACGATACGAGGCTGGAACCGGCTTTGCGCGCCATTTTTCCGCATGTCGCTCCGGGGCGGCGAGACAGCACGTTTGTAACGAAACAGGCGCAATTGCTCAGCGAACGCCTGTCGCAATTGACGCAAATTGCCGATCCGTCGCCATTGCTGTTCGGGGAGCGGCTTTCGCTGGCTGACTGCGGATATCCGATCAGTTTTCTGTTTGTTGAAACCCTGGCCGAACTGATGGAATTCAGCGTCGAATGGCCCGTTGCCATCAGGGCCTATGTTGAAGCGCTTCAAAACGACAAAACAGTCGCAGCGGAATTCAAAACATACCGGCCCACGGTCCTGGATTGGGCCACAAAGACCTCAGCCGGATAGCCCCAATGCGCCTTGATCATTCCACCTGGAAGGAAGTCGAGACCTATCTGGAGAAGTCGGACGGCATCATCCTGCCGGCTGGATCCATCGAGCAGCATGGTCCGATCGGACTGATCGGCACGGATGCATTTTGTGCGGAATCCATCGCGAATGGCACCGGCGAACAATGCAACGCCCTTGTCGCGCCAACACTGGCCTATGCGCCTGCACCGTTCAACATGGGATTTCCGGGGACGGTTTCGCTGAGCGCCGAGACGTTCCGGGCACTGGCTGAGGAGGTACTATCGGGCTTGCTCCAACACGGCTTTGGCCACATCTATGTGCTGAACGCTCATGGCGCTAATCTGGAACCACTGAATGACGTCGCTGGTAAAATTGCCGGCGCGAAAATCCAAATCCGCAGCTGGTGGGATTTCGAACCGGTCAACATGATCAGAAGTGAGCTCTACGGTGACTGGGAAGGCATGCATGCCACGCCGTCCGAAGTGGCGATTACTCAAGTGACGCACCGGGTCGTCGAGCACGAACCGCTTGCGCCGCCGACGAAACTCACGTCGGATTTTATCAAGGCACATTCCGGCGACCGGCATGGCCCGCCAGAGGAACATCGGCGCGATTTTCCCGATGGCCGGGTCGGTTCACATTCCAGCCTTGCAAAGCCCAAAGACGGCGAACGCTTGCTGGCTGCTGCCATCGCTTCGGTATCTGCCGACTACAATAAGTTTCTGAACGAATAGGTCGGTTCCTAACCCCGTTTTGCTGTGTGACACCTGTGCGTCGGAAAATTCCTATTCGGAGTCTTGAATTCCGGTTTGTACTTGCGCCGATTCAGGATAAAAAACCGCAGGCCTCAGGGCGACAGGAGAATCCATGCAGTATCATACACCCGGCAACTTCGAGGATGCCGTTTCAATTGCCGCAAAAGCCGACGGGGTGACCCGCTTTCTGGCCGGCGGCACCGATGTGCTGGTGCAGTTGCGCGCCGATATCGTCACGCCCGACGTTCTGATCGATATCAAGAAGATCGATGGCGTGAAGGACATTGCACGCGAAGGCGGCGGCTGGCGCATTGGCGTCGCGGTCACCGGCGCAGAAATGTCCGAGCACTCTGAACTGGAGGCCGAATGGCCCGGTCTGGTCGAAGCTATGGACCTGATCGGTTCAACCCAGGTTCAAGGCCGCGCAACGCTTGTCGGCAATCTCTGCAACGGTTCGCCTGCCGCAGACAGTGTGCCGGCGATGTTCGCCGCCGGGGCGTCGGTTTCGATCATCGGGCCCAACGGTTCGCGCAAAGTTGCGGTGGCGGATATTCCGACCGGTCCCGGCCGGACCAGTCTTGAAAAAGACGAAGCCATTACCGCTGTGCATATTCCGGCACGTGGTAAAAACGGCGGCGATGCCTATCTGCGCTTTATCCCACGCACCGAGATGGATATCGCCGTGGTTGGCTGCGGTGTCAATCTGCGCGTGGACGGAGACACCATCAGCGAAGCGCGAGTATCGCTGGGAGCTGTCGCGCCGACGGTTCTGCTGGTCCAAGCCGCCGCGGACGCAATCATCGGCACATCGCTGGATGACGCCGCCATGGACGCGCTGGCAGCTGCCGCCTCGGCTGCCTGCAATCCGATCGACGACAAACGCGGCACGATCAAGTTCCGCACCCATGTTGCCGGAGTGCTTGCAAGGCGCGCCGCAAAAATTGCCTATGACCGCGCGAGGGCTTCCAAATGAGCATGATTCACGTCACCACAACCGTCAACGGAGATGAGGTCGAATTCCTCTGTGATCCGAGGGAAACGCTTCTCGATGTTCTGCGTGACAGACTGGCGCTGACCGGCTCGAAAGAAGGTTGCGGAACCGGGGATTGCGGCGCCTGTTCGGTTACGGTCGATGACCGTCTGGTTTGCTCCTGCCTGATGCTCGGGGCGGAGGCGGAAGGAAAGTCGATCGCCACGGTTGAGGGCATTGCCGACGGAGAGGAGCTGCATCCTCTTCAGACCAAATTCATCGAATATGCCGCCCTGCAATGCGGAATCTGCACGCCGGGTATCCTGGTGGCGACCAAGGCCTTGCTGGAAAAGAAGCCTGATCCGACCGAAACGGAGGTGCGCTACTGGCTGGCCGGCAATCTCTGCCGCTGCACCGGTTACGACAAGATCATCCGTGCCGTGATGGACACAGCCGCTGACCTTAGAAAGGCATCCTGATGGGTATCAACGAAAAAATCACAAGCGATTTCAAGGTAGTCGGCACACGGCCAAACCGGCCTGATGGTGTCGACAAGGTCACCGGACGCGCCAAATTCGGCGCCGACGCCTATGCCCCGGGCATGCTGCATGCAGCGATCGTCCGTTCGCCGCACGCCCATGCGCGGATCGTCAAGATCGACACATCGAAAGCCGAGGCGCTTAAAGGCGTGAAAGCCGTGGTCACAAGGGCGGATTTTGCCGAGGGACTGACCGGTGAAAACTGGAACATTCTCGAAAATGTTATGGCCAGCGACACGGCGCTTTATGATGGCCATGCGGTCGCCGCCGTCGCGGCAACGTCGGCTCTGGTCGCGCGTGACGCTGCGAAGCTTGTCGAAATTGAATATGAACAGTTGCCGCATGTCACTGATGTGGACAAGGCGATGGCACCGGATGCTCCGGTGATCCGGGAAGGCGCTGCAGACAAATCGGTGCCGGAGGGTCTGCACCCCAACGTGGTGCGGTACCATGACAGCGGACATGGCGATGTCGAGGCCGGATTCGCTGAGGCCGATCTGGTGATCGAGGACCATTTCAAAACCGAAGCGACGCATCAAGGCTACATCGAGCCGCACGCCTGCCTGGCCCAATTGGGTCCGGACGGCAAGGGTGAGGTCTGGTGCTGCACCCAAGGCCATTTCAACGTTCAGAAGGTCTGCGCCGCACTGGTTGGTACCGAAACCAGCCAGATCCGCGTCACGGCATCGGAAATCGGCGGTGGTTTTGGCGGCAAGACTGTCGTCTTCATCGAACCGGTGGCGCTGGCCCTTTCGCGCAAAACCAACCGGCCGGTGAAACTGGTGATGAGCCGTTCGGAGGTTTTTCGGGCGACCGGACCGACGGCGTCGACGTCGATGGACGTCAAGATCGGCATGACCAAGGATGGTAAAATCACCGCCGGGAAGGGTGTTTTCCGGTTGCAGGGCGGGGCTTTCCCCGGTGCGCCGATGGAGTTCACAGCCATGTGTGCCTTCGCTCCTTACGCCTTGGAGAATGTCCACCAGATTGGCTACGATGTGATGTCGAACCGTCCCAAACAGGCCGCCTATCGCGCGCCTGGCTCGCCGATGGCGGCGTTCGCGGTAGAATCGGTGATCGACGAGCTTTGCAATCAGTTGGGTCTCGATCCGATCGAGGTGCGTCTGAAGAACGCCTCGAAGCAAGGCACGAAAGCATCATTCGGTCCGAAATTTGATCGGATTGGCCTGGTCGAAACTTTGGAAGCAGCAATGGCGCATCCGCATTTTTCCGCCCCCTTGCAACCTGGGCAGGGGCGAGGGATTTCCTGCGGTTTCTGGTTCAACCATGGCGGTGAAACGGCTGTGTCTCTGGCCCTGTCGGAAGACGGAACGGTCGCACTGTCAGTCGGAACGCCGGATATCGGCGGGTCGCGAGCCTCGATGGGACAGATAGTTGCCGAGGAACTCGGCATTGCCTACGAGAGCGTGCGCACCACGATCGCCGACACGGCAACGCTCGGCTACAACGAAATCAGCCATGGTTCGCGTGTCACCTACGCCACCGGCCTTGCCACGATCAAGGCCGCGCGCGATGTCGTGAAAAAACTCAGTGCGCGGGCAGCCGCCAAATGGGGTATCGATGAAGAGGCGGTGATCTGGGAAGACGGATGCGCCAAACCGGCCGGACCGAACGCCGGTGAATTCGAGCCTCTGCCATTGGCCAAGATCGCCAGAAGCATGGGGCGTACTGGTGGCCCGATTGTCGGCCATTATGAGGCTACACCGGAAGGCGCCGGGGTGAGCTTTGCCACTCATATCGTCGATGCTGAAGTGGATAAGGAAACCGGCCAGACCAAGGTCGTTCGCTACACGGTCGTCCAGGACGCCGGCAAGGCCATCCATCCGACCTATGTGGAAGGCCAGTTCCAGGGCGGCGCCGCGCAGGGTATCGGCTGGGCGCTGAACGAGGAATATATCTACGGCGAGGATGGCCGGCTGCAGAACTCTATCTTCCTGGATTACCGCATCCCGGTGGCGTCCGATCTGCCGATGATCGACACGGTGATCGTCGAGGTTCCCAATCCGGGGCACCCCTATGGCGTGCGTGGTGTCGGTGAAACATCGATCTGTCCGCCGCTGGCGGCGATTGCCAACGCGGTGTCGAATGCCGCCGGCGTCCGGTTAAGGGAATTGCCGATGTCGCCGCCACGCATTCTGGAAGCGTTGGAACAGCAGGCCGCAAAGGGATGAGGTCAGATGGTTGAGGTCAATCTCTGGTCGGGCCTCAGGGACTTCACTGACGGCCAGACGACAGTCGAGGTCGAAGCACAGAATGTCGGCGAGGTCCTGAGGGGCCTCGTCAAGGCCTACCCTCAGCTTGAACCGGTGATCGATGCCGGGGTTTCGGTTGCCGTTGATGGCAAGATTATTGCCAGCGGACTAACTGAACCGGTGCGACCCGACAGCGAAGTCTTCCTGCTGCAGCAATTGAAGGGCGGGTGAAGTCCGACCCGGTCAGCTCTTGTCGCGATATTTGAACGCCTTACCGAACCGCCAGACCAGATAGTCACCGCAGCTGATCGCATCATGTTTGGCGCTGTCACCGTCGGCCACCACCGGTGACATGTCAGTCTCGAAATTCGGGTCGACGGCGGCCACCAGTGAAAACCGCTCCTTGCCTGACGCATTGACCACCCGATGCGGGGTTGATGCAAACCGGTCATTGGTCCACCTGGCCAGCAGATCACCGACATTGACCACGATTGTACCTTCGATCGGATGCGCCGTTACCCAGTCGCCATTCCTGTCCTGTACCTGCAATCCGCCGACACCATCCTGCCGCAACAGCGTCATGGTGCCGAAATCAGTATGCGGCGCGACGCCGAACTGATCTGCTCCGGCGTCGATCTCCTGCGGTGGATAGTAGATAATGCTGCAGCGGGTCATCGGCTTGTTGTTCGAGCCAATGAAATGATCTTCAGGCAGGTCGAGCGCAGTGGCGAATACCCTCAACAGGCGCCAGCCCAATTGGTTACAGGCATCGAAATAGGCGGTCAGCGCCGAGCGCATTTCCGGCAGGAAATCCGGCCACTGATTGGGGCCGATCAACGGCCGACCGGCGATGTAGTCGGGGTCCTGCTCATCGACGTCCAGTCCCCAGACAAAACTTTCTTTCAGATCCGGACGCGCATCGTCGGACATCTTGGCGCCACCCGCGCTGAGAAAACCACGATGGTTGGCGTTGATGCGCAGCGCTTCCTTCTCCTCATGCGGACGACGAAAGAAATTTCCGGCAATCGCATAAACCTCGTCGATAAGCGCTTCGGGAACGCCGTGATTGCGCACGTAGAAGAATCCAGTCGATTCCACGGCATGAATGACGTCGTCGGCAATGCGGCGCAGCACATCAGGCGCGCCGCTTTCGAGTCCATCGAGGTCAATGACCGGGATAAAGGACGGATCGACTGATTTCGCTTCTGCATAGGCCATGCTGACACTCCTCATTCGTCTTCCTGATAGTAGCCGATCACATCGCCTTCGGTGGTGACACCGAGGCCGTTCAGCAAACGGTTCGAATAGTTGAAATAGGCGCAGACCTGGTTGACCTCGAGGATCTCACCATCGCCGCATCCGGCGTTGCGCAGGGCATCGATGTCGGTTTTTTCCATTGCAGCGACACTGGCCGTCAGTTTCGCTGCATAACGCAAAAGCGCCAGTTCCTTGCCGTCAAACACATCTTCTGGTGTGCCGGCATGAAAGGCCGCCCAGATGGCATCCGAACGCTTTTTATCTTTCAACAGACGTCTGGCATTGGCGAAATGATGGGTCAGGCTGTAGTCGCATTTGTTTACCACCGACGTATAGGACGCGACCATTTCCAGAAACCAGAATGGCAGGGTGTTGTCCGGATTGTGCAGCACCGAACGGTAGAGTACCAGATGGCCGTCCATGGTGTGCGGCCGCAGGGAATGGGCGCGCATGACGTTGTCGACGGTGCCAGCGGGCGTCTGCGCCTTGGCGTACATCTCTTTCAGGACACCCGTCGCGTCTTCCGGTGCGACCATTTTGATCCAGGCGCTCATGTTTTCTGCCGTTTTGATGGAAAATGTTTACGGGACCGGATGAGGTTATCTTCGCGTCCGATTTGCTGCAATGGAAAATCGGTAGAGTCGCGATTTGCCTTTGATGCAGCACCAGCCAGTTGAGGTCATTTGCAATTATCGTGCAATTGCGTGGTTTTGGTCGATAAAGTAGGTGTTCGGCAGACGTTGTGGCCGGGTGGGAGGACTTTGAATGCACCGGATGATACGGGCCTTTGTGGTTCTTTTGAGCTTGATCTGGGTCGCGCAGGCCTCCGCACAGACCATGGCGCTGACCGGATCCGGTGAACCCGCGCAATCGGCCGTTTCACTGCCGGCAAACCTCACTCCCGAAACCGTGCGGGAACTTGTGTCGCGTTTGAGCGATCAGGAAGTCAGGCAATTGTTGCTGCAACATCTGGACTCCGTCGCCAGGGACAAGTCGGCACAATCAAATGACGGGGGTGCTGCGATTTCCGAATTGGTCGCCAGTTGGGGGACAGGGGTATCTGACGCGATACTCGATGCCGTTGTTCGGGTGCCTTTGCTTGGCAACGGGTTGTTTCGTGCTTTCAGCGCATTTGCCGAGGATCGCGGGTATGGCGGCATAGCAAAATTCTTTTTCGGATTGTTCGCCGGCGTTGTTGCCGGACTGATTGCCTATTTTCTTGTTCTCCGGAGCCCGCTGCAGAAATTCAAACGAGAGATCAACGACACGTCCAGTTTGCGGGAAACAATGCAGACTTTGGCGGTCAGGCTTGCCGTTGATCTGCTTTCGCTCGTGGTCTACCTCATCGTGTCGATTACGGTGAACCGCGCCATTCTCGACGAACAGGACTACCCCTTTGCGCGGCTGTTCATGTTCAATCTCGTCGTTGTTCCTCTGGCGGCCGCTGCATTCTCGCGGTTTCTTCTGTCGCCCAAATCTCCGAATATGCGGCTGCTTTATGCCGATGAATGGACGGCAAAATATCTGCATCGCAGTCAGCTCGGCATTGCGATTCTTGCCGGGTTTTCAATTTTCATTGTGAATTTTTCTACCATGAATGGTGTTCCGATGGGAGAAACCCGGTTGGGTTTCTGGCTCAATCTGGCGATCTTCACCTGGCTCGGTGTCATCGTCTATCGCGCCCGCACCGGCATCACAAAAATGCTGATCGGCAATGATGAAGATGTGACACAAACGGAAGTTCGCACGGCCCGGGCCTATCCGGCTTTCATGATCTTCATGATCGTCGCTGTCTGGCTGCTGGTCGAGATTCTGGTATCGCAGAAGATGTTCCACCTGCTGCAGGGGGGGCGTCACTTCATCACTCTGGCTCTGGTCGCCATGGCGCCGGTACTCGATACAATGGTTCGCGGACTGGTCCGTCACCTGGTCCCTCCGATGCAGGGCGAGGGAGTTGTTGCAGAAAAGGCCTATCGTTCGTCCAAACGCAGTTATGTCCGGATCGGGCGGGTGATCGTGTTCGGCATCGTGATCATGTTGATCGCCGGACAATGGGGAATCGATTTCTCCAATCTTGCTTCGGCAGGACTGGGTGTTCAGTTTGCCGGACGTTTTTTCGAGGCCCTGTTCATACTGGCAACCGGATATCTTGTTTGGGAAGTTGTCACGCTGCTGCTCAACCGCAAGCTTGCAGCCGAACAGACCGCTGCTGGAATCGACCTTTCTGCGGACGAGCCAGGCGGGGGCGAGGGTGGCGGTCAGGGCGGGTCACGCCTGTCGACCGTGTTGCCGATGATCAGATTGGTCGTACAGACCGGCATCATTGCCATGACGGTTCTGGTGGCGTTGGGCAATCTTGGCATCGATATCACACCGTTGTTGGCTGGCGCCGGTATTGTCGGTATTGCCATCGGATTCGGTGCGCAGACGCTGGTGCGGGATGTCGTCTCGGGAATTTTCTTTCTGATCGATGATGCCTTCCGGGTCGGCGAGTATCTTGTCATCGGCGACACGGTGGGAACAGTTGAGAAACTGTCGGTCCGCTCGCTGCAGTTGCGCCATCACACCGGGCCCATCCATACCGTGCCCTATGGCGAGATTCCCAAGGTCACCAACAATTCCCGTGACTGGGTGATCATGAAGCTCAAATTCACTTTCCCGTTCGAAACCGATGTCAACAGGATCAAGAAGATCTTCAAGAAGGTCGGCCAGGACATGCTGGATGCGCCGTATGCGGACGATATGTTCCAGACGTTCAAAAGCCAGGGAGTTTACGCAGTCGATGATGTTGGGATCGTCATCCGCGGAAAATTCATGACCAAACCCGGTGCGCAATGGATCATCCGCAAGGACATATATGCAAGGGTGCAAAAGGCCCTTGACGAAGCAGGCATACAATTTGCCCGCAAGGAAGTTCGGGTTCAGATTCCCGGCCTGGAAGATAAATCAGATCTGACCGGGCCGCAAAAAACAGCGATTGCCGCCGGGGCTGCGGACGCGGCTGAAAAGCCGGAAGCCGCGAAAACCTGACTGTTCGTTCTATTGCACTTCAACAGCTTCGCCGGCGAACAATCTGTGTATGCCTGCCTTTCCGTTTCTTTCCGCAGGGGCAGGGGGCTACACAAATGCCATCGACTCAGCGTATCTGGGAAGCATGATAAAATTTCTCCGCTGGGCGATGTTGTGCCTGTCCGTCTTTCTGGTTGCGGTTGTGCTGGAACCCTGGTTCGTGGGCAGAGGTTACGACCCGGAACAGGCTCATATCGGCTGGTTTTCCGTTGCGATCGGCGTCACTACCTTCCCGTGGTTTGGTGGCTTTGTGTTCGGCTTGACCGCAGGTCTGTGGTGCGACTGGCTGGGCAAGAAACTCGATCGGAAAACCGAACAGGAAGCCGAGGAAATCGGCTTGGAAATGCGTAAACTGCGCACGCTTTTTCACAGCAAGGAACGCGGATGGATCACGGCGGACAGCAAGGCCTTGGACGCCAAGGATTATATCGCCAGCGGCATTGGTGTGCTCGCCAAGGCCTCCAAGCTTGGATTGGCCATTCCCTATCCGGCGCGTTTCGAAGATGACGACACCAAGATCATCGCGGTCGACAATTATTTCCGCATGGTCGCGCCACCGCTCATCGCCGGTGACATGAAACTGGCCAAGTCGACAGCCTTCGCCGCATCGCGTGAGAATTTCAAGGAAATGCAGTTTCCCTGATATTCGTAACAGTGTTGATTCTCTCCCTGAGACATCCGTTTCAATGCATTGATCTTGTGGAATAATTTCACTGATCGGTGGTTGACCGCTTTGGTCGTCATTTCGGCGGTGAACGGCGTCAAAGCACTTAATTGACTAATAATATGAGAAATTTGGTCTAGTTTAGAATCATTCTAAGCTATTGTTTTTCAACAATTTATATATTGACAAAAATAGTCATGTTAATTCATATGGCCGAGTTGCAAAGATGGAGCCGGGTGGGTCGGTTCCGCAAAAGAGAGTTAATGCCGTGTCTGCACGTCCTTCCAAAGTGCCTTGCCGACCGGATGTTGACAGGGCGCGATCATGACCATGCATCTCCGCGATAGACTGGACCGGCATGAAGACTATCTCGCGCGCACTCCGGAGCGGCTTGTTTTGGAAGGATATCGCTATTGGATTGCGGGATATGACAACAATTCCGTCATTCCGTGGGAACTGGCATGGAGTCTGTACGAGCGCATACTTGGTGCTGAGCAGGCCAAATCAGCAGTGGCGGAGCTTGCGAACTACATCCGCATTGTCGGGCGCTGTGCGACCTGTCCTTTGAGGTCGTTTCCGAGCGGGGCACATCACCTGTGCCGCGAAGAGTGTCTTACCCTGGCGATGATTGCCGGCGCTCAGCACTGCGACGAACTAGTCGTCAGGAAATGCCTCGATGCGATGACCTGCCCGACGCGCTGCGATGCGGTTGCCATGGCTGCCGGCAGCTTTGCGCTGACACTGAGATCAATGAACCAGAAATTGCTGCCGATTCCCGTGAATGTCGTTGATGACATTGTAAATCGCGGCAACTCAAACACCGTTCACTAGGAATATCGATTCAAATGGAGAGAAAAATGCAACGATATCCCGCCATGTGGCAGATTGCTGCCGGAGTGGTTTGTCTGATTGGCCTGTCCGGCCCTGCCAATGCCGACGCCAGTTCACAGGCAATCCTGAATACCTATTCGGATATCGCCCTGGCGAAATACGAGGACGCCCTCACAACGGCAAAAGTTCTGGACGGTGCAATTGACAAACTGATTGCAAAGCCGACAGACGCTGCGCTGGATGAAGCCAGAAATGCCTGGATCGCCGCGCGAGTTCCCTATCAGCAAACAGAAGTTTATCGCTTCGGAAACGCCATCGTTGATGATTGGGAGGGCCGGGTAAATGCCTGGCCCCTGGATGAGGGGCTGATTGACTATGTGGTCGCAGCTTATGGCACTGAGTCCGACGAGAACACACTCTACACTGCGAACATCGTCGCGAATTTGACTATATCGGTGAACGGAAAGCCGGTTGATGTCAGCGCGATAACGCCTGAACTATTGTCATCTGTGCTGCATGAGGCGGGAGGAATAGAGGCGAACGTGGCATCCGGCTACCATGCCATCGAATTTTTGCTTTGGGGGCAAGACACCAACGGAACCGCCCCAGGAAAAGGGCAGCGTCCTTACACTGATTTTGATGCGGCCGACTGCACTGGAGGCAATTGCGATCGCCGATCGTCATATCTGGCAGCGGCATCGGATCTGCTTGTCTCAGATCTCGAAGAAATGGTTTCAAACTGGACGGCGAAAGGAGCCGCCCGCGCAGCCCTATTGGACGGGGACCCGAATGCCGGGCTCTCGGTGATTCTCACCGGAATGGGATCCCTGTCCTATGGTGAGCTTGCCGGAGAACGGATGAAACTGGGGTTGTTGTTGCACGATCCGGAAGAAGAGCATGACTGCTTTTCTGACAACACCCACGCTTCACATCTCAATGATGTGATCGGCATCCGCAATGTCTATCTCGGAACATACAGCAGACCGGACGGGAGTGTGGTGCAGGGACCATCCATCTCCGAGGCAATCAACCGTGTCGATCCAAATGTCGACGCCGAATTGCGTGCCAAACTGGATGCCACCCTCGCCAGCATGCAGGCATTGGCAAAACGGGCGGAAACCGTTGAGGCCTATGATCAAATGATCGCCGAAGGAAACTTAGCAGGGAACAAGGTTGTCCAGGCGGCCATCGATGCACTGATTGATCAAACCCGGTCGATCGAACGGGCGGTTGCCGTGCTGTCTCTCGCGAACATTGATTTCGAGAGTTCTGACAGCCTCGACAATCCCAACGCCGTTTTTCAGTAATCCAACGCCCCCGGACGAGGGGCAACCACGAAAGTAAATCCCATGAATATCCGCAGTGTTTTTGCGGCGACTCTGTGCGCCGCAGCCTTTCTTGCGCCCGAATTTTCGATTGCCGAAGACAACGGCGGTGATACCGAAAACGTTTCTTACCCTTATGTGGAAGGTGAACTGACATTCGAACTCAGTGATGATCTTGTGTTCAGTTCGACGGATCCCGCCAACGAGTTGAACGATTTTTACCTCAATGGCGAGTTGGCGATGATGGTGGCACTGACGTCATATTTCTCCATCAATGCCGGCCTGACATTTGAACCCGTAAAGAATCCGCGCCCGAGTACAGACCGATTCTTTGGGGATCAGGGCCTTTATGTCGAGGTTCTCAATGCTCAGGTCGATATCGGCAACGCATCAATCGTGGCAGGTAAGTTCGGGCCTGGTTTCGGAACTGCCTGGGATAACACACCCGGTGTTTATGGCGTCGATTTTGCTGAAGATTATGAACTGGCCGAGATGATCGGGTTTGGCGGGTCTTACGCCTTTCAGAACATGTACGCCGGAACGATTGTTGTCGGCGCCAATATCTTTTTCGCCGACACAACTTTCCTGTCGGATTCGCTTTTCACCCGCCGTGGTCCAACGCGGAGAAGCGACGGCGGCGCGGCAAACACAGAGCGGTTCGACAATTTTTCGGTCTCGGTTGACGGGTCCGAAATTCCCGGGCTTCAGGGCTTTTCCTGGCATTTGGCATATCGACATCTGTCACCCGGTATCGGCAATGTCAGAGCGGAAAACGGATATGTTGCCGGCCTTGCTCGGGAGATGGATCTGGGTAACGGGGTCACATTGGGCCTGACTGGCGAAGTTGCCTATCTGGCCAACGCAGGGGCTTCGGCCGATGACTCGCTCTATCTGACATCGGGTATGTCGCTTGGCCACGGTCCGTGGCACGCTGAACTCGCTGGTACCTTGCGTCGAATGGATATGTCTGCGGGCGGTGCAGTAAATGACTATCTGGTTCAGGCTTCCGGCGGTTATGAGTTCGACAATGGTATCGACCTCAGTCTCGGTTATGCACACACCAGCGAGGGTGGAGCCCGTGGTCACAAAATCGGGTTCAGACTGACAAAATCCTTTGAGTTTTCGACGAAGAATTGACCGATCACAACTCTTACGACTTCTGAATTGGAGTAACGATGCCCAAACGTAACGGGCGAGTCAAAACAGCAACGGTACTAACCGCACGCCGCGTCTGCGCTGTTGCTCTTCTTGTAACAGTATTCGGGTCGGCAGTTGGTTGGGCGCAAATCGGTACGGAACTGCTGCCATCCAGGCAGGTCCGCAATGATCTTTCCGAAGCTGATCGACTTAGGGTTAAAAGGGTAACTCAACCGACTGCGGACTTTTCAGCACCCGAACCATTCGAAGCGATGTCGGCCGGCGCAACGACATCCCGGAAAAAAATCAACAGGGATGCATTCTCCCATTTTTCCTCCAATTTGAGCTTTGCGGACCAGGAACGTTTCAAACTGGGCAACGCCCTGTTTCGCAAATTATGGGTCACATCTCCGGCATCGACGGCGGCGTCCGACGGTCTTGGTCCGCTTTTCAATGCGCGGGCCTGTCAAAGCTGCCACATCAAGGATGGGCGCGGCCATCCGCCGGAAGGTGACCGAGACGCGACATCAATGTTTTTGCGCCTGGCTGTTCCGCCGCGCACTGCGGAGCAAAGAGCGGCGCATGAGGATCGATCTGTCCTGTTGTTCCCCGAACCGGCGTACGGAACGCAGTTCCAGGATCTCGCCATTCCGGGAGTTCCAAGCGAGGGCCGTATGGTCATCGAATATGCAGAAGAGCACGTAACACTCGGCGACGGCACCATTGTTTCGTTGCGCCGGCCATCCTACTCGGTCGCTGACCTGGCATATGGACCGATGCGAGACGATGTGCAGTTTTCGCCGCGGGTCGCACCGCAAATGCCGGGTCTCGGACTGATCGAACAGATAGCGACTGCCGATATCCTGTCGGGTGCAGATCCGGATGATGCCAATGGTGACGGAATCTCCGGTCGGCCCTCATGGCTGAGGGATGCCGGATCAGGACAGTTGCTTCTTGGCCGGTTTGGCTGGAAGGCATCCAATCCATCCGTAAAGGCACAAAGTGCAGGTGCCTTTGCCGGCGATATCGGAATATCAAATCCGTTGGTGCCGGTTCATCATGGTGATTGCACGGCTGCACAGACGGCCTGTCTTGAGGCCGCCACTGGTGTGCAAACATCACTCGGAGATACCGAAGCACCGGATCCAGTCCTCGGGCTGGTCACCTTCTATTCGCAAAATCTGGCTGTTCCGGCGCGCAGGAATGTAGGTGATCCAAAGGTGCTGTCCGGAAAGCAGATCTTCTACGCATTGGGATGTGTTTCGTGTCACCGGCCCAAATATGTCACAAGCCGACAGGCACCCGGGAAAGCATTGCGCTTTCAACTTATCTGGCCATATTCCGATTTTCTGCTGCATGACATGGGCAAGGGGCTTGCCGACGGAATGACCGCCGGTGATGCGAGCGGGAAAGAGTGGCGTACGCCACCGCTTTGGGGCATTGGATTGACACAAACAGTGAGTGGGCACACATTTTTCCTGCATGACGGCCGGGCCCGCAATCTGACCGAAGCAATCCTCTGGCATGGCGGCGAGGCGCAATCCGCCAGGGACGGGTTTGCCAACCTGGAGGCAGTGGACCGGCTGGCGCTGATCGCCTTTCTGGAATCGCTTTAATGACCCGACTTGTATCCCTGTTTTTCTTCCTCTGGGTGGCGATTGCCGTTCTACCGCCACCGGTACTGGCTGAAACTATCGCTCCGGTCAGGGCAGCGATCGACGGTTTCATTCGCCCCAATTTCGAGCGTTTTGCCGACATCAGCGAACTGATGGTCTCGGATGTCGAACCGTTGTGCGAAAGACCTTCGCGGAAGCAACTCAAAGACGCACGATCGGCTTTTCGTGCAGCCGCAACGGCGTGGGCGCGGGTCGAGTTCGTCCGAGTGGGCCCGTTGTCCACGGGCAATCGCGCTGAGCGAATTTTATTTTGGCCGGACCGGCGTGGAACAGGATTGCGCCAGGTGCAGGCAGCACTGGCGAACAAGGACGGAAGCGTTCAGACAGTAGGCGATCTTTCACAAAAGAGCGTGGCATTGCAGGGATTCGGCGCTCTGGAGTACCTGCTTTTCGGCACGGGCTCCGAAAATCTAGCGACCGCCGGCAGCGGGTTTCGCTGTGCATTTGCCGTTGCCGCGGCGCAGAACATCAGTGCCATTGCCCGAGAGGTGTCGGATGCCTGGAACGATGACATGGGCCATTCGGGTATCTGGCTCACTCCCGGGCCTGAAAACGAATCCTACCGAACCGATTCCGAGGCGCTTGCTGAACTGGTCGGCACATTGGCCCACGGTTTCGAAATGGTACGCGATCAGCGGTTGAGACCGATTGCGCCGGAAAATCGCCGGCCAGGTCTGCACAAAAGAGCGCTGTTCTGGCGTTCTGATGCGACCGTCAGCGTGATCAATGCCAATTTGAGTGGCATGCAAAGCCTGTTTGATGTGTCCGGTCTGGCAGATTCCCTGACACATGATCAGCGATGGCTTGCCGGTTCGATTGCGTTCGAATTCTCCAATGCCCGGAAAACGATCAGCGGGATAAAACTGCCCATCGATCGGCTTGTCGGGGATACCGAACAATCGTCAAAACTGGCCTATCTGCTGGTGGTGACCCGTAGCCTGCAGCGGCTTGTCGGCGAAGAAATGGCAAATGATATCGGCTTGTCGACTGGTTTTTCACCAATGGATGGTGATTGAACGTGCCTGAACCTGGGTTTGACCGACGTCGGTTCCTACAGGTCGCTGCCGGCGCCTCTGCATCAGGTCTTCTGCCATGGAGTGGCCAGGCGATTGCTGGTGCCGGGGAGATGTTTGCGTCGGCGTTTTACTCCCGGCAGGGCACCTTTGGTGCGGTGGTACTGTCCGAGGACGGCCGAGTGCTGGCGAAGGTAGACCTGCCGGCGCGAGGGCATGATGTCATTTTCAACCGGCAGAACGATACCGCGGTGGTGTTTGCACGAAGGCCGGGAAATTTTGCGGTTGCCTTTGATATCGGCGGAAAAAAGCCGCCGGTGACGTTCACAACGCGGCCGCAGAGGCACTTTTATGGCCATGGCGCATTCGCCAGCGACGGGCAATTGCTGTTTGCCACGGAAAACGACTACGAAAACGCCGACGGCACTATCGGAGTCTTCGATGCATCTTCGAACTACCGGCGCATCGGGGAGTTTCAGAGTTTTGGTGTTGGACCGCACCAGCTCATGATGATGCCGGACGATCGAATCCTTGCGGTTGCCAATGGAGGCATAGAAACGCATCCGGACTACGGACGCGCCAAGCTGAACATCCCGGAAATGAACCCGTCTCTTGTGTTCATTGACAGCCGAACAGGCGAATTGCTGGAAAAACACGAACTTCCGGTCGGAATGAAACAGGTTTCTGTTCGGCATATCACCGGTGGCGGGCCGGGCAGGGTGGTTTTTGCCGGCCAATATGAGGGATCGTCGTTGCACCGGCCGCAGTTGATTGGCCAGGTGGAGCAGGGGGGCGGATTGGCTTTCCTCAACATCGCTGGAACAGCCATTGATTTGCTACGCCGCTACACCGGCAGTATTGCGGTGAGCCAGGATCTTGACCGCCTCGCCGTTACGTCGCCTCGCGGCGGTGTTGTGCTCATTGTCGAACGAAAGAGCGGAAGAGTGCTACGAACCGGGCGTCTTTCTAAGGCTCGCGGAGTGGCCGCGACAGGCAATGGTTTTGTTGCCTCCTCCGGAACCGGTCGTATTGCGGGTTTTGACCGGTCGATCTCGATTGGCGACCAACACTACTCCTTCGACAACCATCTCAATGCCGCCGGCGGCAAGTCTGAAATGTCAGTTTTCAACTGACGGCCGCAATACCCCCATCGCGTTGAAAAGGCTTCCATCGGCGGAATTCGCTGAATTCCTGACGCCTTTCTTGATCTTGATCAATTTCATTCATTTCGTACCCCTGTAGTCAGTATCTCAAAAGATGCATTCATAAGGCATATTTTGATGGTACGGACGAGGACGCCGATAACAATATACGCATGGTGGGTGTTGGCACTGCTTGGGCTGTTGGTTGTGCTTTCGACTTCAGCCCGTGCCGAAACGCTGCTGCCGCGGTTCCTGTCGGAACTGGAAGCCGGTGCGCTCGTACCAGAAGCCGACTCGTTCGGCCCGGTTCGGAAGGATCTTCCGGCGGCGCCAATCCTGAAAGACGGTGAAAACGTCGGATGGGCTTTTCTAACGTCCGATTTTGTCGGCACAACCGGTTATTCGGGTAAACCCATTCATGTGGTCGTTGCGGTCTCACACGATGCCGTCATTTCCGGACTCCAACTGGTCAAGCATTCCGAACCGATCGTGCTGATCGGCATTCCGGAATCGAAGATCACGCGCCTGATGGAAAACTATATTGGCCTTGACCTGAAGGCAGAGGCTATTGCCGGCGGGTCCGGTCACGACCTCGATATCATCTCGGGCGCCACCGTCACTATCATGGTAATCGACGATTCCGTAGTTCGTTCCGGCTTGAAGGTGGCCCGTGCCCTGGGTCTGGGCGGGCTGGCGCCCAAACCGGTGAACGAAGGCCCCAAGCGAACAGTCGACGAAAGCATCGACACAATCAGTTCCTGGTCGGTCCTGACCGGCGACGGTTCCATACGCAGTCTCAACCTCGACGTCGGCCAGATCAACACGGCGTTCAAGGCAACCGGTGACAAACGCGCCGAAAAACGTCGTGAAAAGGGTGCAGCCGACGATCTTTTCATTGAGATGACCACCGCTCTTGTCAGTGTGCCGTCGATTGGCCGTAGCCTGCTCGGCGATGCCGAATACGCCAATCTGCAAAACTGGCTGAAACCGGGTGAGCACGCCATCCTGGTCACAGGCCGCGGCCGTTATTCCTTCAAGGGATCGGGCTATGTGCGCGGCGGCATCTTCGATCGCATACAATTGATCCAGGGGGATTCCAGCGTCCGGTTTCGCGATCGCGGACATCGCCGCATCGGCGCGCTGGCACCGGACGATGCTCCCAATTTCACCGAACTTGATCTGTTCCGCATTCCCGCCGACAGCGAGTTTGATCCAGCCGAGCCCTGGAGGCTTCAACTGCTCGCTCACCGGGCGGTCGGAGCGGTTGAAAAGACCTTCATAACCTTCGATCTGGGCTACCGTCTGCCCGATCGCTTTATTCGGATCGAAAATCCACCGGCTACAACGGTTGTTACGCTACAGATCGATGAAGCCGGCGAAGCGGCTGCGAAGACCGCTCTATGGCAACGCATCTGGCGGGATCGAACAGTCGAAATCGGTGTCGTTATCGCCATGCTGGTGGTGTTGACCGGTGCATTCTTCTTTCAGCTCTATGTTACCCGCAGTGAAAAATTCGCCTTCTGGTTCCGCATCGGCTTCCTGACGGTGACCCTGGTCTTTGTCGGCTGGTACGCCAATGCGCAGCTGTCTGTCGTCAATCTTCTCGCCCTGGCAAGTTCGATGCAAACCGGTTTTAGCTGGGACGCGTTCCTGCTCGATCCGATAGTGTTCATCCTTTGGTTCTCGGTAGCAGCTTCCCTGTTGTTTTGGGGGCGCGGTGCCTATTGCGGCTGGTTGTGTCCGTTCGGTGCGTTGCAGGAATTGACGAACCGGCTCGCCAAGTTGGCGCGCATTCCACAATGGGAACTTCCCTGGGGTTTGCACGAGCGTTTGTGGCCGATCAAATACATCATATTTCTTGGCCTGTTCGGCCTGTCGCTGATTTCACTGCCATTGGCCGAAAGTTACGCGGAAGTCGAACCATTCAAAACAGCGATCATTTTGAAGTTCCAGCGGGGTTGGCCGTTTCTGCTCTTTGTCTTCGCCATTCTGGCAGCCGGATTGTTCATCGAACGTTTTTACTGCCGTTATCTGTGCCCGCTTGGTGCAGCATTGGCGATCCCGGCTCGGTTGAGGATGTTCGACTGGCTGAAGCGATACAAGGAATGCGGCTCGCCATGTCAGCGCTGCGCCCAGGAATGCATGGTCCAGGCGATCCATCCGACCGGTGAGATCAATCCCAATGAATGTCTCAACTGCCTGCATTGCCAGGTGCTGTATCAGCACAAGGCCAAATGCCCGGTGGTGATGAAAAAAATAAAAAAACGCGCCGATTTCGAACGGCGCAACAAGCCGATCATTAATCTTCCGACGGGAACTGCTTCCGATCGGTCGGCGGTTTGATGACGACGATACAAGCACACTGAAAAGGAGAGTGGAAATGTCGAAAAAATTGAAATCAACGGGACTGACCAGGCGTGATTTGCTTGGCAACAGCACCAAATCAGCATTGCTTGCCGGGACGGTTGCGGCGACGGGTGCAGGTGGTGTCTCATTGCTGCAGACAACCGGGGCAGCCAGTGCCGCGGAAGGCAGCTCAGCGCTGAAACCGGGGGAGCTTGACGAATATTACGGCTTCTGGTCCTCGGGTCAGGCCGGAGAGATGCGCATTCTTGGTGTTCCTTCGATGCGTGAATTGATGCGCGTTCCGGTGTTCAACCGCTGTTCGGCAACGGGTTGGGGCCAGACAAATGAGTCTATTAAGATTCTGACCGAGGGCATGATGCCGGAAACCAACGAGTTTCTGGAAAGTCGTGGAGGGGTCTATCTCAATGGTGACCTGCACCATCCGCACATGTCCTTCACCGACGGCACCTATGATGGCCGCTACCTGTTCATGAACGACAAGGCAAACACGCGGGTGGCCCGGGTGCGTTGCGATGTCATGAAATGCGACAAGATCATCGAAATCCCCAATGCTTCGGATATTCATGGTCTGCGACCGCAAAAATTCCCGCGTACCGGTTATGTGTTTGCCAACGGCGAACATCGCATACCGCTGCCAAATGACGGTCAGATCCTCGATTCGCCGAAGGACTATGTTGCGATCTTTACCGCAATCGACGGCGATACGATGAAAATTGCCTGGCAGGTCATCGTCGATGGCAATCTTGACAATGTCGATGCCGATTATCAGGGCAAATACGCCATATCCAGCTGCTACAATTCCGAAGGCGGTGTGACGCTGGCGGAAATGACCGAGTCCGAAACGGACTGGGCGGTCATTTTCAACATCAAGGCGATCGAACAGGGGGTCTCCGACAAGGACTACAAGGAATATAACGGCATTCCGGTGCTCGATGGCCGCAAGGGATCGAAATACACCAGGTACGTGCCGATCCCCAACAGCCCGCACGGTGTCAACACCGCGCCGGACGGCCGCCACGTCGTCATCAACGGCAAATTGTCGCCGACGGTGTCTGTGATCGATGTGACCAAGATCGATGCATTGTTCGACTCCGATGCCGACCCGCGGTCCTGTATCGTTGCCGAACCGGAGCTTGGACTCGGGCCTCTCCACACCGCGTATGACGGCGAGGGCAACTGTTACACAACCCTGTTCCTCGACAGCCAGATGTGCAAATGGAACCTCGAAAAAGCGATTCAGGCCTATGGCGGCGCGGATGTGGATCCGATTCTGGCCAAGACCGATGTTCATTATCAGCCCGGTCACAACCATACTTCCATGGGCGAGACCAAGGACGCCGATGGCAAATGGCTGGTTTCGCTCAACAAGTTTTCAAAGGACCGGTATATCAATGTCGGCCCGCTGAAACCGGAAAACGAGCAGCTGATCGACATTTCCCTGGATCAGCCTGAGGTTGTGCACGACGGTCCGACGTTCGCCGAGCCGCATGACTGCATCATCGTACACCGCTCGGTCGTCAATCCATTGAGTATATGGAACCGTGACGATCCGATGTGGGAAGACGCTCGGAAACAGGCTGAGGCCGATGGCGTCGACCTGGAAGAGGGGGCCGATGAGCCGATCCGCGACGGCAACAAGGTGCGTGTCTACATGTACTCGGCGGCACCGACGTTCTCGCTTGAAAGTTTCACCGTCAAGCAGGGCGACGAGGTCACCATCTACATCACCAATATTGATGACGTGGATGATCTCACGCATGGTTTCACGCTTGGAAACCATGGCATCGCCTTCGAGGTCGGGCCACAGGCAACCGCTTCGGTAACTTTCACCGCCGACCGTCCGGGCGTACACTGGTACTACTGCCAGTGGTTCTGCCATGCGCTGCACATGGAAATGCGCGGCCGGATGTTCGTCGAACCCCGTTCGGCCTAGGAAAGTAGCGTGCGCGTCGTGACCAAATCGCCAGTTCTGCCTGTCCTTGCTATTGCCCTGTCGGTGACAGGCGCAACAGCAATGGCCGCGGAGCGGTTGGTCGGGCCTGGCCCCGGCGCGCTTGCCACCGCCATTGCCGAAGCTCAAGCCGGGGATGTTCTCTTGCTTGAACCGGGACGCTATGCCGGCGGGTTCGTAATTGACCGACCGGTAACTCTGACAGGAAAAACCGGCGCTGTTGTTGATGGCGCCGGCGAGGGAACCGTCATCACGATCGCTGCACCAGGCGTGACCATAAGCGGTCTTGTGGTCACCGGATCGGGTGCCGACGCCTCGACACTCGATGCCGGAATCAAGCTTCTCAAGGGAGCCGATGATGCCGTCGTCGCCGACAATATTCTTAAAGACAATCTCGTCGGCATCGACGTACATGGGGCGAAAAATGCCCGTGTGCGCGACAACTCGATTACCGGCCGCCGGCATCACCGAATGAACGCACGCGGCAATGGAATCTATGTCTGGAATTCACCCGGCCTGATCGTTGAAGGCAACGACGTCCGCTACGGACGGGACGGCATTTTCGTCAACACCAGCAGGAAGAACATATTTCGCAACAATCGGTTTCGGGACCTCCGGTTTGCGGTTCACTACATGTACGCAAATGATTCAGAAGTCTCCGGAAACCGGTCGATCGGCAATCATCTTGGCTACGCCATCATGTATTCGAAGAATGTCCAAATCAGCGACAACGTTTCCGATGGGGACCGCGATCACGGAATCATGCTGAACTACACCAATGATTCAGTGATCGAGGGCAATTTGGTCCGTGGCGCCAAAAAATGCACTTTCATATACAATGCGAACAGGAACCGCTTGCTTGGCAACCGTTATGAGAGCTGCGGTATCGGCGTGCATTTTACCGCGGGTTCCGAACGAAACGAGATTGCCGGCAACGCCTTCGTCTCAAATCAGATTCAGGTAAAATATGTTGGATCGCGCTGGATCGAGTGGAGTCTCGAAGGCCGCGGCAATTATTGGAGTGAAAACGCGGCCTATGACGTCAATGGTGACGGCATCGGCGACTCTCCGCACCGGCCCAACGACATCATGGACCACATTCTGTGGCGGCAGCCCGCAGCCAAGCTGTTGCTTGGGTCGCCTGCCGTCCAACTTGTTCGCTGGTCGCAAAAAGCATTTCCGGCACTCATGCCTGGCGGGATTACCGATTCACACCCGCTGATGCGGCCATTGCCGGTCGCTTCGCCGAAATGGGGAGATGCATCATGAATTCCGGTCGCCTGACGGTCGAAAACGCCTGCAAGAAATATGGCCGGCAAGAAGTGTTGCAGGATGTCAGCCTGTCGGTGTTCGCCGGAGAGCGGGTTGCGTTGCTGGGACACAACGGCGCCGGCAAAACAACGTTAATCAAGCTCATTCTTGGCCTGACCGGACTGACCGGCGGGACGATCGATGTCTTCGGCCATCCGACCGGATCGGATGGCGCCCGCCGGACCGCCGCATACCTGCCGGAGACCGTGAATTTTCATGGAATGCTGACTGGACGGGAGCAACTTCGGTTTTTTGCCCGCCTGGCAGGAGAGTCCGGCAAACAGGTGGACGGGGTACTGGAAAAAGTCGGGCTCGCCAGTGCAGCCGACAAGCGTATCGGAACCTATTCAAAGGGAATGCGCCAACGGATCGGCCTGGCCCAGGTCCTCATGCGGCGGCCGCAATTGGCGCTGCTCGATGAACCAACAAGCGGGCTTGATCCGATATCCCGGCGGACATTCTACGATCTTGTCGATGAACTGGCTCAGGCCGGTACCGCGGTATTTGTATCATCGCATGCATTGACGGAACTTGAAGCACGAACGGATCGCATTCACATCATGGCTTCCGGAAAGCTGGTCGCGGCCGGTAGCCTGGATGCGTTACGGAAGGAAGCTGGTCTGCCAACTCGGATCACGGTCAAAGCCGTGCATGAAAAGGCCGACGCAGTGGCTGCAAAACTTGGCGGCGAACGGGTCAATTGTTCGTCGGTCCAGCTGACATTCGGGGCCGATGAAAAACTCGACCGGATTTCCGCCATCGCCGGGCTTGAAAAGGGATTGGTCGAGGACGTCGACCTCGCCCCGCCAAGCCTTGAGGACCTCTATCGGCATTTCACCGCAAAAGGAGACGGCAGTGATCACATCAATTAGCGCCGTCGCAGGTATTGAATTGCGCATTGCAATCCGCAATCGGTGGGTCTTGATTTCCGTACTCCTGATGACCTTGTTTGCACTGGCATTGGTGTTTGCCGGGTCAGCCCCAACCGGCGTCCTGGGCATTGATCTGCTGACAGTTTCGGTCGCGAGCCTGACGACGCTGACGGTCTATCTTGCGCCGCTGCTGGCGCTGTTGTTGTCCTTCGATGGCATTTCCGGTGAAGCGGAGCGTGGCAGCCTGCCTCTGCTGCTGACCTATCCGACATCACGTGGTGCGATTCTGGCCGGAAAAGCCATCGCCCATATCCTGATCCTCCTTCTGGCGATTTGCATCGGATATGGCATTGCCGGGCTGGCCGCGACGTTGGCAGGCGGCGCCAGTGCGCAAGGGGTCGAGGCACTGCTTCGGCTCTGCTGGACTGCGCCCTTGCTGGGGGCGGCCTTTCTCGGGATCGGTTATACGCTGTCCGGATTTTCGCGCCAGACAAGCACTGCTGCCGCGCTGGCCATCGCGGCCTGGCTTATCCTGGTCGTTCTCTACGATCTTGGAATTCTCGGAGCACTGGTCTTCGACGATGGCGGTGTATTCACCAGTCATGTTTTCCCGGTATTGCTGGTTGCAAATCCCGCTGATGCGTTCCGCATCGTCAATGTTTCGGGATCGCAGGCCGCTTCGCTGGCTTCGGGCATGACAAACGAGATTGGCGCTGCCTCGTCATGGGCAAGCCTGCTTTCACTGATCTTATGGCCGGCACTATCTCTATACGTCGCAATGATCGTGTTCAGGAGATATGAGACATGAAAACCGCAACATCAGCCGTCACCGGATGGCTATTCGCGATTTCGATCCTGTCCGGCTGCAATCCGGCTCCTGAAAGCGTGCAACCGCAACCGGTTGCGATGACCGAGGAGGCGCTTGGGCATTTTTGCCAGATGGTGGTTCTTGACCACCCCGGGCCGAAAGCCCAGATCCACCTGGCCGGCCAACCGGCTCCGCTGTTTTTCAGTCAGGTTCGTGATGGCATTGCCTATTATAAGTCTGCCGAACGAGACTTTGAGATTACGGCTTTCTATGTCAGCGATATGGGACGGGCAAAGAATTGGGATGAACCGGGTATCGGGAACTGGTTCGACGCGGAATCGGCTCACTTTGTCGTTGGCTCAAATGCACGCGGCGGAATGGGCGCACCGGAATTGGTGCCCTTCAGTTCCGAGACTGCAGCCAAGGGTTTTGCCGACGAAAAGGGCGGCCAGTTGCTGATGCTTGCGGACATTCCCGAGAGTGCCGTTCTTGGATCCGTGGAAATATCGACGATACAGGAGCAGCCCGGATCATGAACACGACTTTTGCCCCTGCAACCCGTCGCCGGTTTCTGTCGATCGCTGCATCGGCGGCGACATGCCTGGCGTTCGGCGTCAATTCTTCGAACGCCGCCGCGATGACCAGCTGGAAGGGCATTGCGCTGGGGGCAGGCGCCTCGCTACGGCTTTCGGGAATGCATTCGGAGGATGCGGAAAGGGTAATTGCCGGGTGCCTTGCAGAACTGTCGCGTCTGGAAGATATCTTCAGCCTGTATCGCACCGACAGTGCACTCTCCAGGCTGAACCGGGATGGGGTTCTGCAAAATCCGCCGGCGGAAATGCTGGAGCTGCTTGGACTATGCGGTGCGATCAACGCGGAAACGCAGGGCAAGTTCGATCCGACCGTGCAACCGATCTGGGAATATCACGCTGCTCGGGCCGTTAAGCGCGTCAATGGAAATGACAGAAACATTCACCAGGTTCTGAAACGCACCGGCTGGAAACGGGTCGCCTATGGTCCTTCGGAAATTCGGTTCCTTCGCGGCGGAATGGCCATCACGCTAAATGGCATCGCCCAAGGGTATATTAGCGATCGCATCTGCGCATTTCTGCGCGACCGGGGTTTCAATCATGCCCTTGTCGACATGGGGGAGATTTCGGCGATCGGAGCGAAGGAGAATGGCGAACCCTGGCGTGTCGGCATCGCCGATCCGGTTGATGGTTCCATTGCGGCGACACTGGAAATCAAAGACAGGGCCGTTGCAACGTCTTCGCCGATAGGAACATTGCTGCGGCCTGGGGTCGGTCATGTTTTCGACCCTCATACCGCATATGCCGGGACGCAATGGCGGCATGTCACCGTGACCGCACCGCGTGCGGCATTGGCTGACGGATACTCGACGGCATTTTGTCTCATGTCACGTGACGATATTAATCGTATTCTTCGGTCGAGGCCTGAACTGTCTGTCCATCTCGAAAGCTGAGTCTCCAACGACAAACCACAAGGATCCCTCCATGAAACGCACCAGTCTATTTCTACCAATCGCCGCCATTCTGGCTTCGGTGAGCTTTGCCCATGCTGACGGCGATGCCGAGGCTGGCAAAAAGGTGTTCAAGAAGTGCAAGGCCTGCCACGCGGTGGGTGAGAAGGCCAAGAACAAGGTTGGGCCACTGTTGAACAACATCGTCGGTCGCGAAGGCGGCGTGGTAGAAGGCTTTAAATATTCAAAGGCGCTTCTGGCCAAAAAGGAAGAGGGGCTGGTCTGGGACGAAGAGTCTCTGGACACCTACCTGACCAAGCCAAAAGCCTTTATCCCGAAAGGCAAGATGGCGTTTGCCGGTTTGAAAAAGGAAAAAGACCGGGAAAACGTGATCGCTTATCTGAAGACGTTTTCGGAAGCTTCCGAATAACGATTCACAGGTTCAAAAAAATTGCCTCGTCGCGCTCTGTATCTTCGCGCCGACGAGGCTGTTGATCTCCGGTCATTTGCCGGTTTTTTAAGTCAGGGCTCCGAAACGCGTGGCCTTTGCATTTCACCCCTGAATGGTAGGTCGAATTTTTATGTCGGACGGTCAGCAGGCACATCTCGTGTCGCATCTTTTCGACCGCGGACCCGTTCAGTGTCGGGTCAATGATCCTATGCAGGCGGACTCATAGCTCCCTCTTTCCGGTCGCTTTTGTTACCGCTGCTCCTTAGATCTGGTATCGGTTCTATCGGTTGCAGACCAGACTATCTGAACACGGCAGTACGACCCTGTGATGCAAAGTCTGCTCCCAAAAATCGTGCCTGTCAATTAACCGGAACCCGTTTCTGCGATCACAATTTCTTCCCGATCCGACCTTCCTGGTGGGCGTGGCAGGCAACAATCACATCACCAGAGGCAATGGCCTCCGGAATTTCCGTTCGGCAGCGTTCATTGACGTGTGGGCAGCGCGGGTGAAACGTACATCCTGATGGCGGGCTGATCGGATTCGGAATCTCGCCTTCGACGGACTGATGCGGGCGGCCGCTCATCTTCAGATCGGGCACAGCGTCAAACAGCATCCGCGTATAGGGATGTGACGGCTGCTTGAACAGCGCTTTCGACTCGGCGACTTCAACGATGCGGCCGAGATACATCACGCCTATGCGGCTCGCCATATGACGCACGACAGACAGGTCGTGGCTGATGAAGAGATAGGTAAGCCCGAATTCCTGCTGCAGATCGCGCATCAAGTTGAGAATCTGCGCTTGGACCGACACGTCGAGCGCGGAAGTCGGTTCATCGCAGACGATGAAGTCCGGCCGTGAGGCGAGGGCGCGCGCAATGCAGATACGTTGTCGCTGGCCACCGGAAAATTCATGTGGGAACTTGCGGCCATCGTCCCCACTCATACCGACCAGCGTCAACAGTTCCGCGACCCGTTTGCTGATCGCCCTGTCATCGCTTTCCAGTCCAAACGCCTGGATCGGCTCTGAAATGATCCGGTCGACGCGCCAGCGCGGATTGAGACTGGCGAAGGGATCCTGAAAGATCATCTGGATGCGCCGCCGCATGGCGCGCATGGATTCGCTCTGTGCCGGGTCGGCAAGGTTGACGCCGTCAATGCGGATGTCGCCCTTTGTCGGCTGCAACAGGCCGACAACCATTTTGGCAACGGTCGATTTGCCGGATCCGGATTCGCCAACCAGGGCAAATGTCTCACCCCTGCGAATATCAAACGAGACGTCATCGACGGCACGAAGAAACCTTCTGTCCTCGCGTTCGATCACCCGGTTGAGCCAGGGTTTGGACACGTCAAACAGTCGCGTCAGGCTGTCGACCTGCACCATTGCGTCAGTCATGCGGCGCGTCCTTGTCATACAGCCAGCAAGCCACTCTTGATTGGTTGACGGTAAACTCGTCCGGCCGTTCCAAATGACACCGTTCGAGGCTTCTGGAACAGCGGGGGTGGAAAGCGCAGCCGTCCGGTATCGCTGTCAGCCGCGGCATCGATCCGGGTATCTGTACCAGTCGATCGCTGTCTCCATCCATTGACGGAATCGAACTCATCAGGCCGCTGGTATAGGGATGCTGGGGATTGTGGACGAGCTCGCGCGTCGTTCCCACCTCGGCAATGCGCCCCGCGTAGAGCACGGCCACCCGATCCGCCGTTTCTGCAATGACACCCATATCATGGGTGATCAGCATGATCGCCATGCCCCGCTCGTGGCAGAGGCGTTTGAGCAACTGGATGATCTGCGCCTGGACCGAAACATCGAGCGCGGTCGTCGGTTCGTCGGCGATTACCAGGTCCGGCTCCCCGGCCAGTGCAAGCGCAATCACCACACGCTGCCGCATGCCGCCGGAAAACTGATGTGGATAGGCATCAATCCGCGTTTCAGGAGCCGGAATGCCAACCTCGTCGAGCAGAGAGATCGCTCGCTTTCTGGCATCGGACGGGCTCATGTCGATATGCGTCAGGATGGTTTCGATCAGTTGTTCACCAATGCGGTAGAGCGGATTAAGGCTGGTCAGCGGATCCTGAAAGATCATGGCGATCCGGCTGCCGCGAACCGAGCGCAACTGTTCCTCAGAAAGGTTGTCGATGCGCCGCCCGTCAAAAACAATCTCACCTCCGGCCACCCGTCCGGGAGGCTCCAGCAAGCCGATGATTGCGGCTCCGGTCAGAGATTTGCCGGCCCCCGACTCGCCGACAACACCAAGCACTTCGCCGGCCGCGATATCGAAGGAAATTTCGTCGACCGCGGTCAGTATTCCGCGCCGGGTCGGGAACTCGACAACCAGGTTTTTAACCGAAAGGATGGGTGCGCTCATCGCAATTATCTCAGTTTGGGATTGAGCGCATCGCGCAACCAGTCGCCCAGAAGGTTGACCGAAAGAACGAGAATGGCCAATGCGACACCGGGAAAAATGGTGATCCACCATTCGCCGGAAAACAGAAAATTGTTGCCAATGCGAATGAGGGTTCCGAGCGAGGGCTGCGTGACGGGAATGCCGACACCCAGGAACGACAATGTGGCTTCTGTGATCACCGCAAGGGCCAGATTGATCGTTGCAATGACCAGAACCGGTCCAAGCACGTTTGGCAGCACATGGCGCGCCATGATAGTCAGGGGTTTTAGACCGATCAGCCGAGCCGCCTGGACATATTCGCGATCCTTTTCCACCAGCACCGATGACCGGACGGTTCGCGCATATTGCACCCAGAACGACAAGCCGATTGAAAAGGTCAGCACCCAAAATGCTGTGTCTTCGCGGGCAACGCTGGGAAGCAGGCCGGAGACGGTTCCATCGATCAGAAGCGCGATGAGAATGGACGGGAAGGTGAGCTGAATATCGGCAATGCGCATGATCACCGTATCCACCGCACCGCCGACATAGCCGGAAATCAGACCAAGGCTGATGCCGAGAGTGGCCGCAAACGCAACACTGGCAAATCCGACTGCCAGCGAAATACGGCTGCCATACATGATGGCCGATAACATATCACGTCCCTGATCATCGGTTCCGAGCGGGAATTCAGGCACGCCGTCCGGGTGCCATGAGGGCGGTGTCAGGCTGTCCAGAAGATTCAGGCCCGCCAGGTCGAACGGGTTTTGCGGGGCAATCCAGGGGGAAAAAAGCGCGATCAGGAAATAGGACGCGGTCACGGCCGCTGCGAGCATGGTCAATTTTGACTGGCGAAACGAATAAAGAATATCGCTGTCCAAGAACCGAAGAAGCGCGTTTTGTTCGCCGGCGCGAGGCGTGAGGGGAGTTTCCGACATCTTAAAGCGCCTGTTTGCTGTCGACACGAATGCGCGGATCGACCATGACATAAAGCAAGTCGACAATGAGGTTGATCAATACAAACAGGAAGCCAATCAGCATCAGATATGCTGCCATGATCGGAATATCGACGTTCTGCACTGCCTGGAGAAACAGCAAACCCATTCCCGGCCAGGAGAACACCGTCTCGGTGATGATGGCGAAGGCGATCACCGTTCCGAGTTGCAGTCCGGTGATCGTCAGCACCGGAATCATTGTGTTTTTCAATGCATGGCCGAAATTGATCGCGCGGCGCGACAGACCGCGCGCGCGGGCGAACTTGATGAAATCCGTTCGCATGACTTCCAGCATTTCCGAGCGCACAAGCCGCATGATCAGCGTCATTTGGAACAATCCGAGCGTGATCGATGGGAGTATCAGCGCTTTCAGTCCGGATGTGGTCAGCAAGCCGGTCGACCAGAACCCCAACTTGACGACCTCGCCGCGGCCGAAGGAGGGCAGTACCTGCAATTGCACTGCAAACAGGAAAATCAGAAGAATGCCGATGAGGAAGGTCGGCAGCGAAATACCAACCAGAGATACAGTCAGGAAAATTTTCGATAGCCAGGCATCGCGTTTCAGCCCGGTATAGACGCCCATCGGAATGCCGACGAGCAGGGCGAATATCGCCGACATGATCGACAATTCCAGAGTGGCCGGAAAACGTTCCGATATCATCTGCGCCACGGGCCGCTTGAATTGGTAGGATATTCCGAATTCGAACTGTGCGGCACCTGCGATGAAGCGGACAAATTGAGTCAGCACCGGATCGTTCAGCCCAAGCCGTTCGCGAAGGGCTTCCCGTTCCTCAACCGAAGTTTCGATCCCGACCATCTGGTTGACCGGATCGCCGACAAAGCGAAACAGCAAAAATGCAATCAGCGCGACGACAAACATCACCAGGATCGACTGAAGCAGTCGTCGGATCATAAAGGCAAGCATGGGGTTACCGGTTCATTCTATGAACGTTTCCCCGCCCGCAAATATTGCGGGCGGGGATTCGCTCTTCCGGATTTCAATTGACGTCAGTTCTTGGTGACGCTGAACATCATGAACTGATTGTCGGCCCGCTGGGTCAACTTGATCTTGCTGGACACACCCCAGGCAAGACCCTGTTGGTGTAGCGGGATGTGCGAGATTTCGCTGGTGGTGATCTCGAACGCCTGCTTGATCAGGTCGTCGCGTTTGGCCGGATCGTTCTCGCCGAGAACCTGATCGGCAAGTGCGTCAACCTTCGGGTTGCAGTATCCGCCAAGATTGAACGTGCCACCCTTACCAGCCTCATCGCGGCAGGCTTCCAGGTTGGACAGAACATTCCAGGAATCGAGCGAACCCGGTGTCCATCCGAGCAGGAAGAACGACGTATCGTACCCGCCCGATGACAGTACCTTGGCGAAATATTTGGCCTTCGGTTGGGCATTCAGATTGACCTTGATGCCAATCTTGGCAAGCATCGCCGAGACCGCCTGACAAATCGCTTCATCGTTGACGTAACGATCATTCGGACAATCCATTCCCACTTCGAACCCGTCGGCGTAACCGGCATCAGCCAGAAGTTTCTTGGCGCCATCCGGATCGTAGGGTTGGCGCTTGAAGTCAGCGGACTTGGAATAGAGGAACGGCGAGATCATGATCGCTGACGGCTCGGACAGATCGCGCATGACTTTCTTCTTGATCGCCTCAATGTCGATCGCCTGATAGAAAGCCTTTCGCACGTTCACGTCCTTGAACGGATTCTTGCCCTTGACGCTGGAGTATTTCAACTCATCGCGCATCTGGTCCATTCCGAGGAAGATCGTGCGCAGTTCCGGTCCGGTCAACGCTGTCGTCGTGGCATTGTCATTGACACGTTTGATGTCCTGAACCGGGACCGGATAAACCATGTCCAGTTCACCCGACAGAAGTGCAGCCACGCGTGTTGCGTCCGAAGCGATGGTGGTAAATTCGACTTTGGTCAGATTGTGTTTTGCAGTATCCCACCAACCAGCATTCGGCTCCAGCATGGTAGTGACGCCGACATCATGACTGACGATCTTGAACGCGCCGGTTCCGTTGGCTTCCAGTGAGATCTTGGTGGCAGCTTCATCCGACGCCGATGTCACTTTCACCGAATCGTTGGCCTCGGTCCATTCCTTGTCGATGATGGCCCAAGTGTCCCATTCATAGTGCAGAATCGGATTGGGCTTGGTGAGAATGACATCAACGGTGTGGTCGTCGACCTTGACGAATTTCACATCTTCCGCGATTCGCGTTGTGAGGTCAGAACCTTCCGACCGTACCCGGTCGGCTGAGAAAACAACGTCATCCGCGGTGAAATCATTTCCGTTGTGGAACTTGACGCCCTGCCGAAGTTTGAAGCGCCAGCGTGTCGGTTCAACCACTTCCCAGCTTGTTGCGAGCGCCGGCTGGATTTTAAGATCACCGTCGCGGCGGGTCAGACCTTCGTAGACATTGCCGAGAAATCCCAGCGTGAATGTTTCATTCAGTGAATACGGATCGAGCGATTTGAGCGTTCCCTGAAAGGCGTATTTGAACGTCTCAGCGGATGCTGAAGACAGTCCAAAGGCCATTGTTGCGGCCAGAATCGCCGCCTTGAATGTTCTTTTTTTCATTAAGTTTGTTCCTTCATGTACGCGGGTAATTTGTACAACTCCCATTTGGAGACGGAACATAAGCACAAGAATTTCAAAGGGTCCAGCCGGTCTGTTACGAAGAATCAACGGAACGGGCTTTTCAAATCGATCGCCTATGAATTAGGTTCGCGGCATTCTTGAAAGGACCCGACTGCGTGACAGAAACCTATTCCCCGCGTGAAATGCTGGCGAAACTTGTGGGTTTTCCTACGGTCTCGAAAGAAAGCAACTTGCCGTTGATCGATTTTGTCGGCGACTACCTTGCCGGTCATGGCATTTCCAGCCACAAGGTTTTCAACAGCGAAAAAACCAAGGCCAATCTCTATGCAACGATCGGGCCAATGGAACCGGGTGGAATCGTCTTTTCCGGGCACACCGATGTCGTGCCGGTCGCCGGACAGAACTGGACGAGCGATCCGTTCGAACTAACGGAACGCGATGGCCGGCTGTACGGTCGCGGCACGTGCGACATGAAAGGCTTCAACGCCATAGCTCTCGCCGCGGTCCCTGAAATGCTGGCACGCGGACTTTCGAGGCCTGTTCATATTGCCCTGTCCTACGATGAAGAACTGGCCTGTCTCGGCGCTCCGGACATGATCCGCGAAATGCGCCGAAACCAGCCGCCCGCGCGTGCGGTCATTGTCGGCGAGCCGACAATGATGGAGGTCGTCACCGCTCACAAAGGGTTCCTTGGAGTGACAACGCGGGTGAGGGGCGTCGAAGTGCACTCGGGGCTGATGCATACCGGCGTATCTGCCATCTTCTTTGCCGCGCGCCTGATCAATTGGATGGATGAAACAACACGGCACAACATTGAGGCCGCCGATCCGGCCAATCCCTTCGTGCCGCCCTACACAACCTTGCACTGCGGCCTTGTCGAAGGCGGAACCGCGCAAAATATCGTCGCCAAGGATTGCTGGTTCACAACCGACATCCGAACCATCCCTGGTGAATTCACACAGGATTATTTTGATCGTTACCGCACCTATGTGGGCGAACTCGACGCCGAGATGAAACAAAAACACCCCGAAGCAGGCATTTCGCTGGAGGTGTTTGCCGATGTGCCCGCCTTGCAGCCGGAGACCAATGGCATGGCTGAACAAATCGCGCGTTCGATAACGGGAGACAACGGGTCCCATGTCGTCTCATACGGCACGGAAGCCGGACAGTTTCAGGATGGGGGATTTTCGACAGTGGTCTGCGGGCCCGGTTCGATTGATCAGGCCCATCAGGCCGATGAATTCATAACACTGGAACAACTCGACAAAGGCGCGGCATTTGTCCGGTCGATCACCGATCGGCTGGTCGCCTGACCCGCCTGAAAAGAACCAATATCGTATTACCATTACGCAGGAGAAATATTCATGCCCATCGTAAACCGGATCGCGGACTTTCATGATGAAATAACGGCTTGGCGCCGAGACATTCACGCCCATCCCGAACTGCTTTTCGATGTCCACCGCACAGCGGCTTTGGTTGAAGAAAAGCTGAAGGAGTTCGGCGTCGACGAGATCGTCACTGGCATCGGGCGAACCGGTGTCGTCGGCGTCATCAAAGGCAACAGGAACACCAGCGGAAAAGTCGTCGGGTTGCGTGCCGACATGGATGCGTTGCCGATCGACGAAATCACGCCGCACGAACACGCGTCGAAAACCGAAGGCGTGATGCACGCCTGTGGCCATGACGGTCATACTGCGATGTTGCTCGGGGCGGCGAAATATCTTGCCGAAACACGCAATTTCGATGGCACCGTTGTGGTGATCTTTCAACCGGCTGAAGAAGGCGGCGGCGGCGGCCGGGAGATGGTTGAGGATGGGATGATGGACCGGTTCGGCATCCAGGAAGTCTATGGGATGCACAACGCACCCGGCCTTCCGGTTGGCCAGTTCGCCATACGACCGGGCCCGCTGATGGCATCGGCCGACATGTTCGAGATCGAAATCGAAGGCATCGGCGCCCACGCGGCGCGCCCGCACAACGGCATTGACCCGGTTGTTGTCGGCTCGGCGATGGTACAGGCATTCCAATCCATCCCTTCGCGAAATGTCGATCCGCTTGAATCCATCGTCATCTCGGTGACGACCTTCAATGCCGGAAAGGCGTTCAATGTTATTCCGCAGACCGCCACGATGACCGGCACGGTCCGTACACTGAAACCGGAGGTTCGTGACCTGGCTGAAAAGCGCATGGGCGAAATCGTCGAACATGTCGCCGCGACATTCGGCGCGAAAGCGGTGTTCGATTATCAGCGTCACTATCCGGTGACAGCCAATGACCCGGAAAAAACGGTGTTTGCCGCATCCATCGCCAGCAACGTCGTAGGAGAGGACCGGGTGAACACCGACACACCGCCTGTCATGGGAGGTGAGGATTTCTCCTTCATGCTGGAAGCCCGGCCCGGCGCGTTCATCTTCGTCGGCCAGGGCGACACGGCACAGGTCCACCATCCCGAATACGATTTCAACGATGAGGTCATTCCGATCGGTTGTTCCTACTGGGCCAATCTTGTCGAGACCGCGATGCCGAACAATGGGTGAAATTCACCTGATCCCTCGGCCATGATTGCCGCGGTCGGACCCCGAGCCAATGCAGACATGGATTGAAACATTCGATCATGTATTGCGTGGCGCGGGGATCGGGGTTCTCTGTCTGCAACTGTTGCGTTTCATCACGGTCCGGTCGATTGCAGTTGCACAGGTTCTTGCGTCGGCACTTTGCCTTTCGCTGATTTGCTATATCCTGGTTTCCTCTCCGATGCTGCGAGACGAAATCGGACCGGCTGCAAAGGCAATCCGTTACCTGCCCGTGTTCGTTCCGTTCCTGTTCTGGTGGACGTTTCTCGCCATATTCGACGATGGTTTTCGCTGGCGTGGCTGGCACGTTATTCCGTTGCTTCTTGTCGTGCTTCCGGTTTTCGCCATTGATCGGGTGGCTGGTGCGGGCCTGTTCCGGGGAGCCGTTGTTGCAGCACTCTATGTGCACCTGGTCCTGATCGCCGTCCGTACTGCCGCCGCCGATCTAGATGAACCGCGCCGGCATTTCCGCCGCTGGTTTCTTATTATTTCGGCACTCCTCGGGCTGGTGATTACGGCGGTGGAAGTGACTGTTGAGGATGGACCGCTTCCAGCCTTTGTGTTTCCGCTGCATGCGGCAGCCATTCTGCTTCTGTCGACCGTATTTGCCTTGTGGTCCATGCGCCTGCGCGACGAATTATGGGCCGGCGGGCAGCGGGCGCGGACGCGGGAAGAAAATGGATTGTCAGCAGCTGAGAACGCATTGCTGCTTCGGTTGAATTCCGGAATGGATGCGGAGATCTGGCGACGTGAGGGTTTGACCATCGGCAGGCTGGCCGAAGAGCTCGGCGCCCCGGAACATCGATTGCGCCGGGTCATCAATCAGGGATTGGGGTACCGCAATTTCACCGCCTTCATGAATGAACGCAGAATTTCGGCTGCCTGTGCAATCCTGTCCGATGCGCAGTCGGCCGAAACACCGATCCTGACCATTGCCTTTGACTGCGGATATTCCTCGCTTGGTCCGTTCAATCGCGCCTTTCGAAGCATTGTTGGTGAAAGCCCGACGGAATTCAGGCGGCGCAAGCTGAACGAAGCCGGTCAGAACTGAAATAGGCCGGCCGATTCTGAAAATCAGACCCCAAACTCGAAATCAGCGCGACCGCGGTCGCCTTGCATTGTTTCCTCCGGTCATTCTGAAAACCGGAGCATTCCATGCAAATCCCAGAACCCGTTTCGATCTATTTTCAATCCTTTCCCGGAGTCATCACTCAGGACCTTCTGCGTTATGTTCTGGGAGCCGGAGGGGTGTACCTCATTGTCAATATCCTTTTGTCCACCCGTCTGGCGGCTCGGAAAATACGCGGTGAAAACCCGCCATCCGGCCAGATCCGCAGTGAAATTACCGCCAGCCTGCGGACTGTGTTGATCTTTTCTGCTGTCGGGACATCGATTGCCGCAGGCAAGGCTTTCGGATTTTTCCAGATATATCTTGATATCGAGGAAATGGGGCTCGGCTATCTGCTGCTGTCCACCGTTCTCATCATCATTCTGCATGATGCCTATTTCTACTGGACGCATCGGCTGATGCACCGCCAGCGGTTCATCAGGAAGCTGCACCGACTGCACCATCGATCTTACTATCCAACACCATTCACATCCTACAGTTTCGATGCTGGTGAAGCGGTTATCAACGCGACGTTTTTCCCGCTGGTGTTACTGATCGTGCCGGCCCATCCACTGGCGTTGCTGTTCTTTACCGCACACATGATGCTGAGAAACGCGATCGGCCATTGCGGTTATGAAGTGTTTCCGGCCCGGTCGGATGGACGGCCGCTGTTCGACTGGCTCACAACGGTGACCCATCACGACCTGCATCATGCTCATGCGGGCTGGAACATGGGACTCTATTTCACATGGTGGGACCGATGGATGGGGACGGAGAATCCCGAATATCATCGGTGCTTTGCGGCGGTGGCAAAACCGGTTCGCCGATTGCCGGTCGTCGTTCCAGCCGCCGTTGTCATGCTGGCGCTTGGTGGATATCCAATGAATGCGGAAGCGCGTCAGGAACGGATATCCGGCCATTGGGTCACGCCGGGCATCGGCGCTGTCATTTCCTTCGAACCCTGTGCGGACGGCTCGTCAACTCTCTGTGGCAGGCTTGTCTGGGTCTGGAGCAAACGCCTGACGCGTCACCTGAAAATCGGCGGCATCATGATCCGCAACCTGCGCTGGACCGGAAAGCGCTGGGAGGAAGGGCGTTTGATCAATCCGGAGGATGGCAGAACCTATAGCGGTAGCATTTCGCCGGCCGGACCGGATCTCATTCGACTGAAAGGGTGTGCCGGAATCTTCTGCCAAAATCAGGAATGGCGCTCGCTCAGGTCACTGGACCCCCTACACCGTTTGCGTCGCCTCGACGCCGGAAAACCATGAACTGGGAATCAGGCCTTCCAGAATTTCCGGCTGCGCTCCAGGTCCTTCCATTCGTGGCGGGCCTGGCGCCATGCAAACTGTGAACGGGCCGTATGCCACCCGAGTGCAAATCCGGCTGCACGTTGAATATTTGGTTTCGCGGCCTGTTTGGCCGAGATCAAGCTGGTTATTCGTTCCGCCATTGCCACATCGTTCAAATATCCAAATACATCCTGCAGTGACTTTAGTTTCTTGCAGAATGGTTTGACCTTGTGGCGCGGATAGAGGTTTGCGAATGCATCAATCTGATAGCGAAGTTCCTTGAGGGATTTGCGCATCGAATGGCGCTCCTCGATGGTCAGGCGCGCTATGTCACGACCCTTCATTTCCACTTTGCTCCAACTCTTTCGAAGTGCTGAGTTCGCGATGCTGATAACCGGCCGGTTTCGGTTCTTCTTTTTCGGTATTTGCTTCTTGGGAGATTCGATAAAAGCCCCAAGTCTGAGCAACAGCCGCATCATATCGTCGCCAGCCAGTTTGGCCCGGACATCGGAGCGAATGATCTTGCGTTCCGCTTCAAGCAGTTCGCGCAACCCCGTAAGTTCTGTACCGTCCGGCATTGCTGGCGCGGAAACGATTTCCTCAACAAGAACATCCGCATCGCGCAACTGGCCGGCGACAGCGGCAAGTTGCTTCGCCTTCCGGTCCAGGTGGCGGAGGTTTTTGCTGTCTGCAACCGTCTTGTATGCCCGCAGAGTACTGCGCAGGCGCCGCAACCCGATGCGCAATTGGTGCGGACCCTCGACAGCATCGCTGTCGAGAACGACCTTCCAGTTATGGGCTATTTGGCGCGCGCAGGCTTGCAATTGAGAGCTGAAAGCCTCCGCAGTGGTTGAGGTTCGCGATATATCAGGCGTGACATAGGCCTGTGGATCCGGGACCGTATCGAGTTGGCCGCCACACAGGCGGAAGCCGCGCTCCGCCTTCGACCAATCTGAAAAGCGCACGGCTTCACCACTGGTCAGCTGTTCGGCCAGAGCAAACAGCGCGGATCGTTCGCCGGATTTGAGTTCCAGTTCCATCTCCCTAATTTGGCTCGTCGAATTGCCGGCCTTCACTTTGCCGCTGTCAAATGCAACTTCCACTGCCGCACCGCAGGGTGCTCGCAATTGGCGTGTGGTGCGGGAGAATATGGTTTCAAACATCGGGACGAGGGACGATTTGTCCAGCAATTTGACGACTTCGTCCGCAACTCCGGTGCTTTTTAGTTTGCCGATGTCGATAGCAGGGCCGGGGACCGGATGCTCGATTTCGATCGGACTGGAAAGACCGGCCATCAGATCGCGGCCGATTTTTGCAGTCTGCACCCAACCATCGGCATTCTGGCGGACACGTAGCGACATGCCGTGATCCCGCAAAGCCTGATCCGGGGTGTCGTAGTAGATCGAACGCAATGTGGCCTCTTGTTGAGGGCCGTCACCCAAATCCTTGAGAACCTGTTTGCTACGAAGGCGCCGCATCTGGTCACGGGTGACCTCGAATTTGAGCTCGATCTCGCGGAACAGAGCAGTGGTGTTACTCATCTACAGTACGCCCGAAATTGCGTGTCCGGCCCGGTCGCGCAAAAACTACAATTGACCTCGATGGCATCCGGCCATTCCCGTCACTTTTCTGCAAATTTTCAGTCGCAGCACCTTCATGAAAGCAATGCATCTTCGGCCGATGCAGTCAACAGGAAGGCCGATTCGATGACAGCCGCCAGCTCGAGACAACAAAAATCCATTTTGCCTATTCGACACCGACCCAGTCGTTCGCCAGAAGATCTTTTATACAGACCGTCGAAAAGCTTGGTGGTCAACCGGGGCTGAAACGGCTGTATGGCCATTATCTCGATGCCTCCGAACCGCCACCGAATTTTTTTTGTCTGCTGTGAACCTGTTTCAACTGCGGATCATCAGCGACTGTCGGACCTGGCGAGACGTCCCGGTGTCCGGCCCGGTCGTATTCGTTGCCAATCATCCTTGTGGCGTGCTGGACGGCCTGGTTCTGCCCTCGGACAAGCTGCCACAGTTCGAGCGTGAATTCGCTTTCCCCCGCCACATCAAGTTCTAAGAAATTCGCTTGTTGAAGAAGACGCGGTTGAAGCCATCCTCACTCCATCTGCCAATCTCCTGGTATCCCAATCGCGGATACAGCGTGAGATTTTCGGTCATCATTTCGTTTGTGTACAGTTCGACAGCCGGATCTCCATTATTGCGAGCTGTCGCTTCGCAATATTCTACTAGCGCCCTGCCAACACCTTTTCCCCGATGCTCCGAGGCGACCGCCACATTCTCCAGATGCATGTGGTCCTTCCGCCTGTAGAACACAATGAATCCCTGAATCCGGGTGGTGCTGTCCTCGGCGACAAATACGATCTTGCTGCGAACTTGTTCTTCAAAATCCGCTATCATCGGTGCTGGTTCTTTACCGATCCGTTCGACATATTGTGAGTAGGCTTCCCGGGCGCATTGGCGAATAGCAGGCAGGTCGTTCACAGTTGCCGGTCGGATCGTCATGGTTCCCTCTTTGGCACGCGGGGCGAAGCGGATGGCCGTTCACATGATCCGAATATATCCTGTTCTGAGCCGTCCCATTGGCCTGATCAAGATTGATTTTTGGTCCAGATTTCGTAAGTAATTCTAACCAAAGTGGTGTAAATTATGAACCATCTGCCGGCGAACGAAGGGGACACAGAGTATGCGGTTGGAAGTTCGAAGGGGCGGTCTTGAGGAACCGGAAACGATCGCACTGCTGACCGCCCATCTGGATGAAATGAAACGTTTGTCGCCACCCGGTAGCCTTCACGCTTTGGATATGAACGAGTTAACTGCTCCGGCGGTCGAATTCTGGACGGTATGGGATGAAACGGAACTACTCGGATGCGGTGCGTTGAAATCCCTCGGGGACCAGCAATGCGAAATAAAGTCTATGCACACGGCAAAAGGCCACCGGGGTAAAGGCGTGGGTGTGGAGATCCTGCGATTTCTCATCGATGAAGCGCGGCGGCATGAATTTACCCGCATCAGCCTGGAAACAGGATCGGTCGGCGCATACGCACCGGCGCGTGCACTTTATTCCAAATCCGGTTTTGTCGTATGCGGACCCTTTGCCGATTACCGTCATGATCCGCACAGCATCTACATGACTTTGGAGCTTGGCGACCCGTCAATCTCGATCGCCGACTGATTGCAGCCGGTTCGCCCTGTCGAACTTTACACTTCTTTACCTGTAGTTAACTTCACCTCCAGTCTCCAACCTGCTTATGGTCCAATGGCCTATTCGGAGGAACGATTATGGCCAGCCAAAGCAGTGACGACGGATATTCGCGTCTTTCGATTACCTTCCACTGGTTCACTGCCATTGCCGTTGTT
>JAJFHT010000148.1 GCA_021775495.1 Hyphomicrobiales bacterium | reverse complement strand
ATGGCGATTTCATAGGTGTTCCTGGTATCGACCACCACCGTATCAGGATCGCTGATCAACGCATTCCAGTCTTCCGGCTGGACATATGTCCCGACATCGGCGACGGGATCGATGCCCGATACTCCGAGTGTCACGATCTCGCTTTTCAAACGCACTTTCATGCGGTTGAAAGGCATCGTTTCCGCACCGGAGAACTTGACTTCTATTTGTCCGAATTCCGGCCGACTTTTCAGAAGGCCAATCAGACCGTCGATCGCCGACGGGGTGCCGGCAACGGTTCCGTTGATCCCCTCCTCCGCCAGGATCAGGGTTCCCTTGATCGCATTGTCCGCGCAAAATGCGCGCAAGCTTTCCGCCAGATCATCCAGTGCGACAATGCGGCAGAAATGATAGAGTGCGGCAACTTTTACCGGCTGCGGGTTTGGCTCGTTTGCGGTCATTGCGGACGGGTAATCCGTCTGGCCGCCGCTTGCAAGGGGCATGAAAGCCCAACCGGCCGTTTCAGGGAAGCCCGTTCCTGACGGGAACCGTGATCGCTGCATCTGTTTAGGGGAATCGGGAAATGAAAACGATTGGTCTGATTGGTGGCATGAGTTGGGAGAGTACGGTCATCTATTACCAGCTTCTCAACCGCATGGCGCGGCAGCGGATGGGCGGTCTGCATTCGGCCAGATTGCTGCTATGGTCGTTCGACTTCGCTGAAATCGAGGCGCTGCAGGCAATCGGAGATTGGGATGCGGCAACCATAGCGATGTGTGAAGCGGCCCAAAATGTCGAAAAAGGTGGCGCGGAATGCATCATCATCTGTACCAACACGATGCACAAGATGGCCGATGCCGTCCAGGCGGCTGTCAACATTCCGCTGATTCATATTGCCGATGCCACGGCAGCTGCAATCCGGCAGACATCGGCGCAAAAGCCGCTATTGCTGGCGACGCGCTATACGATGGAGCAGGATTTCTACAAGGGTCATCTCGCCGACAAACACGGCATCAATGTCATCATTCCCGACGAAACAGGCAGGACATTGGTTCACAACATCATCTATGACGAGCTCTGCCAGGGCATCATCTCGCCTGCATCGAAACAGCGTTATCTCGAAATCGTCGAGAATGGGCTGTCACGGGATGCCGATGGCATCATTCTTGGCTGCACTGAAGTCGGATTGCTGCTGTCGCAAAGTGATTTTGATGTTCCGGTTTTCGATACCACCGAGCTTCACGCAAAGACCGCCATGGATTTTGCTCTCGACTCCTGACCCGATCCAGGAGTATTGCGAAATCGCAGAATCATGAGCAACAACACCACAAATCCCCAGACCAAGGCAAAACCAAAGGTCGAGCGACCACGTTTGCACAAGGTCATTCTGGTCAATGACGACTACACGCCGCGTGAGTTCGTGGTGATGGTGCTGAAAGGCGTGTTCGGCATGAATGAGGACCAGGCATCACGGGTGATGATTACCGCTCACCAGAAGGGCAGCTGTGTTGTCGCCGTCTATGCACGCGACATTGCCGAAACCAAGGCAACCGAGGCCACCGATGCCGGCCGCGGAGCCGGTTTCCCATTGCTGTTCACGACAGAGCCGGAAGAGTAATACATCCCTTGATGCAATCCTTCTGGTTCATTGGCTGATCTGGTAGGTCGATCGTGCAAGCCATTCCGGATTGATCTCAACGCCCCAGCCCGGCAGGTCCTGCACCCGGGCGTGGCCGTCTTCGATGTCATAGGGAGAGCGGACATAAAGATCGTCCTGCCAGGGATAATAATCCGCGCCTTCGATTGAGAATTCCAGATATTTTCCAGCATTGGGGATCGCGCGCAAGAGATGCATGGTGAACAGGGTGACAAGCGAAAGATTGGCGCAGTGCGGGGTGACCGGCAAACCGGCAGTCTCGGCCATCCTTGCCACTCTCAAAGTGCGGCAGACTCCACCCAGATAGAGAATGTCGGGCTGCACGATGTCCACCGCGCGCATGTCGATCATCCGCCGCCAGGTCGGCAGCTCGCAATCCTGCTCACCCCCGGTGACATCGATCTCCAGCGCATCGGCTACCTGTTTGGTCTGTTCCAGTTCCCAATAGGGGCACGGTTCTTCGTAGTGGCAGAAGCCGTTGTCCTGCAGGATGTGCCCAATCTCGATGGCGCGATCGGGGGAATAACAGCTATTGGCGTCGATAAGCAGATCGGCTTCTTCGCCGAGTTCCCGCCGCATGGTCGGTATGATCTCCTCGGTCCGGCCCGGCCATTCATCCCTGTTGCGGCCGACTTCCGCTCCGGCGCGCACCTTGAACGCGTCAAATCCATGCGCATCGCGCAGAAGCTTCATCCGTTCTGCTTCATCCGCCGGTGTGATATCGCGTTTCATCGACGAGGCATAGGCGCGGATGGTGCCCGGAGAGCCGCCAAGCAATTCGGCCACGGATTTGCCCTGCATTCTACCGCGCAAATCCCAAATCGCCGTGTCCAGCCCGGCCATGGCGCGGCGCAGATACGAACCTGGAAACTTGTGTTCGCGTTCCGTCACCAGATCCAG
>JAJFHT010000147.1 GCA_021775495.1 Hyphomicrobiales bacterium | reverse complement strand
TGCTGTCCCGAGTAAAGCCGACAATGGTCGAGGGGCGGTAGATAAAGTTGGAGAAGCGGGCATATCTGGTGCCGATGATGCCCCATAAGACTCTCGAGGCGACAAGTCCGGCGATCACATATCCGGCGATCTCGTGTGCCTTGTCCCACTCGTCGCCAGTGACAAACGCGAACGTGAAAAGCACGACCAGCGACCAGTGAAAAACCCTGACAAACGGGTCCCAGACCCGGACGGTTGCCGGCAGCAAATTGCTGGCGGCTTGTTCAGTTGAGCTGGAGACCGACATCAGTCTTCGATCTTTGTCTTGACGATTTCGGTGGTCACGGGGTGGAAATATATTTCGACCTTCTTGCCTTGCTGATCGATGGCATAGGCTTCATAGCAGCCATCATCGATCTTGATACGGCGAACATCGTAACCCATTTCAGTTGCTTTCAGCTTCAGGGCTTCCTTGGTCATCCACTTGTCGTGTGGCTCGTTGCCGCACAAATTGTCCGAAGCCAGGGACGGGCCGGTGAAAGCCATTGTGACGATTGCTGCCGTGATGAAACTCCGCATGATAATCTCCTTTGGTGTGTCGGGACACTTGCCCGTTGATTTGCGGGTTTTCGCATGGTTCCGATGACAGCCACCTGATCGGTTTTGTCAGCGAATTGTCATGTTCATTGTGGGATTGTTTTTTATGCGTCCGTTCCTCCTCGTCCTGTTTGCCATTGCAATCCTTGTCTCGCCCGGATCGGCTGATGAAGGAAAGCATGAAGCGCGTGACGACCTTTCCGAGGCGCGCAAGCGTGGCGAAGTTCTCCCGCTTGCTCGAATTTTGATCATGGTCAGACCCGCTGTCGGCGATCGAGTCGTCGACGTGGAATTCGAACGCGAGGACGGACGTCCGGTTTATGAAATCTACTACCTTGATAAGGCTGGGCGCCGCCGTGAAGTCTACGTGGACGCGCGAACCGGATCGGTGATTCGCGAGCACGAGGACGACTGAGCCATGCGGGTCCTTTTGATTGAGGATGATGATCGCATCCGGGCCGATGTAACATCGTCTCTGACGGCTGCAGGTTACGTGGTCGACAGCGAAAGCAACGGCGAGGAGGGCTGGTTTCTCGGTGATACCGAGTCCTATGGCGCCGTGATACTTGACCTGGGATTGCCCAAAATGGATGGACTTTCGGTGTTAAGGCGCTGGCGGGAGGCAGGTCGTGATTTTCCGGTCCTGATTCTGACGGCGCGGGGATCGTGGACCGAGCGTGTGGAAGGCATCAACCATGGCGCGGACGATTATCTGCCCAAGCCGTTTCATATGGAAGAACTGCTGGCGCGGCTGCGCGCGATCATCCGGCGGTCCGGCGGTCACGCGACGCCGATGATCAATGCAGGTGGTGCCGAGCTTGATACCAGGCTGATGCGCCTGTCCGTCCATGGCGTCCCAATCAACCTGTCTCCGCAGGAATACAGGCTGGTCGCCTATCTGATGCTTAACAAGGGCCGGGTTGTTCCACAGCAGGAACTGGCGGAGCATTTGCAGTCGGCGCATTTCGATCGCGAATCGAATGCGGTTGAAGTTCTGGTTGGGCGCGTCCGGCGCAAACTACCGGTTACCTTGATCGAAACCCGTCGCGGGTTTGGCTATCTCGTGCCCGATGAAATGAGCTCCTGATCATGTCCAGGCATTCTCTTCGGTTAAGGCTGTCGGTCATCTCCGGAGTTGTTTTGGCCATTTCACTTGTGGTGACCGGTATCGGGCTGACCGAACTGTTCACCCGTCATCTTGAACGCCGGGTCGGACAGGAACTGGATACCCATGTGGACCAGCTGTCCGGCAGTCTGCGCTATGGCGCATCTGGCGGACTGACCTTGACCGCCGAGCCGGCAGACCCGCGTTTCAGTCGTGTTTTCGGCGGTCTGTATTGGCAGGTCATGGACACGACTACCGGGAAGCTGTTGCGCTCCAGATCCCTGTGGGACAGCGAGCTCGACCTGCCGTGCGACCTGTTGAAACCCGGCGACGTTCATGTCCATGACATCACCGGTCCGGACGGGGCGGCGCTTCTGGTCCACGAGCAACTCATCATTGTGAAATTTCAGTCGGCGGATCGGCGGTTGCGAATCTCCGTGGCCATCGATCGTGCGGAGCTTGAAGCATTGAAGGCCGGATTCGTCCGGGACGTGGTGCTGACACTGGTTCTGCTGGGTTGTCTGCTGCTGGCCGGGTTTGGCTTTCTGGTTCGCGCCGGTTTGCGACCGATGGACGGGATCGCCGAAAGCCTTGGGGCGATCAGAAGCGGGCGTGCAAAGCGGCTGGACGACGATGTGCCGCGTGAAGTCGCCCCTCTCGTCGACGAGGTGAACGCGCTTCTCCAGGCGCAGGACGAAGCCCTTGTTCGGGCGCGTGACCGCGCTGCCGACCTGGCGCATGGTCTCAAGACACCGCTGACAGCGCTGGCTGCGGACATCGAACGCTTGCGGGATAAGGGCGAAAAGGCAATTGCCGACGATATTGAGGAACTCGCCTCGCGGATGCGCCGTCATGCGGATCG
>JAJFHT010000146.1 GCA_021775495.1 Hyphomicrobiales bacterium | reverse complement strand
GATACAATTGGCGTACGGCGTGACCATGGAGGTCGAAAACTCACCCAAACCCGCCTTCACGGCGACATGGCTGACCATTTCGGTGATTGAGCAAAAGGAAGAGCCTGCATGAGCGATCCGAATGCGCTCGATGAGGCGGCGCTTGTCCCCTATCTGAGCGCTCATGTTCCCGGATTTTCCGGCTTTCAATCGATCGAAAAATTCAAGACCGGACAGTCCAACCCGACCTATCACATTCGTGCCGACAGCGGACAATATGTGCTGCGCGCGAAACCGCCCGGAACGCTGTTGAAATCGGCCCACCAGGTCGATCGCGAATTCCGGGTCATGGGGGCTCTGCACGACACCAATGTTCCGGTGCCGGAGGTTCTGCATCTTTCCCCGGAGGATTCGCCGATCGGCCGCATGTTCTATGTCATGCGATTTCTCGATGGCCGGATTTTTTGGGATCCGGCGCTGCCGGATGTCACGGACGCAACGGAGCGGTCCGCAATCTACGATGCCATGAACGGAACCCTTGCGGCATTGCATGATGTCGATGTGTCCGCCGTCGGCCTCAGTGATTTCGGTAAGCCAGGCAATTATTTCGAGCGGCAATATTCACGCTGGCTCGGTCAATACCGCGCTTCCGAAGTCGAAACCATTGCCGATATGGACCGTCTTATCGACTGGCTGCAGCAGCACCTTCCGGCCGATGACGGCGTGGTGTCCCTGGTGCACGGCGACTACCGGCTCGACAACATGATCTTTGCCAGCGACAGCGCCAGCATAGTCGCTGTGCTGGACTGGGAATTGTCGACACTTGGCCACCCCTATGCCGATCTTGCCTATCAGTGCATGCAGTGGCGGCTGCCGCATGATTCTGGCTTCCGCGGACTTGGCGGCATGGACCGCCACGCGCTTGGCCTGCCGGACGAGGCCGAGTATGTCGAGAATTACTGCAGGCGGCGCGGACTATCGTCGATCGACAACTGGCCGTTCTACATCGCCTTTTCGTTTTTCCGCCTCGGCGCCATCATCCAGGGCGTTTACAAGAGATCGCTGGATGGCAACGCCTCCAATCCCGAACGCGCGAAACAATATGGAATGGCCGTGCCGCTGATGGCGCGTATGGCCGTGCAATCCATCGAGCCGTGATTCCGGCACAACACGAAGGACAGACAAAACATGGCCCGATTTGATGGACAGACAATCATCGTCAGCGGTGCAACCGGAGGTTTTGGCTCGGCGATGTCGCTGCGGTTCGCCGAGGAAGGCGCCAACCTGGTTCTGACCGACATGGATGAAAACAGCCTCAATGAATTTGCCGAGTCCCTGCCGGGTCCGACGGCCACCATGGCGGGCGACATCAGCGACGAGAAACTGTCGGAAGAACTGGTCAAACTGGCGGTGTCCGAATTCGGCCGGCTCGATGTTGCGGTCAACAATGCCGGCATCGCGCAGAACTTCGTCAAACTGCACCTATTACCGTCCGACGAAGCGCGCCGGATCATGGACATCGATGTCATGGCGGTGTTCTACGCCATGAAACATCAGTTGACGCAGATGGACCGCCAATATGCCAAGACCGGCAAGGGAGGACGGATCGTCAACACCGCCTCCGTCGCCGGCATCGCGGGCGCTCCACGGCTTTCAGTCTATGCCGCGGCAAAACATGCCGTTGTCGGCCTGACTCGCAGCGCCGCCGCGGAATATGCAAGACGCGATATTCGCGTCAACGCCGTCTGTCCGTCCTTTGCCCGCACTGCCATGGTGGGTGATTTTCTCAACATGTCGCCTTCAAGCCGGGAGGAAGCCGAAGCGGAAATCACCCGCGGCGTGCCGATGCGCCGGCTTGCCTCGGTCGACGAAGTGGTGGGCACGATCCTGTTTGCGGCGGATCCGACCAATTCCTTCATGACCGGACAAACCCTTGCGGTCGACGGTGGAATTACAGCGATCTGATTTGTCGCCGCTCTGATTTGTCACCCCGGCGTCAGCCGTCGGTGTCAACGGCGGCGGCTTCCAGGAATCCGAACACATAGTCCGAAAAGGACCGCCAGCACTCGATCCGAAACCGGTCTTCGGTTTCACGTAGCAGGATGATTTCGGCCTTGCCGAACACCGTCCGCGTCGCCGCGCCGGCAGGAAATGCGTCGAGCGAAAGATCGAGCGGACAGCCACCGTTTATGACCGCAGCCGAATGCGTGCCCGAAACAATGATCGCGGTGTTGCGGTGAGACACATCAACAGCCGAATGCAATACCTTGACCGCGGCGCAATCCGCCGCCGGGTCGCCAGATTGAAGATCGATCACCAGCCATTCGTCGGGGCCGAGCCAGATGGCGATGCGCCCGTTTCCGTTTGCCGATTTTTTCGGTTTGGTCGGCAGCTTCACTCCGAGTGCCTTGGACAACGCCGGAAGCGCTGACTTGCCGGCCCGAAGGATCATTCGCGGCGCCTCGGGTGCCGGTTCGACGGTCACGCCGGCATTGCTGACCAACCGGCCCGACAACGGATGAGCGCGCTGCAATTGATCAGCCATGGAGCCGTTTTCCTTCCTCATCGATAAAGACGGCGCCGGTCACGGTCACCGCCAGGGTGGTATCCGGCATCGGCACGTGCAGGGTCTCTCCGGTCCGCTCGAAACCATTTTCGACAAGCGCCAGCGCAATGGAGTGACCGCAATTTTCCGACCAGTAGGAAGAGGTCACATGGCCGATCATTTTCATCGGAACGGACTGGTTTGGATCGGCGACGATCTGCGCTCCCTCCTCGAGCACGGTTTTGGGATCGGTGGTCTTCAACCCGACCAGCTGTTTGCGGCCGCCTGCCACCAGATCGGCCCGTTTAAGGCCGCGCATGCCGACAAAATCGGTTTTCTTCTTGCCGATCGCCCATTGCAGCCCGGCATCAAGGGGCGATACCGTCCCATCGGTATCCTGACCGACGATGATATATCCCTTTTCGGCACGCAGGACGTGCATGGTTTCGGTTCCGTAGGCGCAGATGCCGTGCGGTTCGCCACGTTCCCAGATCGCTTCCCACACCGCCTGGCCATAATCCGACGGAACATTGATTTCATAACCGCATTCGCCGGTAAACGACATTCTGAACAACCGTGTCGGCACTCCGCAAATACGCCCTTCCCGCACGCTCATATGCGGCATTGCCTCGTTCGACAGATCGATGCCGTCCACCAGAGGTGCAATGATCTCGCGGGCTTTCGGTCCCTGCACGGCGATGACCGCCCATTGTTCCGAAGTCGAGGTCAACCAGACCTTCAGTTCCGGAAATTCGGTTTGCAGATAATCCTCCATGTGATTGAGGACCCGCGGCGCACCACCGGTCGTTGTGGTCACATGGAACCGGTCCTCTGCAAGGCGCCCGACCACGCCGTCATCATAGATGAAACCGTCCTCGCGAAGCATGATGCCGTAGCGGCAGCGGCCAACGCCCAGCTTGTCCCACGGATTGGTGTAGAGAAGATTCATGAACTTCGCCGCATCCGGTCCGACCACTTCGATCTTGCCGAGCGTCGTCGCATCGAACAGGCCGACCGACTCGCGCACCGTGCGGCATTCCCGGTTGACCGCCTGGTGCATGTCCTCACCGGGCTGCGGGTAGTACCAGGCACGCTTCCAGTTTCCGACATCTTCGAATACGGCACCCTGCCCGACATGCCAATTGTGCATCGGCGTCCGGCGCGTTGTATCGAACAGTTCGCCGCGGCTGTGGTTGACCAGCGCGCCGAACGTCACTGGCGTATAGGGCGCACGAAAAGTCGTCAGTCCGACCTTCGGAATCTCCCGGCCAAGCGCTTCGGCGGCTATTGCCAGGCCGTGCAGGTTCGATGTCTTTCCCTGGTCGGTCGCCATGCCGTTGGTGGTGAAGCGTTTGACATGTTCGATCGAGTGCATGCCCTCGCGGACGGCAAGCCGGATGTCCTTTGCCGTCACATCGTTCTGGAAATCGACAAAAGCCTTACCCTTGGCCTCGACGCCGGCTCCCGGCGCAGCGCCCAGCATGCCGCCGCCCCAGCTCTCCGACGTTTCCATCTTGGTGCGCGGCATCTTGCCGCGGCTTTTGTGGCCGCTTTGTTCAGCCATGGCAGCCCCGGCGGCCGACGCCTCGGCGATGCTCGTCTCAAGCCTGTCGGTTCCGTTGCAGGCGCCGACCGACACACAATCCTGCGCGTAGTTTCCGGGCAGGAAACGGTCGGAAGCCTCGTCCCAGGCCACCTTGCCGCGCGACTGCGAGAAAAGATGAACCGACGGCGTCCAGCCGGACGACATCAGCAACGCATCAACCGCGATCGCCCGCTGGCTGCCGCCGGCAATCGGAGCGACCGTCATCGAGGAAACCCGCAACCGGCCGGTCGTGCGCGCAACCGTGTGGCCGGTCAATATTTCGATACCAAGAACCCGGGCCTTGTCGATCAGAGGCCCCTGCGGTGCGCTACGGGCATCGACAATCGCGGCGATGTCGATGCCGGCCAGCTTGAGGTCGACCGCCGCCGCATAGGCTGAGTCATTGGCGGTGAACACACCGACGCGCCGTCCGACTGCCACGCCGTAGTGGTTCAAAAACACCCGAGCCGCAGAGGCCAGCATGATGCCCGGCTTGTCATTGTTAACGAACACCATCGGCCGCTCGATCGCGCCGGTGGCAATGATCACCCGCCCGGCGCGCACCTGCCACAGCCGCTCGCGCGGCCGGCCAGGCGCCGGGACGGCAAGATGATCGCTGAGCCGCTGCACCAGCCCGACCATGTTCTGCGCGAAATAGCCGAAGGCGGTGGTCCGGTTCAGCACGCGCACATTGTCCATGGCGGAAAGCTGACGCGCCATTTCTCCGGCCCAGCTGAACCCGTCGGTACCGTCGAGTTGCGTCCCGCTCTCGAAATGCAGCGCACCGCCCATTTGCGCCTGCTCGTCGCACAGAATGACCCGGGCACCGGTTCGCGCCGCTGCCAGTGCTGCCGACAGCCCGGATACGCCACCGCCAACGACCAGTACATCGCAATGGGCATAGCGCGCGCTGTAGCTGTCGGGATCGGGCTCCGACGGGCTGACGCCGAGTCCGGCAGCCGATCGGATGTTCGGCTCATAGATGGTTTTCCACGCGGCCTTCGGCCACATGAATGTCTTGTAGTAGAAGCCGGCCGAGAAAAACGGCGAGGCAAGATCATTGAGGGCGCCGACATCGAAAACAAGTGACGGCCAGCGGTTTTGCGAAACCGCTTGCAATCCGTCGTATATTTCCTGCACGCTTGCCCGCACATTCGGCGTATAGCGGGCGCTGTCCCGCTTGATGCCGACCAGCGCATTCGGTTCTTCCGGTCCGGCCGAAAGAATGCCGCGCGGCCGGTGATATTTGAACGAACGTCCGACCAGGTGAATGCCGTTGGCAAGCAATGCTGATGCCAGGGTATCGCCTTCAAGCCCGGTCAGGCTCTCACCGTCGAAGGAAAACCGTGCCGTGCGCGCCGGCACCAGCCGCCCGGCGCCCGCCAGTCTGTTGGCGCCGCTCATTGGTCTTTTCCTTCCGCGGCAATGTCCGGTTTCGGCTCGCCCGTTTTGTAGGTCGCCACGAACCGGTCCGTCACTGTATCCCGCAGCGCATTGAAAAACCGCGCGCATCCGTGAATGTGCCGCCAGCGCTCATAATGCAGCCCCTTCGGGTTCGAGCGGATGAAAAAGAATTCCTCGAATGCCTGATCCGACAGCCCATCCATATCACTCGGGCGGGCAATGTGCGCCTCGCCGGCGTTGGCAAACTCGATTTCCGGCCGTTCTTCTTCGCAATAGGGGCAATGGATCAGCAACATCCACTTGTTTCCTTGATATCTTAGTGGGCGACAGCAGCCGCGGCCGCTTCATCGATCAGCCGACCGCCACGAAACCGTTCCAGCGTGAACGGCGCGTTGACCGGATGCGGCTCATCGCGGGCGATTGTGTGGGCGAAGGCATGTCCCGAACCGGGTGTCGCCTTGAACCCGCCGGTGCCCCAGCCGCAATTGACATAAAGGCCCGGCACCGGTGTTTTCGACAGGATCGGTGACCGGTCCGGCGTGACGTCGACGATGCCGCCCCATGACCGCAGCATCCGCATCCGGGTGAATATCGGAAACATCTCGCAAATGGCTTCGAGCGTGTGAGTGAGAATGTGCAGGCCGCCGGTCTGGGAATAGGAAATATACTGATCGGTGCCCGCACCGATCACCAGTTCGCCCTTGTCCGACTGCGAGATGTAGGCATGCACGGTGTTCGACATGACAACACAGGGGAATATCGGCTTGACCGGCTCGGAGACCAGCGCCTGCAGCGGATAGCTCTCAAGCGGCATGCGCACGTCAGCCATTTGCATCACCACGGAGCTGTGTCCGGCGGCAACCACGCCGATCTTCTTTGCGCCGATGAAACCATGGCTGGTTTCGACACCGCTGACCCTGCCGTCGTTGGCGCGGCGGATATTCGTGACTTCGCAGTTCTGTATGATGTGCACGCCGCGATCCGACGCCGCACGCGCATAACCCCAGGCCACCGCGTCGTGGCGCGCAGTACCGCCGCGTCGCTGCAACGCCGCACCCACCACCGGATAGCGCGCCGCCGCTGAAATGTTCAATGGCGGACAGAAGGCTTTCGCCTGCTCCGGCGTCAGCCATTCATTGTCGACCCCATTCAGCCGGTTGGCATGAACGTGGCGCTTGGCTACCTGAACGTCGTGCACATTGTGCGACAGCATCATCACGCCGCGCGCCGAATACATCACATTATAGTTGATATCCTGGGACAGGCCGTCCCAGAGTTTCAAGGCGTGATCGTAGAGCCCGGCCGACTCGTCATAAAGATAGTTCGACCGGATGATCGTCGTGTTGCGGCCGGTATTGCCACCTCCCAGCCAGCCTTTTTCAAGCACGGCGATATTGGTGAGCCCGTGTTCCTTGGCCAGGTAATAAGCCGTCGCCAGGCCATGCCCGCCGGCGCCGATGATTATAATGTCATATTCCTGGCGCGGCTCGGGCGAGGACCATTGTTCCTGCCAGCCGGTGTGGCCACGCATAGCCTCCCGTGCCAGTGCAAATACCGAATATTTGCGCATCGATCGTCAGTCCTCATCGAAATTGCTGAACGCGAGACGTATCACTATCGAATTCACGGACAAGTCCATATGTTGTTTGCGACGGCAATTGACGTATTGCGGCGGACACATCCGGCTGGTGGCAAAAACTGCCGGCGCCTATCTGGACATTCGCCGATTACTTTGCTAAGCGCCGCGCAGTTTGCGATGACAGTTTCGTCGCGGGAGCTGTGGGCGACACGGCGGCTGAACATCAGATATCAGGACAGGATCGAACGTGCAGGTACTCGTACGCGACAATAATGTTGACCATGCATTGCGCGCGCTGAAGAAAAAATTACAGCGCGAGGGCGTCTTTCGTGAAATGAAGATGCGTGGCCATTTTGAAAAACCCTCCGAAAGACGTGCACGCGAAAAAGCCGAAGCGATCGGGCGCGCCCGTAAACTGGCACGCAAGCATGCGCAGCGCGAGGGATTGCTTGCCGGACGGACCAGTCGCTGATTCCGCCCAGATTTCGTCTCTTTCGAGAACTAACAGCAGGGTGGGGTGATGAGAATCGCCACCGCCTTCTTGTTTGAACGGCTGTTTTTCGGCCGGAAGCAGGAAGGCTGATGGAGATATGCAATTGGCTTTGACTGACAACGGCGGGCGTCACAACAAACAGCGCCTGACACTATCGGTGTTGACAATCGCGGCAATGTTGGCGGTTGTCGGCTGCCAGACCGCCACCGGGGAACTGACAGTTCTCGACAAGGCGCAGGGTTCGGAAGAAAACATCGCCTCGCTGAATGGTGTGATCGAACGCAATCCGCGCGATCCGGAAGCCTATAATGTTCGTGGCTCGGCCTTTGGCCAGGCTGGCCGCTATAATGAAGCCCTTGGGGATTTCGATACCGCGATCAAGCTCAATCCCGGCTTCTATCAGGCCTATGCCAATCGAGCGCTGATCTGGCGTTCCATCGGCGAACCGTCCAAAGCCGTGGCGGATTACAACCGCGCAATTCAGCTCAATCCGCAATACGACGCCGCCTATATCGGCCGCGGCAATCTCTATCGCAAGGCCGGCAAGACCAACCAGGCTTTTCGCGATTTCGAGAAGGCCATCCAGCTAGATACGACCGACCCGCGTGCCTATCATAGCCGCGGCCTGCTCTATCAGTCCCGCAAGCAGCACAGATTTGCCATCGAGGATTTTTCGACGGCCCTTTCGCTGGCACCGGATGCCGTTGCTCCGTACAATGGCCGCGGCCTGTCCTACCTGGCTCTCGACGACGAGGAGAACGCGTTCTCCGATTTCAACACGGCGATCAAGCTCGATGGTAAGGTGGCCGAAAGCTGGGCCAACCAGGCACTGATCTACGAGCGCCGCGGCGAAAAGAAACGCGCCTCGAAATCCTACGCCCGCGCCGTCCAACTCGACCCGAACTACCAGCCCGCGCGCAACGGATTGAACCGCACCCGCGGCAGCTGAACGGGCCGTTTGCCTGTCGACCGGTTCGATCTGGCAACAGCTGCGATTAAGTCCGGAACGTCCGGTACCAATTCCATTTATACGCTTAAGGGACTCAGCAATCCTTATGCGGATTCGCGTATGATTTTTGAATCAATTCAGAGTCTTAGATGAAATTAATACGCCACAGCGCATGAGGGCAAGAAGCAGGGTTTCTCCTGCTGTCATCAAGAGCGCATTACCTGTTTTGCGATATGAGGTCGTGCAATTGGGGTAGATGACACTTCATTCACCCCAATTGCAATTCGCCAATTCACCACTGATCTTACAGCACCTGGTGAACATGAACCGCGCCGAGGATGTCGTCCTTGCCGAATGTAAATCCGGCAAAGGGAGGGCTGATTTCGATTGGTCTTGTCAGACCAGCCTGTTCCAACTCTATGAGCTTGGCCGCAAATCCGTTTTGTTCATAAACCGACTGCCGGATATTGAAGATTGCATAGCCGCCGGGGCGGGTGATCCGCACCAATTCATCGAGGCTTGAGGCCGGCGCATGGCCGGTGGTGAACACGCCGGCACTGACGAAAGCGGCAAAATGATCGTCGGGCCAGGGAAGTCGTTCGCCCAGCACCGCCTGCTGCAAATCTGTGTAGCAACCACGTTGCGCCGCCATTGCGAGCATTTCCTCCGACATGTCGCAACCGGACAGCCCGTGATATCCGAGCGCTGCCAGATAGGGACCGGAGAGCCCGGTACCGACACCTGCATCGAGAACCGGGCCGGAACCGGCAGGAAGATAGCGCGCGACAAACGCGGTGATGAAAAACGGAAGGATATAGCCATCCCCCAACAGATCGCGGTCATAGCGGCGCGACCACTCGCCATAGGCACTGGCGAGTTCCGCTTCATTTTTTGCGTCGTAAACACGCTGAAGCATTTCGGAGTGTTCGCTCACTTGTTGTTTCCCAACCGCGGCACTTGCTAAACGCCATCATAACATGTCTCCAAGTGTTGGAAGACCGGATGGTTGCAACCATCCACACGCCTTTCACCACGGGCCGGGAATCCCACCCTGTCCGCGGTTCAAAGGTCGTTTTTGCAGGTCCTGCTCGCAATCAGGCCGCGATCGTGGCATCCAGTGCCGGATAGTCCGTGTAGCCAGCCGCACCGCCGCCGTACAGCGTCGCCGGATCAAGTTCGTTCAGACCCGAATCCAGCGCCAGTCTCTCGACGAGGTCAGGATTGGCTATGAAGGGGCGGCCGAAGGCAACTAGGTCAGCCGCGCCGGTTGCAACGGCATCGGTGGCCAGCGCATTGTCATAGCCGTTATTGGCCATGTAGACCCCGTTGAACAGCGACCGAAGCTCGGCAAGGCTGGCGCCTTCCGGTAGATCACGCGAACCGCCGGTCTCGCCTTCGACAAGATGCAGATAAGCAAGGCCGAAATCGCTGAGCCTGCTGATCACGTATGAAAACGTCGCCATGGGATCGCTGTCTTCGATGCCGTTGGCGTGCGAGAATGGGCTCAACCGAATACCAATTCGCCCGGCGGGCCAGACATCTGTGAGCGCCTGTAGCACCTCGATCAGAAGACGGGCGCGGTTTTCAATTGAGCCGCCATAGGCATCGACGCGCTTGTTGGAACCATCGCGTA
>JAJFHT010000145.1 GCA_021775495.1 Hyphomicrobiales bacterium | reverse complement strand
GCCATGCAGGTGGCGAAAGCGCGGCGGTAAATCCGGGCAAAACGTGGCCTGAAGTCAATGCCTGCAGAAACAGCTCCGATCGCGGCGCCTGCGCGAGCATCCCGGCGGGTGTTTCGGCGCCCGCCAATCACTTCCCCGAGGATCACGCCTTCCACGGCACCTGCTAGTGCGCTGTCCAGATCAATTCCGGATTCGATTTCACGCGCGTTTTTGGCCGCAATATCCTCGGCAAACTGTTCGCAATAGGCAGATTTATTCAATTCCTCGCCGGCCACCGCGAATTCCGCTTTCGCGGTCCACATCACCAGACACAAAGCGGCAAACATCGCCGTGGTTTTCACTGAACTCCGCATGACCGATCCCTTGCAGGATTGATTGAAGACAGCTTCAGGCTACGTCGGCGATGTTAATGTTCGGAAAACAGTCGGGAAGTTGCTGCACTTCAGGCCGGCCACGGAACCGGATCCTTCTCAGCGTTCTACTGCACGAATATGAACGGCAAATTCCGGTTCGGCCATCAGGGTTTTACATCGTGCAAAACGGCCATCTGCATATGCACGGAAATCGTCAACCGGATTGTTGTTAGCCAGTTGAATCAGGCCCCAGAGGGTCCAGAGCAGGTCGCACATTGCCTTGTAGATGACCATACGGCCCCGGTCCGCATTCGGAATATCACCGTTGAAATAGGCTCCGAGCATCTCTTCATCCTGCGCTTCGTCAAACCCGCCCTCGACCGAGAGATCGCCGAGATCCCACATCGGATCGTTCATGCCGGAATACTCCCAGTCAACGATCCACATACGCGTATCGAGATCGAGAAAATTTTCACAAAGCGGATCGCAATGGCACGCCGTCTCCAGTACGGGGCGGCGTTTCAATACGGTGCGTATGGCTTCTGCTTCGGCCACGACATCATGATAGCCGTCAGGCAACGCAACATCCTTGGTTGAAAGGATCGACAGGTAGTCATCGATCATCGCGAACAGTTCGAACCGAAACGGGAACACCGCGTCAGACGCATGCAGGCGCCGCAGCGCCTCACCTGCCCTTGCTGGAGAACCTGCCCGGTCGCGAAAACCCTCCGGCGTCATGGTTATCGCACCGTCGACAAAGCGGGTCACCATGATGCCGCTGGATATATCGAAATGTAGCACTTCCGGGCTGACTCCAGCACGGGCTGCCTCACGCGCCGCCGCCTCCTCATGAGCGCGGTTGATGTATTCCTCAGTCCCTTTGCCCGGAATGCGCAGGCAAAAGTCTCCGACCCGGAATACCAGATTGGTCAGCCCGCCGAGCCGCTGCGGTGTACCGGCCCCGTGGAGCAAGGGAATATCCGCAATAGCCTTTTGCGCTTCAACCAGCCAATCCGTCATGATTTCAGCCTTTCCATCGTTGGGTCATAGAGACAGCGCGGACCGCGTTTCGCCGGATAGGTTTTGCCAAAAGCTTCAATACCGATCTCGTCTTCTTTGTTAAGATCAATGGGTAAATATCCAAAACCAATGGTCTTTCCGAGATAATGGCCGTAGCCTGCACTGCAAAGCGACCCCACCGGCTGACCGCCATGAAGAATCGTTTCGCCGCTGTGGAAAGGCGCGAAACCGTCTACTGTCAAAGTGACAAGACGGCGGGTTACGCCTTCTATTTTCACCTTGATCAAAGCATCACGTCCGATGAAGTCGGCCTTGTCCAGCGCCACCGCAAATCCGAGACCTGCCTCGTAAGGGCTGGTGTCCGGAGTGATGTCGGCGGACCAGTATAGATAACCCTTCTCCAGCCGGCAGCTTTCGATGGCGCGATATCCGGCATCGGCGATCCCCAAAGGTTCACCCGCTTGCTTCAGGGTCTCGTAGACATGTGCTGCATATTCTTGAGGAATATAGAGTTCCCACCCCAATTCACCGACATATCCAACGCGTACCGCCAATACAGATGCAAGACCGACATCGTTGTGGCGGGCGGCCAGAAACGGAAACGCCGGGTTTGACAGATCCTGCCCGCTGACGGATTGCAGGACCTCGCGCGATTTGGGCCCGCAAATGTTGAGCACGGCATAGGCTCCAGTCAGTTCGCGAAGCATGACATCATCTGGAAGGTGTCGCCTCACCCAAGTTGCGTCACGCACGCCAAAACCCGAGCCGGTGACCATCAGAAAACGATCTGGTTCAACATGAATGAATGTAAGGTCAGCTTCGATCCCGCCATTCGGGTTGCACAATTGCGAATAGACCGCGCGGCCCGGCTGGCCGGACAGGTCGCTCGCCGCGATGCGGTTCAATGCCTCCTGAACACCGGGTCCGGTGATCTCGTATTTGGAAAATGATGTCTGATCGATCAACGCCACACGCTCGCGGATCGCTCTGGTTTCCGCTGCAACAGCATCAGACCATCCGGGTTTGGCTTCAAAACTCGGTGTTTCGGATGCAGAAATATCCTGGCTATCAAACCAGTTTGCCCGCTCCCAGCCAAACTTGGAGCCGAATTGCGCGCCGGCGGCGGCAAGCAATGTATGAAGTGGAGACCGGCGCAGGCCCCTGCCCACATGAGATTCCTCAGCCGGCCAGTGAACCTTGTAGTAGGCTCCATAGGCTTCGATTGCCCGTTGTTCGAGATATTGGGCCTGTGCGTGTGGCTTCCCAAAGCGCCGTGTATCGAATGACCAGAGATCGAGACCCGGGTCTCCATGAACGATCCAGTTGGCCATCGCTTCGCCTGCTCCGCCCGACGCGGCGATGCCGGCGGTAAACCCGCAGGCGACATAAAAATTGTCCAGTTCGGGAGCCTGTCCCATAATCGGTTCACCATCGGCTGAAACCGGTATGGGGCCGTTGATCGTGGTGCGGATACCGATCTCGTTCAATACCGGCAGTCGTTCTGCTGCCGGCAGCGCAAATCGTTCAAGCCTGTCCATATTTGCCGGAAACAGCTGCCGTCCGAACTCAAATGGCGCCAGTTGGTTCCAGCAGCCATTTGTTCCGTCTTCCCAGCCGCCGATGGCAAAGGCGCCACCGACATCCGGCTTCAGGTAGAAGTTCTTGTCCGGATCACGCAGGGTCGGAAGATCGGCCGGCAGATCCAGGCCTTTTTCGGTAATGAAATACTGATGTTCCACCACCCCGGCAGCAAGCGGCACGCCGGCCATCTCACCGATGCGCCTGGCCCAGAGTCCAGCACAATTGACCAGGATATCGCACCCGATTGTACCGTGATCGGTCACCACGCCGAGTGCCCTTCGGTTTTCAGTAACAATGTCTTTGACACAAACCCCTTCTTCGATCCTTGCACCATGCTGGCGCGCGGCGGAAGCGAATGACTGGGTCAGAGCGTAAGGGTCGATATAGCCATCAGAGGGAATGAATGCCGCGCCAACAACTCCCTCTGGATCGATATGGGGAAACCTGTCTTTGGCTTCGCCTGCGCTCAGCCCGTGACATTCAAATCCGAAACTCTTGGCCAACTGCATTGAGCGTCGGATTTCGCTCCAACGCACATCACTGGACGCCAGGCGCAGTGAACCGACTTTCTTCCAGTCGGTAGCCTGCCCGGTTTCATCTGCAAGCCGGTCAAAGACAGCCACAGAATTCTGCATCAATTGGGTCAGCGAGCGCTTGCCACGAAGCTGGCCGACCAGACCGGCGGCATGCCATGTGCTGCCATGGGTGATCTGTGCTTTTTCGAGAACAAGCACGTCCTTTTCGCCGGCCCGGGCAAGATGGTAGGCAAGAGAACAGCCGATTGCACCAGCCCCGATGATGACAATTCGTGCATGGCGGTCGGCGTGATACGGCATCAGCTCAAGTCCTGATCCGTGCATTGGACGGGTCGAAGAAGGCAGTCATCCCGATCAGTGCCGGCACGTTTTCATTCGCAACCACAAGCTCGTAGGTGCCGGCGGCCAGATAGTCATCACTGACGCCTGTTTCGTTGCGCACATATCCGTAGCCGATGCCCTTGCCGATGGTGTATCCGTAGCCTCCCGACGTCAGGTACCCGGCAAATTCACCGTTTCGCAGGATTGTTTCGCGGCCGAGCAAAACCGCATCGGGATCGTCTACGGTGAAACCAGCAAGGCGTTTGGTCAGCGGCTGACCGGAAACCGCTTCAAGTGACGGACGCCCCATGAAGGATGTATTCTTCCGCATTTTCACAGCCCAGCCCAGGCCGGCCTCGAATGGCGTATCATTCGGCGTTATGTCGGAGGCCCAGGCACGATAGCCCTTCTCCAGCCGCAGGCTCTCTATGGCGCGATAGCCAACCGGTCGGATGTCCTGTTCCGCGCCTGCAGTCATCAACGCGTCAAAAACGCTGCCGGTCGCACCAATCGGAACATGCAGTTCCCAGCCGAGTTCACCAACATAGGTGACACGCAATGCACGAACCATGTGACCGGCAATATTGATTTCTTTCACATGCCCAAACGGGAAGCCGGAATTGCTGACGTCTGCGTCGGTCACCTTTGACAGTACCTCGCGTGCCAGCGGTCCCATCAGGGACAATGTACCCCAATCCTCGGTGATATCGGTCAGAACGAGATCCCCCTCGGGCAGATGATCTGCAATCCACGCCTGATCGTGAGTGCGATAGCCGGTGCCGGTAACGATATAGAATTTGTCCTCGGAAATCCGGGCAACTGTCAGATCCGCTTCAATGCCGCCGCGGCTGTTTAAAAGCTGGGAATATGTGAGCCTGCCGGTCGGCTTGGTCACATCATTGGCGCAGATCCAGTCAAGCGCCTTCGACGCATCAGCGCCCGTCAGCTCATATTTGGCGAAGGAGGATTGGTCGAACACGCCAACTTTTTCACGAACATGCCGGTGCTCATTACCCACGGGACCAAACCAGTTCTGGCGGCCCATGGAGTATACGTCCCGTGCCTCCATTCCTTCCGGCGCAAACCAGTTCGGTCGCTCCCATCCGAGCTTTGATCCGAAGACCGCGCGGTGCGATTTCAGCCGTTCAAAAAGCGGCGAAACAATACTGGGGCGGCCGCTTTCATATTCCTCGTGCGGAAAACCGATCGTGTAATGTTTGCCATACGCCTCCAGCGTCCGGTCGCAGACCCATTGCCGGTCCCTGTGCAGGTTGGAAAACCGCCGAATATCAACAACCCACAGATCAAGCGGTGCCTCCCCGGACGCCACCCATTCCGCCAGCACCCAGCCGGCACCGCCACCTGCCGCTATTCCGAAGGCATTGAAGCCCGCTCCAACAAACATATTGGAACATTCCGGAGCAGCGCCCATGATAAAATTGCCGTCCGGCGTGAAACTCTCCGGACCGTTGATCATCTGCTTGACGCCGGCATCCGCCAGCGCAGGAATACGGGCCATGGCCTGTTCCATATGCTGTTCGAAATGGTCGAAATCATCATCAAACAACCGGAATTCCCATTCACTGGGAACGTCATCCATGGTCCAGGCCTGCGGGTTCGGCTCGTAGCCCCCCATCACCAATCCGCCGACTTCCTCCTTGAAATAAGTCCGTCTGTCCGGATCGCGGATTGTCGGCGCATCCGTCGCAAGACCCGGAATGGTCTCGGTAATGATGTATTGATGTTTAACCGGCTGAAGCGGCACATTGATGCCGGCCATGGCACCAACCTGGCGCGCCCATTGACCGGCGCAATTGACGACCTTTTCGCAGGCAATATTGCCCTTGCTGGTCCGCACGGCGGTTATTCTGCCACCAGTGAGATCAAATCCTGTGACCTCAACCCCCTCGTGCAGTTTTGCACCATGCATGCGCGCGCCCTTGGCAAGCGATTGGGTGATGTCGGAAGGGCTCGCCTGCCCGTCGGTCGGCAACCAGCTTGCTCCAACCAGATCGGCAACATCCATCAGCGGCCACATCGCCTTCACTTCCTCCGGTGAAAGCAGGTGCATCTCCATGCCAAAACTGCGTGCCGTCGTCGCCAGTCGGCGATATTCCGTCCAGCGATCCTGATTGGTGGCAAGACGCAGGCATCCGGACATTTTCCAGCCCGTCTCCAGGCCGGTTTCCGATTTGAGCTGTTTGTAAAGATCGACCGAATATTTCAGCACCCGTGTGATCGAGGCGGAGGAGCGCAACTGACCGACGAGGCCGGCAGCGTGCCAGGTGGAGCCGGATGTCAGTTTTCCCTGCTCCAGAAGCACAACATCTGCCTTGTGATCACGCGCCAGGTGATAGGCAGTCGAACAACCGATTATGCCGCCGCCGATAACAACGATCTCGGCGCGTTCGGGAAGGGTCATGAGGCGGTCTTTCCGTGCTTTGAATGATAGTGATCGAGAGAGATTGTCAGCTGCTCGAGATTTTCCTGCGCGTAGGCCGCGTAGTCGACGCCGGGCGCATTGAGGTGGATCTCGGATACCATTGCCCACATTGCCTCGCGCAGCAGCGATGCGCATTGCATGGCGTCGAACGCACGCAATTGCTCTTTGACTGGGTGATGCCCGAAATAGCTCGACAGCAGCCGCAGCGCTTCGCCATCATTCATTCCGGCATTGGATGCGGCACCGGCAAGATCGAACATGCCGGTCGAAAAACCCGCATATTCGAAATCGATCAGCCACAGCCGCTCACCGTCATCGAGTATGTTTCCGGGAAGCAGGTCATTGTGGCCGAATATGATCGGCATCGGAACTTGCGCAACTTCAAGCTCTGATGCTGTTTCCAGATAAGCGGGCACCTGCGGCATATGTCTGCTGTTGCCCGCATCCAGCGTACGGGCATAGTCGCGGATGACATGGAATACCCAGAACATGAAACCTGCACCCGAAATCTCTTCCGGCATCTGATTGTGAAAATCCAGCAGCAAACCGCCGATGCGCTCTGGCTCGGCGCGCATATCTTCAGGTGTCCAGGTGCGCGCATCAAGGAAGGCCGAAACCATTATTCCAGGTTCGGCGTGTTCCACTTCGGGGGCGAAACCGGCCGAATGCGCTGCCTTGGCAACCATGACTTCGCGATCCCGAAACACATGATGAAACGGGTAGTCACTGCCAAACCGCACGACATGTTTTCCGTTGGTGTCTGTAACCAGCCAGCTTTCATTTGAAAGCCCTCCGGTCAGCGGCTCGCTGGTTATCTCGCCGTACCAGCAAGGCAGTTCTGCAATTCTATCCATTGCGGTCACTGTGCTCCCTCCTGCAAGCCAAGCCGTGCGCGCGCCCTGAAAGCGCCGGCCGAAATCAGCCGGTCCGCGATGATCGCTATGAAAGCCACCGCCAGACCTGCCACAAGCCCCCGCCCGGGATCCGCCTTGGTCAGGGCGATATAGACCTCCTGTCCAAGGTCGCGGGTCCCGACAAGCGCGGTAATCACCAGCATCGACAGCGCGAACATGATCGTCTGGTTCAGACCCAGCAATACTTCCGGGAGCGCCAATTTCAGCTTGATGCGGGTCAACAGTTGCAGGTTCGTACAGCCCATTGCCCGGCCTGCCTCAACCAGGCGCGGATCAACCCCTTGAATACCGAGAACGGTGTAGCGAATGGCCGGCGCAACTGAATAGGCCACCACGGCGATCATCGCGGTGAAATCGCCAACCCGAAACAACATCACCGCAGGCATGAGGTAGACGAAGGATGGCAGCGTCTGCAGTGTATCGATGGCAAGGCGCACCCACCCCCACAATCGATCCCGTTCAGCTGCCATAATGGCAATCGGGATGCCGATAAGTGCGGCGAACAGCACCGAAATTCCGCAGAGGTAGACCGTAATCATCGCCTTTTCCCACTGCCCGGTTGCAGCGATCAAAAAGCTCAGCGCCCCGGTGAGCAATGCCAGCTTCGGACCGCGCAACAACCAACCCGATATCGCAAGGAATACCACCACCCCAGCCCACGGCAGGCCGAGAAGCAGTCGCTTGAACGGTATGAGTATGTTGAGGAGCAGCGTGTTCTTGAACGCCTCAAGGGCGTCGAAGAAATTGACGTTTATCCATTTGACGACCTGCGACCAGAATGTACCGGTCGATATCTGCAACATCTCCGGATAGGACTGTACCGCCGGGAAAGCCAATCCAAGAAATCCGGAAACAATCACGACCAAAAACGAAGCCGCCAAATATGGATGGCGGGCAATGAGGCCGCGTGATGACCGGTTTCCCGTCGCGGCAGAACTGCCGGCAAAGGCCTGACTCAAACGATCGAGAGCAATCGCCAGCGCCACGATGGCCAGGCCGGCTTCCAGCCCCGCCCCGAAATCCAGTCGCCGCAAGGCTGCCAGCACATCAAACCCGAGGCCTCCGGCGCCGATCATCGATGCGATGATCACCATGTTCAACGACAGCATGATCACCTGGTTCACACCGACCATCAGGCTTTCCTTCGCCGAAGGTAAAAGCACGCGCCACATCATCTGGCGACGCGTACATCCGATCATGTTGCCGAGATCACGCACCTCCGGCATGACGCGTTGCAAGGCAAGCATGGTCACCCGTGTCATTGGCGGCATGGCGTAGATCAAAGTGGCGACAACCGCCGCCGTCGCGCCAAACCCGAACAGAAAAAGGATCGGCACCAGATAGGCGAAAACCGGGATGGTCTGCATCAGATCGAGTAGCGGCAGCAAAGCGCGCTCAAGCCATTTCCAGCGATAGGCTCCTATTCCGAGAAAAAGGCCGCCGGCAATCCCAAGCGGCACGGCAACCAAAATGGAGGCCAATGTAACCATCGCGCTTGTCCACTGTCCGAAAACAGCGATAAAGACAAAACAGGAAGCAACCACTAGCGCGAGCCGGCGACCGCCAATGTAAAATCCCATCAGGCCGACAATCGCGATCACTGCGATCCAGGAGATCGGAGGCAGCAATTGCACCGCGCTCGATCCGGGTCCCGACATGAAACCGGTAGCGAACAGGCTGAGAGCGATCTGATAGGGTAAATCAATAACCGCAGCGATAAATCGGGTCAGATCGGTGAAGGTAAAGAGCCCGAACGTGGCGTCATTGATCAGCCATTTGGTGAACTGACTGATCCAGCGTGCGACAGGAAATGTCTGAGTCTTCGGAAAGGAAAATGCCCATGGTGCGAGTGATTTTCCATAGGTCGAGAACAGCACAAAGCAGATAATGGCCAATCCAAGACCAAACGCACCATTGCGCCAAACAGCTTGGGCTTGCGTCGGAATTTTGGCATCGGGCAATTCAGACATGATCAGCCCCTGAGCATCAGATCGACAACATCTGATTTGTGTAATATGCCGACTAAGGAGCCATCAGCGCTGTTCACCCGCAGCCGTTCGGCTCCATCGAGGAACAACGCTGCTGCATCGGAAACCGTCGAGCGGTCGGACACTTCCTTTTCCGGAGCCCCTCCGCTCGCCGGTTTCATAACCGATGCGACCCGAACGACCTTGGCGCGCGGCACCGCACGGGTGAATTCCTCGACATAGTCGGTGGCCGGATTAAGCACGATGTCCTCCGGCGTTCCGGATTGGACGATCTCCCCGTCCTTCATGATCGCGATCCGGTCAGCCAGCCGTATCGCCTCATCGAAATCATGGGTGATGAACACGATGGTTTTCTTCAAAACCGACTGAAGCCTGATAAATTCATCCTGCATTTCCCGGCGGATCAGCGGATCAAGTGCCGAAAACGGCTCATCGAGGAACCATAATTCCGGTTCGACAGCCAGCGACCGGGCGATTCCAACCCGCTGCTGCTGACCACCTGACAATTCGCGTGGGTAGGAATCCTCCCGCCCTGCAAGTCCGACAAGCGTGATCATGTCCCGGGCACGGTGTTCCCGTTCGTCTCGACCGATCCCCTGAATTTCCAGCGGGAATGCGACGTTGTTCAGGACGGTCATATGCGGCAGCAACGCAAAATGCTGAAAGACCATTCCCATCTTGTGCCGGCGAATTTCGATCATCTCTGTTTCGGTCGCCGCAAGAAGATTGGTGCCGTGAAACAGAATCTCGCCCGCCGTCGGCTCCACCAGCCTTGAAAGGCAGCGAACCAGAGTTGATTTTCCGGATCCGGAAAGGCCCATGATCACGAAGATTTCGCCCTCATTGACCGTCAGGTCGACGTTTCGAACCGCACTGACCAGCTCGGCCGCCGAAATATCCTCAAGCGAAGGATTGCCGCCCATTTCGCTGAGTTTTTCAGCGGCGCGGTGCCCGAACAATTTCCATATATTACGACAAACCAGTTTGGCTTCGGGCGACGACATCATTGCCTCAGAGGATCGAGAATTCGGGGTTGAAATGGCCGCTGCTTCACTGCGGTGCTGCGGCGGCCAATTCAGAATTCTCGTTTTACGCTATTTGGCGATCCACTTCATCCAGCGGCTTTCATTTGCGCCGATCCATTCAGCCACAACCTCATCCACTTTCTTGCCGTCCAGATCGACGGAAGTGATCATCGCTCCCATTTCGTCATTATTGATCGTAAACGCCTTGATGGCTTTGTGCGCACCTGGCCACTTGTCCTTCACGCCAGACCAGCCGACTTTCCAGATTTCACCGAACGGCTTGCCACAATCATACGCCATATCCGCGTTCGAGCCCCATGCAGGATCATTGTAGCAATCCGCGGAATATTCCGGGAATTCGACCCACTCGCCCTCATATTTGGCTGGTGCCCAATGCGGTGCATAGATCCAAAGCAGGATAGGCGCTTTTCGCTGATAGGCACTTTCAAGTTCGGCAAACAGAGCGGCATCGGTTCCGGCATGAATCACTTCAAACGGAAGGTCGAGTGCTTCAGCGCGTTCGTCGTCAAACCCGCCCCAAGTCACCGGTCCGCCAAGATATCGTCCCTTGGGTGCGGTTTCGGCCGTAGAGAAAGCTTCCGCGCAGGATGCTTCCTTGAGTGCTTTCCAATTGGGCAGGCCCGGGCATTTTTCTTTCATGTAGGACGGATACCACCACTCTTCCTTGGCCTTCATTCCCGTCGCGCCGAAGTTCTCCACCTTGCCGGTGGCCGTTGCTGCATCCATCGCGTCGCGGCCGGTGGTTTCCCACATTTCCATTGCCACACTCAGGTCGCCGGTCTGAAGTCCGGCGAACTGGGCAAGATAGTCAGCTTGCACATATTCAATATTGTAGCCGGCCTTTTTCAGCACCTCGCCCATAAGCTGTGTGGTGATCAACTGGCCGGTCCAGTCATGGAGTGTCAGCTTGATGGGGTCGGTCGACTCCTGTGCTGTTGCAGAAAAGGCACCTGCTGCGAGGGCAATGGCCGATGCTGCAAGTCCGGCGACAAACCGTGTTGTACTGCGGTGAATTGCTTTCATATCGAGTTCCCTGTGCACCTTGTTTTCGGTACCCGGGATGCTTGCAACCTGCCGGTCGGATTTGGCCGGTCATCGCTCGACACCCCTGTCCGTAAGTCATTAACGCTTGGGAAGTTGGGGGCTGTCAATCGTCGAATGTGGCAATTTGTGTATTTTATGCCCGAATTTGTGGATATTTTTACCTATGTCGCCTACTTAGTTGAAGATCTGGCCACCCTGCGGAACCACCTACAATGCTGTCCAAACGCCATACGGAAATCCTGCGCATCCTGAACATGGAAGGGACCGTCACGATATCCGCCCTGGCAAAACGGCTCGATGTTTCGTTGGAAACGGTTCGGCGGGACATGAAACCGCTGACGGAAAACGGCTCAGTGCTCAAGATACACGGTGCTGTCGGCCTCGCCGGGCAATTTGGGGAGGCTCCCTTTCAACGCCGGATGCGAGAGAACGCCACGGCCAAGAAAGCCATCGCCCGGCATCTCGCCTCCACCATCCGTAATGGTGATTCCGTCATGCTCGACACCGGCACAACGACAAGTTTCGTTGCCCGTGAACTGATGAAGCATCAGCGATTGACGGTGATTACCAATTCCTCGGACATTGCTCACACACTTGTCTCGGTCAACGGCAACCGCGTCTACATGGCCGGAGGTGAACTGAGAAGCGATTCAGGCGCCGCATTCGGCAATTCGGCGATTGATTTCATCAGTCGCTTCGCCGTCGTGCATTCGGTCATTTCTGCCGGCGCTGTCAATGTCGAGGGCGTGATGGATTTCGACCTCGAAGAATCCGAATTTGCCCGCATGGTGCTATCCTGCGGAGAACGGAAGATCGTGGTGACCGACCACACCAAATTCGGCCGGCGCGGACTGATCAATGTCACCGGTTTCCTCGGATTCAATGAATTGATAACCGACCGTCAATCACCAAAAGCCATTACCGAAGCCATGCAAAACGCCGGAACGCGGTTGACCATCGCCGGGATGCCGACAAACCAATCTGAGCCCGAGTGAGCGCAGCCTATGCGCGGTGACCGCGCGCAAAGATAGTCTTGGAATCAATCCGTCGGGCGGACAGATTACCTGTCAAAGCCATCGACTGGTCGAGTTCGTTTTTGAGAATCTCAATCGCTCTGTCCACGCCGGCTCGGCCTCCAGCGCCAAGCCCATAGGTATAAGCCCGACCGACAAAAACGGCCCGTGCACCAAGAGAAAGCGCTTTGAGGACATCCTGGCCGCTGCGTATGCCGCCGTCGACATAGACCTCCACCCGATTGCCGACCGCCGCAACAATCGACGGGAGGACTGATATGGAGGACGGCGCGCCATCAAGTTGCCGCCCGCCATGATTGGAAACGATAATCGCGTCGGCACCTATATCAGCTGCCTGCCGGGCATCATCTTCGTCCAGTATGCCCTTCAGCACGAGCTTGCCCGGCCAGCGGGCGCGAAACGCTGCGACATCGTCCCAGTCAAGCGAGGGATCGAACTGCTTACCGACCCACTCCCGCAGCGAGGCGGCATCATCCACACCGTCGACGTGGCCAACCAGATTGCCCAGGCTCCGGCGTTTTGTCCGCAGGATTCCCGCCAGCCATTGTGGCTTTGTTGCAACGTTGAGCAGATTGCGCACTGATATCCCTTTGCTGCCGAGACCATTGCGAATATCCGCGTGGCGCTGCCCCATAATCGGGAGATCGAGGGTCAACACAAGCACCTTGCAGCCGGCCGCCTCGGCGCGACTGATCAGGCCTTCCGTGAACCCGCGATCACGCATCACATAAAGCTGGAACCAGAATGGAGATCGAACGGTTGATGCCACATCCTCAATCGAGCAAACGCTCATGGAGGACAGGACATAGGGAATACCGGCCGCTTTGGCAGCCTGTGCGGAGTGGATTTCCCCATCCGGGTACTGCATGCCGGTCAGCCCAACCGGGGCGAGACCGATCGGCAAGCTGAATTCCTGACCCAGCATATTGGCCGTCAGGTCACGGGTTGAGATGTCCACGGCAACGCGTTGGCGAAAAACAATGTCCGCAAGGTCTGCGATGTTGGCGTCACGTGTCGACTCGCTCCACGAACCGGCTTCGACATAGTCGTAAAACATGCGCGGAACGCGCCGTTGCGCGCGCCTCCGCAGATCTTCAATAGTCAGTGATTCCCGCATATTCACGTCGATCGGTTCCGCGGTTTTATCGATTTCTGAAATTTGATCATGCGAACACATCTTCCTGCATCTTGCAAACTCAGGATTCCCGTCCGTTTAACGGAACAGCGGGATATTTGTTTCGACAAGACAGATAAATATCATGCAACCGCTTGCAGTGTTTTTGCATGAACCCGTTGGGTGCTATAGATCGGTCTGACCGACTGGAAGATCGCATGATGAATGAAACGAATTGGAAAACGCTGCCATGGCGGTAACTCTCAAAGAGGTGGCGGAAAGAGCCGGTGTTTCCCAATCAGCGGTCTCGCGCGCTTACACCGAAGGGGCAAGTGTCTCCAGCAAGACCCGCAAGAAGGTCGAAAAAGCGGCCCTTGAGCTTGGCTATTCTCCAAGCCTTATTGCCCGCAGTCTTGCCACCAGTCGCACCAGCCTGATCGGCCTCGTCGCTAACAACTTCCAAAATCCGGTATTTCTGGAAGTGTTCGACCTTTTCACCCGCGCACTTCAGGAGCGGGGCTTGCGCCCCCTGCTCGTCAATCTCAGCGATGAAACCGATCCACAACATTCCGTAAGGATGCTCAAACAGTACAGCGTCGATGGGGTGGTGGTCGCATCCTCGACGCTGCCACCGGTATTTGCCAAGGCGTTCAAGGATGCCGGAGTTCCGGTTGTCCATGCATTTGGCCGTATCTCATCCGATGTCGATATTCATGTCGTGGGGATCGACAACCGACGTTCCGGTGAAATGGCGGTCGAAACCCTGTTACAGCATGGTTATCGATCCATCGCCTTTCTGGGTGGGCCCGAAAGCTCAAGTTCGGCGCAGGACCGCGGAGCCGGTTTCCTCGATGGCCTGAAGAAAGCGGGCCTGGTACCAGCCGACATGCGCTATGCCGATGATTATACCTACGATGCCGGCAAGGTGGTCATGAACGCTTTGCTGGATGAAAAGAAAGTCGATGCTGTGTTCTGCGGCGATGACCTCATCTGTATGGGCGCGATGGACGCAGCCCGTGGTCGCGGCATTAACATTCCGGAAGAACTGGGCTTCATCGGTTTCAATGACATGAAGATGTCCGAATGGGAGGCCTATGGGCTTACCACCGTGCGCCAGCCGACGCGCGACATCATCCTGAGTTCAGTCGATTTGGTCGTCTCGATGGTCAACGACCACGAACGAACCCCTGAAAAACGGCTCTTTCCTTGCACCATTGTCGAACGGCAGACGCTGAAAAGCGTCTGATTTTATTTCGGCGTGCGCAGCGACGGCGGACGTGCATCCGTCCAGGCACCATTGCTGGCGGCCGATTGAACCGCGGCGTGGACCGCGGCCATCGAGCGCAGGCCGTCCACAGCTTTTGGATAGTGCATCGCCGCGGCATCCGGCTCGCGGCCGGCCTTGCGCGATGTGATCACCTCCGCGAGGTCAAGATAGATGTTGGCGAACGCCACCGGCATGCCCTCGGCATGACCTATCGCCACCCGCGAACCACGATCGGCCTCGGGCGACAAATTCGGGCCGCCTCTTTCCAACACCCGAACCGGTTCGTTCAAGGCAGTGTGGTACAATTGGTTTGGTTGCTCCTGAGCCCACTTCAGGCCGCCCTTTTCGCCAAATATCTGAATGTTGAGACCGTGCATGCGGCCGATGGCAACCGCGCTGGTCCACAACCGGCCGACCGCGCCGCCATCCATGCGAAAATTGATCATCGCATCGTCTTCCAGTTCCCGGCTGTTCAGGCAGGATACGAAATCGGCTGACAGCGTCGTTACGTCCTGGTTTGCAGTAAAACTGGCCATGTGCAGCGCATGGATTCCGCAATCGGCGAAAACCGCAGACGTCCCTGCCTGCGCCGGATCATAACGCCACCGGACACGCGGATTGTTGGCATCCTCCGCATCCGCATGAAACCCGTGCGCAAACTCGGCTTTGACAAGGCGAACCCGGCCGATATCTCCGCGTTTGACCATCGCCCGCATGTGACGAACAAGAGGGTATCCGGAGTAACCGTAATTGACGGCACAGACGCGTCCGCTGGCCTCTGCGATCTTGACGATCTCCTCTCCCTCTTCAACGGTCATGGTCATCGGCTTTTCGCAAAGCACATCAAAACCGGCTTCCAGGAAGGCTTTGCTGATTTCAAAATGGGTTGCATTCGGCGTTGCCACGGTGACCAGATCCACCCGGTCGTCACGATTACTTTCACCTGCCAGCATTTCCTGCCAGTTGCCATAGGAGCGGTCTGCGGAAATGCCCAGCCGCCGCGCGAAATCACGGCCGCGGTCCGGATCCGCATCCAGCGCTCCCGCTACCATTTCAAAGCGGCCATCCATATTGGCCGCGATACGATGTACCGGCCCAATCTGACTGCCCTCACCGCCTCCGATCATTGCCCAGTTCAGTTTTGTCATCTTGTTGCCACTCAATTGAATCCGATGGATGCGAGATATTCGCGGTTGGCTCGGGCATCATCAATCGGTGATGTGTCGCCGGCCGGATCGCAGTCCTGCTCGACAGTGCACCAGCCGTTATACCCCTGGTCGATGAGCAACTGGCGAACTGCCGGGAAGTCGACCTCGCCATCACTCAGATTGCAGAAAATCCCGTCGCCACAGGCCTCATAGAACCCGGTACGATTGGCAATTACGTCCGCCTTCACCTTCGCGTCGGTGTTTTTGAAATGAACATATGTAATGCGGTCCATGTGCCGCCGCATGAAGGGTATCGGATCAAATCCGGCATAGGTGCAATGCCCAGTGTCGATGCAGATGTTCAGCAGACCGTCATCGATCTCCTCAAGCAACCGTTCCACCTCGGGTTCGAAATCGATGAACCCGGCCGCATGCGGATGTATCTCGACGGTCAGTCCGTATTCCTCGGATCCCAGTTTTGCGATGGTCCGGATGCGCTCAACGTATTCTGACCACTCTGCCGGCGCCATCTGCTCGGCTTCGGCCGGCCGGCCGGCCGTTGGCGCCCGCCGAGGCGAAATCGAGTCGATCAGAACGAGATGCTGAGCGCCGTGCGAAACCAGAGCTTTGCAGGTACGCACCGCGCCATCCAGCACATCGCTCCATTTTTGGCTGTCGTGAAACGGGCGAAAAACCACACCGCCGATCAACTCGAGCCCGCGCTGCTGCAAGGCGTCACCAAGACGGGCCGGATCCTCCGGCATATACCCCACCGGACCGAGTTCAATGCCAGTGTAACCGGCAGTCTTGCACTCATCCAGAACCCGCTCCCAGGCCGGGTTTCGTGGATCGTCAGCAAATTCCACACCCCAGGAACAGGGGGCATTTCCAATTCGTATCGTCATGCAACATCACCGAGAGTTAACTTGATATTCAAAGGTCACTGATGGAGACCCAGCGTTTCTGTTCATGCGAGCGCCAGCAGGCTTCAACAACTTCGTGGACCATGAGTCCATCCTGAAAAGTCGGCCAGACCGCCTGTCCCGTCTCGATGGCCTGAAGGAAATCTTTGGCCTCGATAATGATCTGATCCTGATAGCCGGTCCCGTGACCGGGGCCCTGACAGAAGGCCAGATAGTCTGGATGCCTCGGCCCCGTCAGGATTTTGGTGAAACCCTCACGGTCAGGCTTCGCATCGCCATTGTAGAGCCAAAGGGCGTTTTGGTCCTCCTGATCGAAACGAATGGCGCCCTTTGTGCCGAAGACCTCGTAAATATATCCCATTTTTCGACCGGTCGCGATGCGGCTGAAATAGAGCATGCCCATGGCACCGTTTTCGAACCGGCAAAGAAACTGTCCCTGATCATCATTCGTCACGGCCTCCCGGCCGTTTTCCCCCGGTCGCTCCTTGTGAACCGTTTCGATATCGGCAATCAGTGACGATACCGGTCCGATCAATCCAAGGGCGGCATTGATCATATGCGGTGCAAGATCGCCCATGGTGCCGTTGGAACGCCCGGTCGTCCGCCAGGTTGCAGGGCTTTCGGGATCGGAGAAAAAATCCTCGGTATGTTCCCCGCGAAAATAGGTCACCTCGCCGATTTCTCCCGACGCGATGATCTCCCGGGCAAGTTGCGATGCCGGGGTTCGGATGTAGTTAAAACCCATCATATTGGTGACACCCGCCTTCTCGGCTTCCGCTGCCATCGCCCGGCTGTCTTCCAATGTCGCTCCCAGCGGCTTTTCGCAGAACACCGGTTTGCCCAGCGCGAAAGCAGCCAGAGCGATTTCGAGGTGTGTTTCCTGCGGTGAGGCAATGTAGACAGCTTCGACCTTCGGGTCCTCGACCAGGACTTTCCAGTTTGCCGTTGAGCGATGAAAGTCGAAGGTTCTCGCTTTTTCGGCCGCGCCGGCCTCCGTTGTTGTACAGATCATTTCGCAGACCGGCCGCAATCCGGTATCAAAAACCGCGCCGACGGCATTCAGGGCAACGGAGTGGGCTTTGCCCATGTAACCGCCGCCAATCATTCCGATTCCGATATTTGTCACCTGTTTGCTCCAAAGATTTTTGCAACCGCTTGCAATGATATTCGATGCGTTTATCATGGTGTCGGCGTCGTTGGAAGCGCACAAGAATGAATTTCGCTTCCGAAGTCACAGATTCACACGTTCCGGACGGCGGTGTTGCCCGGCTCTGCCAATCCCGCAAAGGCAAACACAATGCAGACAATCAAACTGACCATGGCACAGGCATTGGTTCGGCATCTGGCCAATCAGCATATCGAAATAGACGGCAAGACCACACGATTGTGCGCCGGCGGGTTTGCGATTTTTGGTCATGGCAACGTGACATGTCTTGGCGAAGCGCTTTATCAGCATCGCGAGGAATTGCCCGTCTGGCGAGGTCAGAATGAACAGTCGATGGCAATGGCTGCAATCGGGTACGCCAAGCAGAAACTGCGCCGCCGCTTCATGTTCGCCAGTTCCTCGGCTGGACCTGGCACAACGAACATGCTGACTTCCGCCGGCATCGCCCACACCAATCGGTTGCCCTTGCTTATGTTGTGCGGCGACACCTTCGCAACGCGATTGCCCGATCCTGTGCTGCAGCAGGTCGAGCATTTTCACAACCCGTCAATATCGGTCAATGATGCTTTCCGCTGCGTGACCAGGTTTTGGGATCGGGTCGGCCATCCGGCACAGATTATCCAGTCCCTGCCCGCAGCGATCGCGACACTGTTGGATCCCGCTGATTGCGGACCGGCTTTTCTCGGTCTGCCTCAGGACGTGCAGGGTTGGACCTACGACTATCCGGCGCAGTTCTTTGAGCCGCGGACCCACTTTATCCGCAGGCAAAGCCCTGATGACATCGAAATCTCAAACGCTGCCGGTTTGCTGAAATCTGCGGAGCGACCGCTGATCATCGCGGGTGGCGGGGTGCAATATAGCCTGGCGACCGCCGAACTGGCTGATTTCGCCAGAACGCACAATATCCCGGTTGTTGAAACCATCGCTGGACGCGCCAACCTGCTGCATGATGATGCGCTGAATCTGGGACCAATTGGTGTTACCGGATCTAATTCGGCCAACAATCTGGCGGAAAAAGCCGATGTCATCCTGGCTATCGGTACAAGATTGCAGGATTTCACTACCGGTTCCTGGACCGCCTTCGATCCGGACGCAAAGATCATTTCGATAAATGTCGGCCGCCACGATGCAGGAAAACATCTGTCGATGCCGGTCGTCGGTGACGCAAAGGTTTGCCTCGAGAAAATGCAGGACGCACTCGAAGGCTACCGCACTCCTCCCACATGGAAAGACACCGCGGCAAAGGAACGGGATGCCTGGATCGGATATGTCGGGCAAAACATCCGCCCTGGCAATCGGCCTCTGTCCTATGCTCAGGTGATCGGCGCGGTAAATGATGTTTGCGGCGACAAAGACCGTGTCGTCTCCGCCGCCGGCGGCTTGCCGGCCGAGGTAACCGCAAACTGGCGCACCAAATCAATCGGCTCCGTCGACGTCGAATTCGGTTTCTCCTGCATGGGCTACGAAATTGCCGGTGCCTGGGGCGCGCGCATGGCGCAGATGGAAAACGAACCGGAAGCCAATACCATCGTCTTTGTCGGTGACGGTTCCTATCTGATGTTGAACTCCGACATCTACTCTTCGGTCTTGTCCGGCCGGAAACTGATTATTGTCGTCTGCGACAATGGCGGTTTCGCCGTGATCAACAAATTGCAGAACAACACCGGCAACACATCATTCAACAACCTCATCAGCGACTGCAACCTGGCGGTCGAACCGTTTGCGGTTGATTTCGAATCCCATGCACGCTCGCTTGGTGCAAACGCAGAGACCGTTGGCTCGATCGACGAGTTAAAACTGGCTTTCGAGCGCGCCCGCGAAAGTGACCGCACCTACGTCATCTGCATGAAAGTCGATGCCTATGAAGGCTGGACCGACGAAGGCCATGCCTGGTGGGAGGTCGGCACGCCGCATATCAGCGACAGCAAGGACGTTCACGCCGCTCATATCGAGTGGGAAGAAGGTCGCAAAAGGCAGCGCAAGGGTATCTGACGTGGGAGACGTACTGAAACGGCTCGAGCGGAACAATTTTGTTGTCATCGGCCGCGCCGGTGTCGACATTTATCCTGACCCTCCGGGCACCAGGATCGAGGATGCAACAGGATTTGTGACCGACTTGGGCGGTTCATCGGCAAATATTGCAGTTGGCATCATCAAGCTCGGTGGGAGAGCATCGCTGGTAACGGCTGTGTCGGACGACGCGATTGGAAGGTTGGCCCGCAACAGGCTCACGCACTACAACGTGGACACAACACATGTCAGGTCGGTTGGTGGCGAGGCACGAAACTCATTCGCCATTGCTGAAAGCCGCGTTGAAGATCATCAATCGGTAATCTACCGCAACGGCGCTGCTGATTTCGAAATGAACGACGGCGATATCTCTGCCGTCGACTATTCTTCCTATGGTGGCCTGATCACCACCGGCACTGTATTGGCGAGAAACCCATCCCGGGACGCAACTTTCAAAGCGTTCGAATTGGCTCGCAAGGACGGGTTACCGGTTATCTTCGACATTGATTACCGGCCTTACACTTGGACATCGATGCAGGAGGCGGCTTCTGTCTACGAAAGGGCAGCCGGATACAGCGATATTATTGTCGGCAATGACGATGAATTCGGTGTGATGGCCGGCGGCAAGGACAAGGGTCTGGCCTTTGCCGAACAACTTGCCGGGTCGGGCGCTGCGATCGTCATCTACAAGATGGGCGAACTGGGCTCCATAACATTCACTCCAGGCGGATCATTCCAGACCGGAATATTCCCGGTCAGCGCACTCAAACCGTTCGGCGCCGGAGACGCCTTCATGGGCGCGCTGGTTGCCGGATTGGCACAACGGATGCCGCTGGCCGATTGCGTTCAACAGGGGTCGGCCAGCGCGGCAATCGTCGTCGGCAGGGTCGGCTGTGCCCCGGCCATGCCGGACCGTGGCGATCTCGATACATTCATCTCGACTCACCGGATAACGGAATCTGAAGAAGGGAACTTCCATGCACATTCCTCCATTTGACAACAACAACAGCCCGTTGGTGGATGCCGGAGACTCCCGTGTCCCGCTGACATATTTTAACATCGTCAAGCTCGGACGGGACCAGGCATTCGAGTATTCGGTGCCGGGATATGAGACCTGTATCGTGCCGGCGACCGGAACGGTCAGCGCGAAGGTCGAGGGTGTGTCCTTTCCGGATGTTGGCCGGCGTGGGCAGGATGTCTGGGATGGCGAACCTGAAGGCATCTATGTACCGTCAGGTGCAAAGACAGAATTCGTTTGTGAGTCCGAAACCGCCGAGGTATTTGTCGCCGGTGCAAAATATGATGAGGTCCTGACCCCTTTCGCAATCCGTGCCGAGGACATCGATCTTGTCCAGTATGGTTCCGACGACACCAAGACCCATCGCAAGATCAAGCACATTCTTGGCCAGAAGCAGCATGACAAGGTCGGCCGCCTTCTGGTTTCGGAACTCTATACGGTAGGTGCCGGCGGGTGGTCCGGTTTTCCGCCGCACAAACACGATTCCGATCGCTTACCCGACGAGACCAGGCATGATGAGGTCTACAATTTCCGCTTCCGGCCCGCTCACGGCTTCGGCATGCAGCTTCTGCAAGCTGAGGACGGCAAGCCCGGTGAAGCGTTTCATCTGGTCGATGGCTCGACATTTGCCATCGACAAGGGATACCACCCCTGCGTCGCCGCGCCGGGATATGAGATGTACTACTTCACAATTCTCGGTGGGTTGAGCCAGCGCTCGCTGGTGCAATATTTTCAACCGACGCACGCCTACCAGATAGAAACCATTCCCGGCATCAAGGACATGATCGCGAAGTTCAAATGACAGCAGTATCCATGACCGGTCTGCTGCACGCAGCCCGGGCTGAAGGATATGCCGTTGCCGGATTAGTGGTTCTGGGTTGGGAAGACGCCGTCGCCTATGTTGAGGCGGCTGAGGAAACCGGCATTCCGATCATTCTTCAAGCTGGTCCCGGTTGCCGCAAACATACGCCAATCCCGGTTCTTGGCGCGATGTTTCGCCATTTGGCCGACCAGGCGAGCGTGCCGATCGTCTGTCACATTGACCACGGACAAAACGTCGACGACTGCTTCAAAGGCATTGAGCACGGTTTCACGTCCGTCATGTTCGATGGCTCACAATTGTCCTTGCAGCAAAACATAGACCTGACCGCCAGCGTCGTTGAAAAAGCCAACCCTGCGGGTGTTTCAGTTGAGGGCGAAGTCGGGTTTGTCGGTTATGATTCCGGAGCAGCATCCGCCGCAACGGATCCAATAGAGGCCGGTCGATTTGCACAAGAAACCGGGGTCGACGCCCTGGCAGTCTCGGTCGGCAATGTTCATCTGCAGACGGAAAAGCACGCGATCATCGATTTCGACGCCGTGCGGGCGATTGAAGTTGTAACCGATGTGCCCCTGGTGCTGCATGGCGGAAGCGGAATTCCGTCTGATGTCCGCTGCAGGCTTGCCACCGAAACCAATGTTTCGAAATTCAATATCGGTACGGAACTGCGAATGGCCTTCGGCAATGCTTTGCGCCAAACCGTGATCAGCAATCCCAATCAATTTGACCGCATTGAACTGTTGTCTTCCTGTATTCCACCGGTTCGGCAGGCCACCGTTGAAATCATCTCGAAGCTGCGCCATCCCGGCAGGAATTGACTCAGACAGCTTGCCATTCATGCAATCCTTTGCTTGGAGAGTGGATGTACCGTTTTCAACCAAAGGTGCCGGGATCATAATGACTACAACACATCTCCGCCGCATACTTCTGATGGCGATTGCGACCGGTCTCCTGCCAGCGAACGCCTGGTCGGCTCCGAAATTTGTCGATCGCGCTCCGCAACTGGGGATTGTGCATCAATATATCGGTGGCTGGGAACACTTTGTCGGCGGAGGTGTCGCGGTATTCGATTGCAATAAGGATGGATTTCCAGAGATATTTGCGGCCGGTGGCACTGCCCCATCCTCCTTGTTGATCAATCGGACGGAACGAGAGGGAGGCTCGCTGAATTTCACGCTGGCACAGTCATCCGAACTGGCGCTGACCGGAGTGACGGGCGCCTATCCAATCGACATAGACAGCGACGGCAGCATTGATCTGGCAATCATGCGGGTCGGGTCCAACAAGCTCTACAGGGGACTGGGTGGCTGCCGGTTCGAAGGGGCCGATGAGAAATGGACATTTGACGGACGCGATCGCTGGACGACGGCCTTCACGGCAACCTGGGAAGCCGACAGATCGCTTCCAACTCTCGTCTTCGGCAATTATGTGGACCGGGACAATCCTAACGGACCGTTTGGCGCATGCGACAAAAACGCCTTCTATCGCGCCGATGGTGACCACTATTCGCCACCTGCCCTGTTGTCTCCCGGATATTGTGCACTCTCTGCCCTGTTCAGCGATTGGGGCCGCAACGGACGGCAGGATCTGCGGATCAGCAATGATCGGCACTATTATGTCCATGACGGCCAGGAGCAGCTGTGGCGGTTTGACAAAACACCCCGGCAATACACTGAAGCCGAAGGCTGGAAGCCGCTGAGCATTTGGGGAATGGGCATTGCCAGCCGTGATATTTCGGGCGATGGCGTGCCGGAAGTCTATCTGACCAGCATGGGCGATCAGAAGCTTCAACTGCTGTCCAGCGACGGAAAGTCGCCGACATACGAGGAGTCGCCATATCAGCGCGGCATTACGGCGCATATCCCTTATGTCGGCGATGAAGGCCGTCCGTCTTCCGGCTGGCATGCCGCTTTTGGCGATGTCGACAATGACGGGAAAGATGATTTGTTTGTTGCCAAAGGCAATGTCGACCAAATGCCGGATACCGCGATGCGCGATCCGAACAATCTTCTCATGCAGCAGTCTGACGGCAGTTTCAAAGAATTCGGCGACAAGGCCGGTCTCGCAACGACGGAGCGTGCCCGGGGAGCCGCCGTTGTCGATCTCAATCGGGACGGACTGCTCGATATCGTCGTCAACAACCGGCGCGCCGGACTGGAGCTCAACGAAAACCGCACTGCGAACAGCGGGAACTGGTTAGCCGTTGAATTGCTGCAGAACGGCAACAACAGAAATGCCGTCGGTTCCTGGATTGAGGTATCGGACGGCACGCGTTCCTGGCACCGTGAAGTCACCATCGGCGGCGGCCATGCCGGCGGTACGTTGGGGGTTCATCATTTAGGTACCGGAAAATCCCGGGAGCTGCGTGTGAGGGTAATCTGGCCGGACGGTGAAACATCCGATTGGCAAGCCGTTCAGGCCGGCCAGCACATCCGTCTTGAGCGTCTGGGCAACACCATGAAGCTGGTTCGCCCCACCGAGTAGATCAATCAACCGGCAGGCCACTTGGTACACTGCTCGGAACCCCCAGTCGGCCCGGCAGGCTCTTGTGGTCTGTCAGTGACTTTAGGAAAGAGACCAGTCTGGCAATCTCGCCATCGGACAGCGGAGTCGGCTGCAATTGGTTCGCCGAGGCAATGGCTGCGGTCTCCTGCGGATTGTCCTGGATCGCCCAATCGCGACGATTCCAGTCTTCGACATCAGCAAGGACCACTTGCGATTTGTCATATTTTTCGAGCGATCCGACCGGGTCTGAATGATGCCGGACGACTGCTTCTAGGCTGGAATAGGCTCCCGCGTGTCCATACGGCGCGGTCAGTTCCACGTTGCGGAGACTTGGTGTCCTGAACCGGTAGGCATCATCGGATTTACCGGTGACCCGCATACGGCCGATATCGCGCTGATGGGATTCAAACCGAGCTGTCCGCCCGGGCCCCAGTTGCGGCATCGCTATGGCGTGGAATTCATGATCCGTCTGCAACGGGCCGGAATGGCAGATGCTGCAATTTGCCTTTCCGTAAAACAATGTCATGCCCGCGCTTGCCGCCGGTCCCATGGCGCTTTCATCACCACGCAAATAGCGATCAAACGAACTGTCATCGGCGCGCCATTCCAACGCCACAAACGCGGCGATTGCGTTGGCAATATCAGTGAAACGGATGTCATCGGCAGTCTCGACATTGTCGAAGGCGCCGACAAAGGATTGGACATATTCGGGAATGCGCCTGATCCTTTGTGCAATACGTTCCCAGGCACCGCCAGGACCGGCTATCAGACCCTGCCGGACGGCTTTAGCAATTTCATTTTCATCATAATGCCCTGCCATCTCGTCGCCGGACAGGACCGGAAACATCGTTTGCGCCGCCAGCGGTCCGTCAAACCCGGCAACCATGTCATCCTCAAGCGGCGTCCGAAATCCGGATTCGCGGGAGGCATCGCGTTCCAGGCGGCCATCGTGGAAGAAGGACTTGAACTCCCGTGCACCAACATTGAAAAGTGCCGGGGAATTTCGACCGATCCTCTGCTCGGGTTGATTGACCCCGGAAACGGGGAGTCGATCGGGTCCAAGGCCGGCGCCGCCCTCACCTATCGAAAGCGACACGCCGTCGCCCGTCGCATGGTCGGGATGATGGCAGGTTGCACAAGATATGTTTTTGTTGCCGCTTAATACCGGATCGTAGAACAACAACCGTCCAAGATTTGCCTTTGCCTTCGAAGCAGCTTCGAAATCCGCATCGGTAAGCGCCTGCGGAATTGACATCCCTGCCATCTTTCCCTCTGCCGTAAGGGCAGGTTCTATTCCCGGAAAAAACAGTGCAATTGCCGCCAAAACGAAGGCTTTATAGGGGTTTGCGGCGATTGACGGGAACATGTCTTTAGAATTCCGGTTTCACGAACCGACGCGATTCGAACGCTTACAAAGCCTGAATCCAGTCGATCAAATTAATCATAATATCCGAAACCCATTGGATTTTATACGGAATCTGGGTTAACAGACTTGAATATATTGATCACGGAATATTTCAAGACGTCATGTCACGCGAAAAAATCTTTTCAGCAATCGAGAGTCTGATCCGGACGGTGCGTAGCTCCGACAACAAGGCTAGTCAGAAACTGCGGTTTCTGCTTACAAAAGCAGCCGACGATCTGCCGCCTGATCACAACTCAAATGAGATGGCTTCTGCGCTTGAAGCCGAGTACGAAATCTTCCTGGCTTCGGCAACGCTCTATGGTGATGATGACCCCGCCCTGAACGAACAAAGAGGCCGATTGCTGGCCCGGTTTGCAAAGCTGCGCGCCTGGTTTTTGATTGTTGAAAATCGCGCAACTGAACAAACCTGATACTTTCCCGCAACGCCTGCTCAGCGGTCGGGAAATGGCGGCAAGCTGCCGAACGCCGTTTTGAGGGCGAGTGACCATCCTTCGGATATATCACGATAATAGGGATCGTCGGCTTCGATCCGCCGCTGCAATCCCGTTTTGAAGCTGTCGGCCTGGTAAAACTGGAGATCAAGCGGCAGGCCGACGGTCAGGTTCGATTTCAATGTCGAGTCGAAAGACACCAGCAGGAGTTTGGCAGCCTCTGCAAAACTCATCCCTGCATCATAGGCACGAACAAGGATCGGTTTTCCGTATTTGTGTTCGCCGATCTGAAAAAACGGCGTGTCCTTGCTCGCCTCGACGAAATTTCCCTCCGGATAGATCAGGAAAAGTCGCGGTTCACCGCCCTTGATCTGGCCACCGAGAATAAAGGTCGCATTGAACGCTGCGTCGGCTTTCTGGCCAGCAGGTGCCGACGACGCGATAGCTTCCTTGACTGTATTTCCGACCAATTGTGCGGTCTGAAACATCGAATTGGTTTCAAGCAACGAAGAAGACCGGTCTTCCGGCGCCTTGGCTCGTTCCTCCAGCAGGCTGACGACCGTCTGCGTGGTCGCAAGATTGCCGGCGGTCATGAGGACAATGTGCCGCTCGCCCGGAACATCCCATGTGTACATTTTTCCGAATGTCGAAATGTTGTCGACCCCGGCATTGGTCCGGGTATCGGACATGAACACAAGGCCGCTATCTGTTTTCAGGCCCACGCAATAGGTCATGGAAATTTGGTCTTTTCGGTTTGAATCAGCTGCGCATTACTGCTCGACAGAGATGTGAACCGCAAGAGATTCTTCTGAAGGACCGAAACGGATTCCTGCAATGGGCATGGCATCATTGTAATCCTTGCCCGTAGCCAGGCGGACATAACGCTCGTCCGGTGATATCCCGTTCGAGACATCAAAGCCGACCCAGCCGAGTCCATCGAGATGAGCTTCGGCCCAGGCATGGCTTGCCACCTGCTCACTTGTGTCATCCATCATCAGATACCCACTGACATAGCGGGCGGGAAGGCCAGATGCCCTGGCCGCTGCAATAAAGATATGGGCATGATCCTGGCACACACCACTTTCCTGCTGGAGCGCGGCCTCGGCCGAGGTGGCAACGTCGGTGGTGCCGACCTCATACCGCACCCTTGCTCCGATCAGGGACATTAGTTGGTGCATGCGATCCAGTTCAGCGCTTTCGGACAGATCCGCCAGCAGTTTGTCGATGCCCGACCCCGACGTCGTCAACTTGCTCTCGGTTTGAAACAGCCAAAGCGGCGCGTAACCTTTATGTCCCCCCAAAATGCCTTCATTGCTGGTCGTCTCTATATCTCCGACCGCGTTGAATACGATTTTTTCAACACCAGGATAGGCGCTTGCGAGCCTTGTGTCATTGCCGAAATGGTCGACATATTGAGCCTCTTCACGCGCACCCTTATATTCCAGTTGCCAGGAATGGACGGTTTGCCCCGGGCCGTTGCGCGGGACCAGATGAAGGCGCTGCAATCCATAATGAAGCGATTGGCTGTAGCGATATTCACTGGTGTGGGAAATTTTCAGGCGCATTCGTCAGCACATCAATAGAATTGATAAGCTTCGGCAATTTCCTTGCCCAGCTTGTTGTTTTTATGAAGAAAATCCACGATGAATTCATGTAGGCCTTCGTCGAACACATCTTTGATCGAGCCGAATGCCAGCATCTTCACCGTGTTCTCAACTGTATCGTGACAAGTGTGCCGGGTGCCGTAATCATTGGCAAGATAACCGAGGTTTTCAGAAATGTTACGGTAGCAAAATGTCAGCGACCGCGGCATGCGTCCGTTCAGGATCAGGAAATCCGCGACATTGGCCGGCAGATAGTCAGGTTCGTAAACCCAGCGATAGGATCGATGTGCAGAGACCGAACGCAGGATCGATTCCCACTGGTAGTTGTCCAGACTTGATCCGACCCAGGACAACGATGGCAACAGCAGGTAATATTTTACGTCAAGAATGCGAGCCGTGTTGTCCGCGCGTTCGATAAACGTGCCGATACGGGCGAAATCAAAATTCTCATTGCGCAGCATTGTCCCGTGAAACGCGCCACGAATGAGCGCTGTCTCCCGTTTGATCGCATCGAGAATAATTGGCATGTCACGCTCATCGATGGGATTGGCAAGTATGCGCTTGAGCGACATCCAGGCTTCATTCAGGCTTTCCCAGCTTTCACGGGAAAGCGCCGTCCGCACCATCCGGGCATTGTGCCGAGCCGTCTCGATGGAGGCTATCACGCTTGACGGGTTATCCATGTCCCGAAGCAGGAAATCTGAAACCGTCTGGGCTGAATATTCATCGTATTTGTCCTTGAAAGTCGCACTGACACCGGAGCTCAACACCACTGAAGCCCATTCATCGGATGAATCGCTCAGTTTGGTCAGTGCCATGCGTTGCCCGGCATCGACCAGCCGCGCCATATTCTCGGCCCGCTCGATATGTCGGTGCATCCAGAACAGTCCGTTGGCGGTGCGTCCAAGCAGCATGGTCAGTCGTCCAATACCCAGGTGTCTTTGGTGCCGCCGCCCTGTGAGGAATTGACCACGAGCGATCCTTCCTTGAGGGCAACTCTTGTAAGGCCACCCGGGACGATCTCAATTCGATCGGAGACCAGCACGTAAGGCCTGAGATCGACGTGGCGCGGAGCAAGCCCGGCTTCGGTCAGGATCGGGCAGGTCGACAGGGACAGCGTCGGTTGAGCGATGTAGTTGGCCGGATCGGCCTTCAGTTTGGCTGCGAAATCGGCACATTCCTTCTTGCTTGAGGTCGGCCCGACCAGCATTCCGTAGCCGCCCGATCCGTGCACTTCCTTAACGACCAGTTCGGTCAGGTTCTCCAGCACATATTTGAGGCTGTCCGGCTCGGAGCACCGCCAGGTCGGCACGTTCTTCAGGATCGCCTTGCGGCCGGTGTAGAATTCGACGATGTCAGGCATATAGGAGTAGATCGCCTTGTCATCGGAGATTCCCGTGCCCGGTGCATTGGCGATCGTGATGTTTCCGGACCGATAGATATCCATGATACCGGCGACGCCCAGGGTGGAATCGGAACGAAACGTCATGGGATCAAGAAAAGAATCGTCAACGCGCCGATACAGCACATCGATCGGCCGATAACCTTCCGTCGTCCGCATCGTTACCTTACCATCGTTGATGCGAAGATCCGACCCCTGAACCAGTTCCACACCCATCTGGTCGGCTAGAAATGCATGCTCGTAATATGCTGAATTGTAGATACCCGGCGTCAGCACGGCAACGGTCGGCCGGTCCTTGCACCCTGGCGGTTTTACCGCGGCAAGAGAACGACGAAGGAGCCTTGGGTAATTCTCCACCGGCCGAATTTTGACCCGCCGGAAGAGCTCCGGAAACAGCTGCAACATGGTTTCACGGTTTTCCAGCATGTAGGACACGCCGGAAGGTGTCCGCGCATTGTCCTCGAGCACATAGAACTGATCGTCGCCCGTTCGAACGATGTCCACGCCGATAATATGCGTGTAGACCCCGGCAGGCGGACGAAAACCGATCATCTCCGGAAGAAACGCCGAATTTTTGAGGATCAGTTCCTTTGGGACGCGCCCGGCACGAACGATCTCCTGCCGATGATAAATATCATCAAGGAAGGCATTGATCGCCATCACACGCTGCTCGATGCCTTCGGCAAGCTTTCGCCATTCCCTGCCGGACAGAATCCGCGGAACGACGTCAAACGGGATCAGGCGCTCGACGGCTTCGTCTTCGCCGTAAACAGCGAATGTAATGCCGGTCTTGCGGAAAACCTGTTCCGCATCCCGTGTCTTTTGTTCAAGTCGGGAATTGTCTTGCGCCTCAAGCCATTCGTTGTAGCCGGAATAGGGTTCCCTGACAGATTTCCCTGGTCCCAGCATTTCATCAAACGGACTCAAACGCGCGCTCCTGCGGTCCGCACGAATACCCGCCCGGACACTCCAATGTCCTCAGTTCAGATCGTCAGAAGAAAAAATGCAAGCCCGGCACCAATGTTTTGCCGATTTAATGCCTTGGCCGATCCCTTGCCGCCTGCTGCCGTTCGGCGGGATCAATTGGCCCCTGGCTCAAAAAGCGCGAAATGTCGTGATGGTGTGGGTGTCCCTGATTCCACCGATCACTTGAAGTTTTTCGTTGACGAAGTGACCGATATCGTCGTCGTCGTCGATGTAGAATTTGGCCAGCAGGTCGAAATTTCCGGCCGTCGAATAGATTTCAGAGGCGATCTCGGCATCGGCGATCTTATTGGCAACACCATAAGACTGTCCGAGTTCACATTTGATCTGAACGAAGAATGCTTGCATCGAGAATATTCCGTTGGCTGGGGTAGCGTTGCCGTGACTCTCGCAGAGAGACACCGTCGTTTCAAGCGATCAGGTCGATGCAATGAAACCAAAAGGCGGATTTTCACGTATATTCATCAAAGGACAAACTTGTTACCAGGCACAGCAGGCCTCGTTGCTGCTGCCCGCTGGTTGGACAAAGTGAGCAGATGGGAGAAAGATATTGAAAAACATAATTATTTTATCTTTGGCAATTACCCTGATGACGACTGCGAATCCGGCCAGCGGTGGTGAGGCGGACGCCGATGCTGCCCAGACGATCATAGACCGCCAGCTACGAGCCTTCCTGTCGGATGACGTGGCGACGGCCTACAGCTTTGCCGCACCAAACATCAAACGGATCTTTCCAACCGCCGACAATTTCATGGCAATGGTCAAACAGGGCTACAAACCGGTTCATCGTCCCCGGCAATACAGCTTCGGCCGAACACGCGAAATCAGTCCGGGATCCGTTGCCCAGGAAGTTCTGATTACCGGTCCTGCGGGGAAAAACTGGGTGGCGGTTTACACGCTTCAACAACAGCCAAATGGCGAATATCGCATCACCGGCGTAAGCCTGAAAGCATCAGGCGACCTCAGCACCTGATATCTTCGGTTCGCTTTCAAACGGCGGCAATGTCGCCCCGCTCCCATCCAAGTGCAGTTGTGTCGGCAAAACTTTTGTAATCGCCAGCTTCGATTGCCAGTCGGATACCGCGCATGAGATCCTGATAGTAGGAAATGTTGTTCCAGGTCAGCAGCATCCCGCCGAGCGCTTCGCCTGATCTGACCAGATGATGTAGATAGGCGCGCGAATAATCCCGTGCCGCCGGGCATTCGGATGTCTCGTCGAGCGGGCGCGGGTCTTCCGCGTGGCGTGCATTGCGCAGGTTGATCTTGCCAAAACGCGTGAACGCCTGACCATGGCGCCCTGCCCGCGTCGGCATGACACAGTCGAACATGTCAATGCCACGCGCCACTGATTTCAAGATGTCGTCCGGTGTACCGACTCCCATCAGATAGCGTGGCTTGTCCAAAGGCAGATGATCGCAGGTTGCATCCAGCATATCGAGCATCACATCCTGCGGCTCGCCGACCGCCAGGCCACCGACCGCATATCCCTTCAGATCCATCGACCGCAGCGCCTGGGCCGATCGCATACGAAGCGCGGCTACACCACCGCCCTGTACAATGCCGAACATGGCTCTTTCAGGCTGCTCGCCAAATGCCGATTTGCATCGTTCCGCCCAGCGCAGAGAAAGCTCCATTGCTCTTACGGTTTCGGTCTCATCTGCCGGCAGGGAGATGCATTCATCCAGTTGCATCTGAATATCGGATCCAAGCAATCCCTGTATTTCGATTGAACGCTCCGGTGTCATTTCATGGGCCGAGCCGTCGATGTGTGAGCGAAAGGTCACGCCGTTTTCATCGAGTTTTCGCAGGCTGGCCAGTGACATCACCTGAAAACCGCCGGAATCTGTAAGGATCGGGTGCGACCATCCGCAGAAGCTGTGCAACCCGCCCAAACGGCCGATCCGTTCGGCTCCTGGGCGCAACATCAGATGGTAGGTATTGCCCAGGATGATATCGGCGCCGGTACCGCGCACCTGGTCCATGTACATCGCCTTGACCGTCGCGGCTGTGCCCACCGGCATGAAAGCCGGAGTATTGACGCAGCCGCGCGCCATGGTCACCGCGCCACGCCTCGCCGCACCGTCTGTTGCGGTCACTTCAAACGAGAACGGAACACTCATGATGCGGACCGGGAAAGCAGGCAAGCGTCGCCATAGGAGTAAAACCGGTATCCGGAGGCTATTGCGTGGCGATAGGCTTTCTGCATGGATTCCAGCCCACTAAAGGCGGAAACAAGCATGAACAGCGTTGACCGGGGCAGGTGAAAATTCGTCAGCAACATGTCTGCAATCCTGAACCGGTACCCGGGGGTTATGAAGATATCCGTCGCACCGGACCAGGCCGACAGAGTGCCGTCTTCGGCCGCGGCGCTTTCCAGCAACCGCAAAGAGGTTGTTCCGACACAGATCACCCGCCCGCCCCGAGCCCGTGCTGCGTTGATAGCAGCGGCGGTCGCAGAGTCGATTTCGCCGATTTCGGCATGCATCTTGTGGTCGGCCGTATCGTCGGCTTTGACCGGCAGAAATGTTCCGGCTCCAACATGAAGCGTGACAAATTGCTGTTCAATACTGCGTTCCTGCAGCACGCTCAGCAATTCGGGAGTAAAATGCAGCCCTGCTGTCGGCGCCGCCACGGCGCCGTTGGTCCGCGCATAGACGGTCTGATAGTCGCTCCGGTCGCGGGAATCCTCGGCACGTTTCGATGCGATATAGGGCGGCAACGGCATATGTCCTGCCGATTGCAACGCCTCATCAAGTGCCCCCCCGGAAAATTCAAAAACCAGCAGGAACTCACCGTCAGCGCCTTTTTCCGCGACTTTGGCGTTCAGTACTCCGGACAAACACACGTTCGTACCCGAGCCAAAGCATACCTGGTCACCGACCTTGAGACGTTTGCCGGGTTTGACAAAGGCACGCCAGCGGTCGGGTCCAGTTCGCATGTGGAGCGTCGCTTCAATCCTTGCGACCGCGTCATCACGCGTGCGGGTTCCCGTCAGCCGTGCCGGGATCACTCTGGTATCGTTGAACACCAGCACGTCACCTGCCCGCAACAGGTCGGGCAGATCGCGAACCAGCCGGTCATCAAAAGTATTGTCACGATGAACCGCTAGCAGGCGCGCAGAATCCCGCGGCTCCGCGGGTCGAAGCGCGATCCGCTCATCCGGTAGTTCAAAGTCAAAAAGATCAACGCGCATGGGGACTCCATGCCAGGCAACAACGCGTCAGAGGTCTGCCGCGACCCGCATGGTGACGATCTTGTCGGGATCCTGAACCGGTTCGCCGCGTTTGATCTGGTCGACCGCATCCATGCCTTCAATCACCTGGCCCCAGACGGAGTATTGGCGGTTCAGAAACGACGCATCATCAAAACAGATGAAGAATTGCGAATTGGCCGAATCCGGACTCTGCGAACGCGCCATCGAACAGGTTCCACGACCATGACTGGCGTTGGAGAATTCCGCCTTGAGGTCCGGCTTTTCAGAACCGCCCATACCGGTGCCTGTGGGATCGCCGGTCTGCGCCATGAATCCGTCGATCACCCTGTGAAAGACAATTCCGTCATAAAAATTTTCTCGGCTCAGTTCTTTCAGTCGCGTCACATGTCCCGGCGCGAGATCCGGCAGCAGTTCGATCACAACCTTGCCCTTTGTGGTTTCCAGGACCAGTGTGTTTTCCGGGTCTTTGATTTCAGTCATCAGTTTTCCTTGTATTTGAATTGTGAATCAGCTTTTGGATCCGACGGTCACGGCCAGCATCGAATCCGGGTCGGTGACGACACCGTTTTTGTTGGGATCACCCTTCTTGATACTATCGACCTTGTCCATTCCGCTCTCGACTGTGCCGACAACAGTATAACTCCCATTCAGATGAGTAGCCGGCGCCAGCATGATGAAGAATTGTGAATTCGCCGAATTCGGATTGTTCGAACGGGCCATTCCCACTGTTCCGCGAACAAACGGTTCGCTGGAAAACTCGGCCGGAAGATCGGGGAAGCTTGAGCCACCGGTGCCGGCTCGTTCCGGTCGATAATCACTCGTCTTATCGGCAAACTGCACATCGCCCGTTTGCGCCATAAACCCGTCGATCACGCGGTGAAACACAACATTGTCATAGTCCCCGCTGGCGGCCAGCGCCTTGATCCGCTCGACATGCTTTGGCGCCAGATCAGGGCGAAGTTTGATGCGGACATCCCCGTCCTTGAGACGGATAACCATCACATCATCTGCAACCGCCGAAGCAGAAGCCTGCTGTTCGGGTTTTGACATTTCGACCTTGGAGGACTCGCCGGACTGCTGCAGATCGTCCTTGATCGAAGAACTGGTACAACGCGCCAGAAAAACAACGATGATTGCAAGCGCGGCCAAACCAATGATCTTTGCGGGTGTGCTGAGTTTCATGATGCAAACTTCCCTAAAAGCGCTCCGGCAACCCGTTCCGGAACAAATGCCGTGATATCCCCGCCCATTGAAGCAATCTGTCGAACCAGTGTCGCCGTGATTGTGCGGACAGCCGGACTGGCCGGAAGAAAAACAGTCTGCAGATCCGGAGCCATGGTTTCGTTCATGCCTGCCATCTGCATCTCGTAGTCGAGGTCGGTTCCGTCGCGAAGGCCGCGCACAAGCAGCGTGGCACCATGGTTTCGCGCGGCATCGATCACCAGTCCGTCAAACGCTGCCACCGAAACCCGGCTGGCGTCGGCACCCAGGGTGTCACGGCAGACCTGGTCAACCAGGTCCGAACGCTCGTCGAACGAAAAAAGCGGCTTTTTACCAGGGTGAACGCCGATCGCGACAACCACATTGTCCGCCATCGCCAGTGTCGCCTTGAGGACATCGAGGTGCCCGTTTGTCAGGGGGTCGAAAGACCCTGCATATATCGCTGAATTTGCCATCTTGTTAACGCTTTGCAAAAGCCAACCAGAGACCGCCGCCAATGAGAAACGTTCCGGCGATGCGTTCTGTAATCCGAATACGGGTGGCTGACAACCAACTGCCGGCTCCTCCGGCAGCGAGCGCATATATACTATCAAAGACCGTTGCAACAAGCATGAACAAGCCGCCGAACAGGATTGTTTGAAACAATGCACTTCCCTTCGCCGGATCAAGGAATTGCGGAATGAAGGCGCCAAAGAAAAGCAGTGCTTTCGGATTTGACCAGATCACGACAAATCCCTGAAGGACAAATGACCCGAATGGCCGCGGCCCGGGTTCCTCGGTCGCCAGAGCCCCGTTAGCGCGCCACAGTTTGATACCCAGCCAGATCAGATAGGCAGCGCCGACGATACGAAGGACTTCGAACATGCTGCCCATCAGCGAAACCACCGCCGACAGGCCGGTCGCCAGAACAGCAATCATCGAGGCCAGTCCGATTTGCGTGCCAACCACATTGAGAATGCCCGCTTTGGCGCCATAACGAAGAGAATTGGCAATGATCACCGTTACGCTCGGTCCGGGCACGACCACGATGACAATGCAGGTCAGGATAAATGACGCTAGGACGGCAAAGTCCGGCATGAATTCATTCCTTTGAATGGCCAATTGCGAGCAGCGCTTTTGTCACGTTGCCGGTTGGATGACAAGCTGAAGCCTGTTTTCAGCGGCCTTGGCTTGCATGAATGGATGATGAACGGCCCGCTCAGGCACCATTCAAAGCTCTTTTGACATGATCATGGAACAAACACGCCATTGGCGGGTTTTTTAGACAGATCGTAAAAGAAAGGGAATCCGATGATTATTGTTGTTCTGGCTACGGCCATGATGATCGCCATGTTGATTGCAACTGCTGTTGCTTTGCATCAGGAAAGCAACAGAACAATGGAGCTTTCGGTTGCAAAAAACACGCGCAAATATCCGCTGGCCTGAAGGAGAAGGTGAAATGTCGATCAGCCGTCCTGACCACCATCCCCTGTCGTTGTTTCCGGATCGTCCGGCGCGTTATCGGCTTCCGCTTCGCTCTCGGCCGGTTCATCGTCTTCCTCATCACCCTGAGGATCCGAAATGCGCTCAACCGACATCACTTTTTCACCGGTCGCCGTCTTGAATATGGTCACCCCTTTGGTGGCTCTGCTGGCAAACCGTATCCCCGTAACCGGAACACGAATGACCTGCCCGCCATCCGTCACCAGCATGATCTGATCGACGGCATCAACCGGGAAGGCCGCGATGAGTTGGCCTATTTCGGCGGACTTGCTGATATCGGTGGCGCGAATGCCCTTGCCGCCACGCCCGGATGTCCTGAAATCATACGAAGAGGATCGTTTGCCGTAACCGAATTCGCTCACGGTGAGCACAAATTCCTCACGTGCCTGCAATTCTTCAAAACGTTCCTGCGTCAGTTCAACAGCTTCTGAAGCCTCTTCGCCTTCGCTAGCGTCCACAACAGTTTCCAGATCGTCGTCGGCGGCCCGACGCTCCAGCGCTGCCATTTTCAGATAAGTTGTCCGTTCTGCCGGAGTGGCCTCGACATGGCCGAGAATAGCAAGGGATATGATTGTATCTCCGGACGACAGGTTGATCCCTCTGACGCCGACGGAATTCCGGCCGGCAAACACCCGAACATCCGTAACAGGGAACCGAATGCATTGGCCCGACGAGGATGTCAGCACGACATCGTCATTCTCGGTACAAGTGAAAACACCGAGAATCTCATCACTTTCGTCCTCGAGTTTCATCGCAATCTTGCCGTTTCGATTGACCTGAACGAAGTCCGACAATTTGTTACGCCGCACCGTTCCGCGTGTTGTTGCGAACATGACGTCAAGTTCGGACCAGCTCTCCTCGTCCTCCGGCAACGGCATGATGGATGTAATGCGTTCGTTTTGCTGCAAGGGCAGCATGTTGATGAGCGCCTTGCCGCGTGATGTCGGAGAGCCCACCGGCAGCCTCCACACCTTTTCCTTGTAGACTATGCCGCGGGAGGAGAAAAACAGTATCGGTGTATGGGTGTTCGCCACGAACAGCCGCGTAACGAAATCCTCATCCGTAGTCGACATGCCCGAGCGGCCTTTGCCGCCGCGGCGTTGGGCCCGGTAGATGCTCAGCGGCACCCGCTTGATGTACCCCTTGTGACTGACCGTGACGACCATGTCCTCGCGGGCGATCAGGTCCTCGTCATCCATATCGGCGCCGCCTTCGGCGAGTTCGGTGCGCCGCGGCGTGCCCTGCTCTTCGCGCACGGCTGTCAGCTCATCCTTGACGATCTGCTGAATACGGACACGCGACGACAGAATATCCAGATAGTCGCGAATCTCGTCGCCGATGGTATTGAGTTCATCGGCGATCTCATCCCGGCCAAGCGCGGTTAGGCGTTGCAGGCGCAGCTCAAGGATCGCACGGGCCTGTTCCTCGGAAAGATTATAGGTATCGTCGTCGTTCAACCTGTGACGCGGATCGTCAATTAGTGCAACGAGCGACGCAACATCCTTTGCCGGCCAGCGGCGTTCCATCAACTGCGTTCTCGCCGTCACAGGATCAGGAGCCTTGCGGATCAGTTGGATGATTTCATCGATATTTGCGACTGCGATGGCCAGACCAACCAGAACATGAGCACGGTCGCGCGCCTTGCGCAGCAGGAATTTCGTACGGCGGCTGACCACTTCCTCGCGAAACGCGATGAAAGCCCGCAGCATGTCCATCAGGGTCAGCTGTTCCGGCTTGCCACCGTTGAGGGCCACCATGTTGGCGCCGAACGATGTCTGTAGCGGTGTGTAACGGTAAAGCTGGTTGAGAATGACGTCGGCAACGGCATCCCGCTTCAATTCCACCACCACGCGGTAACCCTGGCGGTCGGACTCGTCGCGAATATCGGAAATCCCCTCGACACGCTTGTCGCGGACGAGATCGGCCATTTTCTCGATCATCGAGGATTTGTTGACCTGGTAGGGAATCTCCGTGATCACCAGAGCTTCGCG
>JAJFHT010000144.1 GCA_021775495.1 Hyphomicrobiales bacterium | reverse complement strand
TGGCCGCGACGAAATCAGCACTCACATCAAATGAGTGCTAATTTATTGAAAACATTTGTTAATCCTGACCATTCATCTTGTTATTTCTGTAGTTGCGTATCAGAATTTCCATGGGACACCATATGAGGAACGACGATGCAGAAAACGGAAATGGAACTGATGCTGTCCGGCCACGGCCTTACAACGGCACAAATTTTCTACCGACTGCCGGATTTCACCAAGCTGATTCAGAGTTATGTCTGGCAGGACTATGACGTAGCGCCGGACTTTCCGAACCTGTTCAAATTTCTTGATTTCTGGGAGCGCGAGCTCGATGGCCCGCTGCATTCGGTTCAATACACCCACAACCGCCTGATCAAGCCAGGTGAATGGACCAACTGCAAAGGCGAAATCGTGCTGCACTGACGACCGGCCGGGATTTCCGCACGCCGCTTTGGCAGACGTGACGGTTTTCAATAAGGTTCCTGAAACACGGCCCGAATCGAGGCGGCATGTCAGATCAATCCAGCACATCGCAGCGCTCTTCAGCCGGCCAGATCATTGATCTGCTGGATATGAAGCCGCACCCGGAAGGCGGCTATTATAGCGAAACCTTCCGGGACAGCCGCGAAACCAATGGACGTTCCGCCGGCACGGCCATCTACTATCTTCTGGAGCGCGGCGACTGCTCGCACTGGCACCGGGTCGATGCTGCGGAAATCTGGCACTGGTACGCGGGAGCACCATTGCAACTGCAGTTGAGCAAGGACGGTACGACCTCTGAAACGCTTGTACTGGGAACCGGACTGGAAGACGGTGAGCGGCCGCAGATCGTGGTGCCGCAAGGATGCTGGCAATCCGCCCAAAGCCTCGGAGACTGGACACTGGTCGGATGCACGGTGGCACCAGGATTCGAATTCTCCGGATTTGAGATGGCGCCAGATGAGTGGAAACCCGGACCGGGTTGAAGACAGAAGGCGTCAAACGGTAAGACCAAGTTCCTCTATCATCGCATCGCGCATGAGAAATTTCTGCGGTTTGCCGGTAACCGTCATCGGCAATTCGGACTTGATACGGATGTGCCTTGGAACCTTGTAGTGGGCTATCTGGCCTTCACAATAGGCCCTGAATTCTTCCTCATCCGCCGATGCATCCGGCTGCAGCACGATCCAGACGCACAACTCCTCGCCGTATTTTTTGTCGGGAATACCGAACACTTGAACTTCGGCAATCTTGGGATTGCGGTAGAAGAACTCTTCAATCTCTCGCGGATAGATGTTTTCGCCGCCGCGGATCACCATGTCCTTGACCCTGCCGACAATATCGCAGTAGCCGCGCTCGTCGAGCGTCGCTAGATCTCCGGTGTGCATCCATCCGCCGGGATCTATGGTCTCCCGGGTTTTTTCCGCATCGTTCCAGTACCCGCGCATGACCGAATAACCACGGGTACAGAGCTCTCCCCGCCCGCCGACTTCCACGGTCCGGCCATCTTCGTCGATGATCTTAACTTCCACGTGTGGATGAATGCGCCCGACCGTGGAGACGCGATCTTCAAGTTCGTCGGTAACACTGCTTTGGAAGGAAACCGGGCTGGTTTCCGTCATGCCGTACCCGATGGTCACTTCAGGCATATGAAAATCCCTGACAACACGCTTCATCACTTCGATCGGGCATGGTGCGCCGGCCATCATGCCGGTCCTCAGGCTGCTGTAGTCATGTTCGGCAAAATCGGGATGATCAAGCATTGCGACAAACATTGTCGGAACGCCGTAAAGTGCGGTGCAACGTTCGGAAGACACTGCCTGAAGGGTCTCGGAAGGGTCAAAAGCCTCGCCGGGGAAAACCGCAGCCGCGCCTGTCGTTAAGCAACCAAGCGTTCCGAGAACCATGCCAAAACAATGGTAGAGCGGAACCGGTATGCACAAGCGGTCGGATTCACTGAACCTCATTGTCCGGACGGTGAAATCTGCATTGTTGATGATGTTGTAGTGGGTAAGCGTCGCCCCTTTTGGCGAACCGGTGGTACCACTGGTGAACTGAATGTTGATCGGATCGTCGGGATCGAGCTCCCGGCTGATCACATCCAGTCGCATAATCTGTGCCGGACCGGCCATTGCGGCGACCTGATCAAAGTTGAACATGCCGGCTGTGCGCTCGGAACCCATGCGGATAACGATTTTCAGTTGCGGCAGTTTTGCTGCTTGCAGCCTGCCCGCATCGCAATTCTCCAGTTCCGGGGCCAGGTCCTGTATCATGCCGATATAGTCGGACGACTTGAACCTGGCGGCGGAGATCAGCGCTTTGCAACCGACCCTGTTGAGCACATATTCGAGTTCGGACAACCGGTAGGCGGGGTTGATGTTGACCATGATCAGGCCGATGCGCGCGGTAGCAAACTGTGTGATCAGCCATTCCACCCGATTGGGCGACCAGATGCCGATGCGGTCACCTTTTTCAAGCCCGAGGCTGAGCAAACCTGCGGCGAATGCATCCACCTCCCGGTCGAGATCATAATAGGTCAGGCGTTTGCCGGTATCGGTAAAGACTGCAGCATCTCGTGGACCGAATTTTGAAACGGTTTCGGAAAAAGCGGCCGGAATCGTGACGTGCCGCAATGGCACCGACCGATCCCCGGATACATAGGATTTGCCGTCCACCGGGGCGATCTGTTCCGGGTGTGCATCTACCGCGTCATTTTTTGTCCACAAGCTGGTGGACAGGCTGCTGGCCGCCGATTCCGTCAAATTGGTCATCTCCGATTCTCCCGACTACATACGACGCCAGTCACCCAGCCCTTCAAAGGCCGATGCAGCGCGATAAATGGTCATCTCGTCATAATTGTTTGCCACCAGCATCAAACCGATCGGCAATCCCTCGCTCATGCCGCACGGTACATTCATTGCCGGAAATCCTGAAGCGTTAAAGGGACAGGTGTTGCCGACCATCTCGAATGCCCTCTGGACATAAAGTTCCAGGGGCGCGTCTGGCGGTGGGATTACCTGCGCCTTCATCGGCAGTGTCGGCAACAGGATGAGATCGTATTTTCGAAAGGCGGCGATGTAACGCGCAGCCAGTTTACGCATCAGATTCTGCGCTTTGCCGTAGAACCTTCCACGGTAGCGGGTTTGGAAATACTCGCCCAGAAACATGCAGGTTTTCAGACTGGCAGACAATTCGTCTGCACGGTTTCGCCATGTGCTGAAATGGTCAATCATGCTCGGCAGGAAAAGCCCGCGATAGTTGGTTCCAGCGGTATTGCCATGCATCATCAGATCCTGCAGCCCTTCGACGGTGATCGCGGTCCAGTAATCCGGTCCATCTATATGTTCGGGGATCGAAATCTCCTCGACATCAGCACCGAGTTGGCGGAACTGCTCGGCAGCCGCACGGACTTTTTGGTCGACATCCGCTTCACTTTCGGGTCGTCCGAAACCTTCGCTGAGGATGCCGATACGAAGGCCCCGGCAGCCCCGGCCAATGGCATCTGAGTAACGTTCCGTGCGCGGTGCGTATTGCCGCGGATCCATGCCGTCTTCGCCAGCAAGGACTTCAAGAAACAGCGCGTTGTCGGCTACGGTATTGGTAACGGGGCCGACATGATCGATCGTCTGTTCAACCGGCATAATCCCGGTATAAGGAACAAGCCCGTGTGTCGGTTTCATGCCGTAGACGCCGCAATTGCTGGACGGAATGCGGATCGACCCGCCCTGGTCACCGGCAATCGCCATATCGACGTCACCGGTGGCGACAAGAACGGCCGAGCCGCTTGAAGAGCCACCGGCCATGTAACCGCGCTTGAAAGGATTGTGTACCGGACCGGTTGCGCTGGTATGGCTGCCACCTGACAGACAAAGGTATTCGCAGGTCGATTTGCCGGCGATCGTTCCGCCGGCATCGAGAATGCGGGTGACGATGGTGGCATCGATCTCGGGTGTGTAACCTTCCATGATCGTCGACCCGTTCATCATCGGGACACCGGCGACACAGACCGTGTCCTTTACAACAATTCTCTTGCCGGCCAGCGGGCCGGTCGGCGCACCTTTGATATCAGTCTTATAATACCAGGCATTGAGCGGGTTCTCTGAGGGCTCCGGCCTGTAGCCGGGCGCGCGCGGATATCGCACCTCCGGGAGAAAATCCGGCGTGGCATCCAACCGGTCATATCCCTCGAAATAGGGCTCCATGATCCCAAGATAACGGACAAGTTCCTCGTCGCTCATCGAGAAACCCATTTGCTCGCCCATCTTACGCATCTGCTGGAGGGTCGGTCGCTTTACGGTCATGGCATGGGCTTTCACTGGCTGTGTCATGGGCGGCGTGGGTGGCTGCATTTGGGAAGCGGAAGAATGATCCGGCGCATGGTGGTGGTTGCCAGCCTTCGAAATGGCAGTCGGGCGCGCTGTCGAAACCGAGTCCGGCACATGCGTGGCATGATCGGGTTTCGTTGCAAGGGTGCCGTTTGAGCCAAACCGCCGCGCAGCGCCCAATCCAAGGAACTCCTCGATCTGAGCCGGATTGTTCAGGTCGCCAGCCGACATTTCGGCTGCGATCCTGCCACGCTCCAGCACCATCACACGATCTGACAACGTGGATATGAAATCGAAATTCTGCTCGACAAGCAGGATTGTCAGCCCTTCCTCGGAGCGCAGACGCAGCAACGTTTCTTCGATTTCCTCGATTATCGAAGGCTGTATGCCCTCAGTCGGCTCGTCAAGCAGCAGCAGCCAGGGGTCCGCGATCAGACAGCGGGCGAGTGCCAGCAATTGCTGTTCGCCGCCGGAAAGCGCACCGCCGTCCCGGTCAATCAGTCCGGCGACGCGCGGGAACCGGGCCAGGACTTGCTCCAGTGCCTCTTGTTCGCTCCCATCACCATATCCATGCCACGCCATCCGCAGATTGTCGCGAACCGAGAGCTTCGGGAAAATACCCCGCCCCTGCGGAACAAAGCCGATCCCCAACTGCGATCTCGCATGGGGGGCAAGACGTGTGATGTCGGTCCCGTCGAGTATGATGCTACCTGCGCTTGCGGGCAAGAAACCAATGATGCATTTCAACAGGGTCGATTTTCCCATGCCATTGTGGCCAAGAATTCCGACGATCTCACCTTCCCTGATGGAAAGGTCCACGCCGTGCAGGACGGGCACTTTCTGATAACCCGCTTTCAACGACCTGATGGAAAGGATGTCGGGACTATCGGTCATGTCCGGCTATCCTTTCCTGCCAAGATAGACATCACGTACACGGGCGTCAGCCATGACCGCATCGACATGGTCTTCCATGAGAATCCGGCCCTGTGAAAACACTGTGACGGTGGCAGCGATTGATCGGATGAACTGCATGTCGTGCTCAACGACGATGATTGCCGCATCGCTGCTGAGCTCGGTGATCATTTGCGCCATGCGGCCGACTTCTTCTCCGGTCAATCCGGCCGCCGGTTCGTCAAGCAAGATCAGCCATGGCTGTTGAGCGACGACAATTCCGAGCTCCACCCTCTGGCGCTCGCCATGCGCCAGCTGGCCGACGAGTGTTCGGGCAATTGGCCCCAGACCGAGCCGGTCAATCGCATCATCAACGAAGCGCCCGGCAGTGCGGGACCCGTGTACCCTGCCGGCAGCCAGCCATATGTTCTCCCGAACGCTGAGACCGTCCATCACACTTGGAACCTGGGTTTTGACGCCGACACCAAGACTCGCGATCCGATGCGGATCCCACCCGGTCGTTTCCTCGCCATCGATGTAAATTTGTCCGGCGGAAGGTTTCAAAAGGCCGGTCAGGCATTTGAAGAATGTACTTTTTCCGGCACCATTGGGACCGATGAGACATCTGAGTTCCCTGCGCCCAAGCGAAAAATCGACGCTTTCGACCGCAGTCACTCCGCCGAACCGCATGGTCAGATTCCGAGTCGTCAGCAGTGCTTCAGACATCGGCTTGCCTGCGGCGCCTGCGGCGGGGCGTTTTCCGGGACCGGCGGCGTATCGCGCCCTGGAACGACCGAAACGCCGACCCGAGAGACGGCACGATTCCACGCGGCAGCAGGACGACAAACAGGATCAGAACCAGACCGAGAATGAGCGTGTTGTCGATAACCGATTGCTGACCGAGGACAAATTTCAGATATCCCAGAACCATCGCCCCGATAACCGGACCAACCAGCGTCCCAAGCCCGCCAACGATGCACCAGATGATGATTTCCGCCGACTGGGACAGGGAGAACAAACCGGGCGTGACAATCTCCGCCCAACTGGCGAACAAAGTCCCGGCGAGACCGGCGATGCCTCCTCCGACCGCAAACAGGACAGTCTTGCGCAGCCGCGCATCGTATCCCATCAGTTCGATCCGCTGCTCGTTCTCTCGAATGCCGACAGCGACTCGACCGAACGGGCTGGCTATTAGCCAACGGACAAAGACATAAACCAGCAGCAGCACGAACGCCGTGAAATAGTAAAATGCATCACCAAGGATGTAGGCGTCCGGATCGCCTGGAACATTCAACGTCTGAAATCCGGGAATGCCATTGAACCCACCTAGCCTAGCAGTCCCCAGGACATACTCTGGACCGGCGGTCGCGTTCATGAATTTGAAGAAGATCAGCGTCACGACCAGCGTGATGACGCCGAGATAGACATCTGAAAGCCGACCGTAGAACATCATTGCACCCAACAAGGCGGCAAACAGCAACGGCATCAGGACACCCAGGAAAAACGGGATGGTGCTTTCGCCGATATTCAAGGCTGCCACCGCATAGGTGTAAGCGCCAAGACCGTAAAAGGCGGCCTGACCGAAACACAGTATTCCGCCAAATCCCCAGATCAGGCCGAGACTGAGTGCGAGCAATCCGTACACCACGAGGATTGTCAGCGTGTAGGTTTCCAGAAAGGACGGTGCAATCAACAGGGCAACCGCTGCCAAGACGGTAACAAAGGCCGTGTGTTTGAGATCGGCCTTTGCCATCACATCCTGCCCTTGAAAAAACGACCGGTAATGCCCTGCGGCAACAGGCGAAGCAGAATGACCGCAGCGACAAGCAGTGCCACGTCGCCGACAACCGGACTGACGGCGAAGGTAAAGACCTGCGAAACCAGGCCAAAAAGGGTGGCGCTGGACAGCACGCCGACGATGATCGAACTACCGCCGGAGATCACAGTGATGAAAGCCTTGGCGATGTAGGTTCCACCCGTCGAGGGGACGAGACCGACCAGCGGTGCGAGGATGCCACCAGCCAAACCCGATAGCGCCGATCCGCAAAAAAACGTCACCATGTAGATGGTGTTGGGATTGTAGCCCAAAGCCGATGCCATGTCGGCCCGTTGCATCGTGCCTCTGGCGACAAGGCCGGCGCGGGTGCCGGACAGAACGGCATACAGCGCGGCCAAAAGCACCAGGGCGGCGACGATTATGAAGAAATTATAGCCGTTGACCTGATAGGCTCCGATTGAGAAACCGGCGATCGGCGGAGAGATGCCCGTGGTTGTGTTGCCGAAGATCATGGTCGCCACACCAACCAGAAAAAGGCTCAAGCCCCATGTCGCGAGCATGGTGTCGACCAGCCGCCCATAGAGATGCCGGATGATCAGGCGCTCGACCAGCAATCCGAGCAGGCCGACAACGAGCGGAGCGACCAGCAGCATCGACACATAGATGTTGATGCCGGAGTTGACGGCAACGATCGTCGCGTAGCCGCCGATCATCATGAACTCGCCATGGGCGAGATTGATGACCCGCATCATGCCGAACACGACGGCCAATCCTGCGCTAATCAGGACCAGAACGGCGATCGAATACAGAATTTCCACAATTATGACGGTCGCCAGATCCACGTCGTATTGCTCCGCGTTAGGCTGGGCCGGTGATGCAAGTAAGTCACCGTTCAATTTGATGATGACAAAGCGGGTTCCGACCCGATCCGAAGACCGGGCCGTCACCTGTTGCGGGAGATCAGATTTTCACTTCGTACTGGGTGTTGTCATCCGGATTGGCGACAAGGTCGCAGACGCCCTGCGTGTCGATCGGTTGACGTTGCTTGAAGCTTTCCAGGACCTTCATCTTCTGGCCCGAAAATTCCATTAGATGAACATCGAGAACGGCGTGGTGCGTTTTCGGATCGATCGACACCACACCGCCCGGCCCATTGATGGATATTCCATCCTCGAGAGCTGAAACAACGGCATCCCTATCCATCGAGCCCGCCTTGCGAACACCTTCGGCCCAGACATGCACGCCCTGGTAGTTGGAGACCGCAATTTCGTGGATGAGCTTGGTGTCGCCATACTTTCCGGTCCAGCCGCTGAGGAACGACTGGTTGGCTGCGGATTCGATTTCCGACGAATAATTGTAGGCGACAAGAATACCGTCGCCCTCCTCGGCGGTCAGCACCTTGTGCTCATTGCCAACACCAAGCGTCGTGGACGCCATCGGTATTTTGGATTTCATGCCCGCCGCGGCCCACTGCCGGTAAAAGGACAAATGCGCTCCGCCGACGAGTGCCGACACGACGATGTCTGGTGATGCGGCCTGGATTTTGGCTATGGTTGAACCAAAATCGGCAACATCCAGCGGGAAGAAGTCCGTCGCGATTGCCTCGCCGCCGTTTTCCAAAGCATATTTTTGAACCCAGCGGGCGGTGATCTGTCCGTAATTGTAGTCGGCCGCCAGAATGTAGATTTTGGGGCCCCATTTCTTGATTGCGGCCGGAACGACGATCTCGACCTGCTGGGCCGGGGTAACTCCGGTTATGAAAATATTTCGGTCACATACTCCGCCCTCATAAAGCACATTGTAGAAATACAGCACCTTGCTCTTGCGCAGCGTCTGACGAATGGCTTCACGCGATGCCGACAGGATGCCGCCATGAACGACATCAACCTTGTCGCGACGGGCAAGCTGTTGACCGTACTGGGTGTAGAGAGCCATTTCAGACTGCGTATCATAGGCGGTGATATCAATCTGTCGGCCAAGCAATCCCCCGGCTGCATTGATCTCGTCCACCGCGAGTCGCATGGCCATATCCATGGGTTTGCCGTAGGCGTCAAATATGCCGGACGTATCCAGTACGGAACCAAGCTTGACATCGTTGGCCGCAAAAGCGCCGGGCACTGTCGACAGAACTCCGCCAGCGGCAAGCGCCACTGAACCGGCCAGGAATTGACGTCTCTGAATTTTCATTTTTGTTTCCTCCAGTTGGATGATCCAATTTGGATCTGCTCAAGTGTTCTTCTTCACGGCAGCCGTTGCCCTGCCCGCCGCGTCGGCCGTGCGGCCAGCAAGCTGCGCATCGAAATCAAGGCCGATTTCGTCTCCGAGTTTCTTCATCATCGGCAGTTGAACCGACATTCCAAGAATGGATTCCAATGCCTGGTTGAACGGCGACCCTCCGCCTGCAGACCCGCCTTCACGGCCGATACCGGCGATCTGGTTGATCCGGATCGAGTCAATCTTTTCCACCGGCTTCATCATCTGCGCGGCGATTTCGGGCATCCTGTCGATCTTGTGCGTTTCGAGGCGCGCCATCAGAACTGCATCGCTTTGCTGGTTGTCCGCCTGGATCTGGGCGGACTTGCCTTCCGCCTCTGCGATCAAGCGTTCCCGCTCCGAACCCGCACGAAGCTGAACCGCTTCGCTTTCTGCTTTTGCTGTGGCAATGATCGAACTGACCTTGGTTCCGATACTGGACTGCTCGATTTCGGAGTCCTGTGCGGCTTTCAAAAGCGCCAGTGCCCTGGCACGCTCAGCGACCGCCATATCTTTCGATGTTTGCACCTGTTCTTGAGCCTCGATGATCTTGATCCGGGCGGCTTCAGCCTTTGCCTGCTCGACGGATTCCTCGCCACGTTTCGCCGTGATCTTGATGGCGTTGTCGATTTTTTCCGCTTCGATATCGAGAAGCGCCTGCATTTCCTGTTTCCGCAGGTTCAGATCCCGTTCGATTTCCGCCTGCTTGATACGCGCGGATTTGGCGATCCGGACTTCCTGTTGATGGTGATCCGCTTCTGTGCGGCTGTTCTCCAGTTCCGTGTTCGACTGGATTTGCAGACGCTCGACTTCAAGCTTGGTTGCGATTTCGCTTTCTTGCTGCTCGCGTTCAATCGCGAAGCGCTCCTTGGCCTGTTCAAGCTGACGCCTGCGCACAACCGTGTCGGCTTCGGCTTCGACATCGACACGCGCCTTCCGGTTTTCCGAAATCACTTCAGCAAGACGCCGCATGCCGACCGCGTTGAAGGCGTTGTTGTCATCCAGCGCGGCGAACGGGGTCTGATCGAGATGTGTCAGGGATACCGAATCCACGAGCAGTCCGGATCGCTGCAGATTGGTTGAAAGCCTGGTGCTGACGGCGTCTGCAAACCCGCTGCGGTCCTGATGCAGTATGTTCATGCTACGGACGGCCACTTCTGCCTGGACCGCATCTATCAGCTTTCCCTCAATGAGGGATTGCATCTCATCTTCCCGAAATGCTTTAGATCCGAGCGTTTGCGCAGCGGTGGAAATGCCCTCCGTACTGGGATCAACTCGAACGTGAAACTCCATCGTCAAATCTACCCGAAGCCGGTCTTCGGAGATCAGGGCGTGTTGCCCGGCCCGCTGCACCAGCAGCCGCATCGAACGCATGTTCATGCGTTCGATGCGGTGCAGGATTGGCAGAACTAGCGTTCCGCCATCGATGACGACCTTGCGCCCTCCTGCCCCGGTCCGGATCAGCGCAGCGTCACGCGTCGCTTTGGCGTAAAACCGGTGCAAAAAAAAGATGGCCAGCACAACGGCGACGATGATGAGGATGAGTGAAAGGGTCCAGAACACATAGACCTCCCGCAGCCGGACGAAACGATGAACACCGGCGTTTTGTTTGAATTGGAAAACTTCTTAGGATCATTTGCTTTCCATTTCAAGCTTTTATTTTCCATTTCAAGCAAAATGCAGAGCGCATCGCGCCATGCGACGGCGACGACGTGAGGATCGACAGGTTTTGTGGCTTTGTGGAAATTCGACGGGAACACTTTGCCGCCGCTGCTGCTCGCCAGGTGTCAGGCAAGGCTCTCGAGAATCGAGAACCGATGCCCGTCGGCGCGGGCAAGAAATGTCGGTGCGCACTTCCGGTCATTCGAGAAGAAACGCCCGCCCCGGGCGCTGTCATAGGCAACAGGACCGCAAACGCCGCGGTATCGCTGTTCAACCAGCGATGAATAGAACTGAATTCCCTCGTACAGCGATTGGCCAAGCGAATTTAGACAGGGTGCGGTTTCGGAATGCATCCCGTAATAGGATTCTCTGAAGGCAATAGCCCGGTCTGTCTCAAGCGCGGCAAAATACGATGAGGCAACAAACAACCTTCTGGAATTGCCGGCGCCAGTGGCCATCAGGACATTTTCTTCCATAGCCGGTGAGAACCGGGCCATATGGCGATCGAGGCCCATGGCCCCGAACACCCGATTGAACTCGACTGCGTCCTGCCCAACGAGCGACACCAGCACGATATCCGGTTCGGATTGTGCGATCCGTTCGACCAACCACGCGGGTTCCTCAAGTCCAAACGGTACATAACCCTCAAACACTATCGATCCGCCATGCTGTGCAATGCAGTCCTTGGCGATTGCATGCGAGGCCCGCGGCCAGACATAATCATTGCCGATCAGAGCCCATCTGCGGGCTTTCAGCATGACACTGAGCCTGGCAATAGCCGGCACGAGCTGATCCGTAGGCGTTTCGCCGATTGTAAAGACATTGGGCGAATGTTCGCGCCCCTCGTAAAGCGGCGTGTAGACAAACGGCACCCGGCCAGCCAGGACCTTATTGAGACGCTGCCGCACGGAACTGACGCACATGCTGACGACAGCGCTTACGGTGCCGTCTTCGACAAGCACATTCAATTCCCGCTCAAGTGCCGAAACTTGGGCATCATCGGAATTCAGGAAGACCGGCTCTAGAATTTCGCCATGTATGCCGTTCTCGCGGTTGATTTCAGCAATTGCGAGTTGCGCGCAGGAAATACACGACGGGCCCCAAATGCCAGCTGAACCACTCATGGGCACCAATACGGCAATACGGTGCTGCCGGTTCAGACCGAACCGGTAGCTGGAACCAGCAAGGCTTTCGAGCAGACCATTGGAATGCCGATCGCCTTCCTCCCCTGACAGGACGTAACCCTGCACCCTGTATCACCTTTTATTGCGGCCTGAACAATTGGCCACTTCATTTTCCAAGTAAAATATATTATGCAGGTCGCGAGATCAATCACCAATGACGAGGTCTGTCACAACCTGATGGTCTGCGCCTTGAATTGAACGGGAATACTCTGGTGAACGGCAACCGTATCGACACATATCTGACCTATCTGCTGGCACGAGCGCACCGCCGATTGCATTCCGGGCTCGAAACCGAACTTCAGAAGGATGAGTTGACGGTTGAACAGTGGCGGGTGCTCGAAGTGCTCAGCGATCGGCAAGGCCGTTCGATGGGCTCGCTGGCCGAACTGGTGTTGATGAACCACCCGGCTTTGACCAAGATGGCCGACCGAATGGTGATCAACGGACTGATTCACCGGGCTCCGGATCCGCAGGATCAGCGGCGTGTTCTTGTCTATGTCACCGATCGCGGCACAGCACATTACGAGCGCGCCAGGCACCGTGCAGACGCCCATGAACTGCAGGTGGAAGCAGCATTGGGAAAATCCAAGTCCGCTGCGCTCAGAGCGCTGCTTGAGGACCTCATAGCCGAAAAGGAGGATGCTGTAGTATGATATCTCAAGCAGAATGGACTGCATGAAGATTCAGATCGTTGCACTGGACACAGCCGCGCCCTGCGCTGAATAACTACAAATGACCTACCTGCCCGATTCAATCGTCGATGCCCACCATCATCTTTGGAATCCGATCAGCAATTCGCCGGACATTGGGTATCGATGGCTCAAAGCGATTGGCGCGGCCAAACCGTTTGGCGATCCGACCGGCATTCAGCGCGACTACCTACTCAAAGAATTTTTGGGCGAGCCTGGTTCCGCGAAGCTGGCGGCGTCGGCACATCTGCAGGCTGACGGCGCGATCGAGGATCCGGTTGCCGAGACCCGCTTCATTCAGGACATCAGCACCAGGTCGAGCTTTCCGATTGCAATCGTCGGATTTGTCGATCTCACCCGCGATGACGCGGGAGATACGATCCAACGGCACAAACAAAGTCCGAATTTTCGTGGCGTCCGCCAGATCATCAGCAGGCTGGATGACAGGCCGGATTTGAGTTTTGCTCCCGAACACTATCTTCGCAATATCCGGTGGCAGCAGAACTTTTCATTGTTGCGCGACGAAGGCCTGAGCTTCGATCTGCAGCTCTATCCGGAGCAGATGCAGGAAGCCGCCGAGTTTCTGTCAGACCACGCAGACACTCCCGTTATCATCGACCATGCCGGCAGTCCCTACGACCAGGGAAGTGATGGAATTAGCCGCTGGCGAGACGGAATGGCTCGCCTCGCGGACCTGCCCAACACATCTGTCAAATTATGCGGCTTCGGGATGTTCGACCGGAATTGGAACGGTGACAGCATTCGTCCAATCATCGCCACCATCGCGGAGTTGTTCGGACCTCAGCGGACATTGTTTGCCAGCAATTTTCCCGTCGATAAGCTGATGCGACCGTACCGGAGCTCGCTGGGCGACATCGCAGGACTTTACGCTGACTATTCCAGTCAGGAGCGGGCCGCAATATTCCATGACAATGCACGACGGATTTACCGGATCTGAGCCACAGGGCCTCAAAACTGGCGACGCCCGATAAACAGCCGCAACAGCGTCGGTAATCGATTGTATACAAATTAACGTTACCCTACATAAAGTCCGCGAAATGGTCTTGCTATCTGCGTCATCCGGACGCAGTATCCGGCCAACTGGGGTATGGAGACACTGGGGTTGAGTATGGAGGCGACGGACGTCACCGATCCCGAATACTTCCACAAGGTTGTGGATTGTCAGTGGGCCTGTCCGGCACATACACCTGTTCCCGAATATATCCGATTGATAGCGCAACGGCGTTATACCGATGCCTTCATGATCAACTGGGAATCCAATGTGTTCCCCGGCATTCTCGGACGCACCTGCGACCGGCCATGCGAACCCGCCTGCCGGCGCACCCGGGTCGAAGACAAACCCGTGGCGATCTGCCGCCTGAAACGTGTTGCATCGGACTATCGCGGCGACATCAGCGACAGACTGCCGAAAATACCGACACACAAAAACGGTAGACACATTGCCCTGGTCGGTGCCGGTCCGGCGTCGCTGACGGTTGTGCGTGATCTGCTGCCGCTTGGATATGAATGCACCATCATCGAAAAAGCGCCCAAGGGCGGCGGCTTGATGTGTACCAATATTCCGGAGTTTCGACTGCCGGTGAAGGTGCTGGACGAAGAAGTCAATCGTGTCCTCGATCTCGGTGCCTATTCAAGATTCAATGAAGAAATCACCAGCCTCGCCGATCTGCTCAATGAAGACTTCGACGCTGTCTTCATTGGCAGCGGAGCGCCGCGCGGAAAGGATCTTTCACTTCCGGGGCGCAGTGAAGCCAGCGCGAACATCCATATCGGCACCGATTTTCTGGGTTCTGTGGCGTTCGGGCATACCGAGGAAATCGGCAGGCGTGTTGTCGTCATCGGCGGCGGCAATACGGCGATGGATTGCTGCCGGACGGCACGGCGCATCGGCGGCAAGAATGTCTTTGTGACGGTTCGCAGCCCGCGTTCGGACATGAAGGCTTCCGAGTGGGAAATCGATGATACAGAGCGCGAGGGCATTCCGATCCTCGACAATCACAATCCGGTCGAGTTCGTCCTCACCGATGGCAAATTGAGTGCCGTCGTTTTCGAAAAGATGCAGGCCGAATATGACGCCTCCGGCAAGCGGACATTGAAGCCAACCGGCGAGCCACCGGTGGTTATAGAATGCGACGATGTGCTGATGGCCATCGGACAGGAGAACTCCTTCCCGTGGATCGAACGGGATCTCGGTGTTGATTTCGACGATCATGGCATGCCGGTAGTGGACTCGCAGACGTTTCAGTCGACTCGGCCCGGTGTGTTTTTCGGCGGCGATGCCGCCTGGGGACCTGAGAACATCATCTGGGCGGTGGCCCACGGACACCAGGCGGCTATCTCGATCGATCTGCATCTGCGCGATGAGGACCTGAGAAAGCGCCCCTCGCCCCTGACCAACCTGGTCAGCACGAAAATGGGCATCCATGAATGGGCCTATGACAACGAGATTTCGAACGACAAGCGTTACGTTGTGCCGCACACGGCTTTGGACGACGCGCTTGCAAGCCTCAGTGTCGAGGTCGAACTCGGTTACGATGAGCGCCTTGCCCTGGCCGAGGCGAAACGGTGCCTGAACTGCGACATCCAGACCGTATTCGAGGGACCGCGGTGTATTGAATGTGATGCATGCACCGATATCTGTCCCGTCGACTGCATCAACTTCACTGCGAACAGCGAAGAGACCGACTTGCGGTCGCGCCTTCGGGTTCCGGCCGAAAATCTTGAACAGGCACTCTACGTGTCTGACGCGTTGAAGACCGGCAGGGTGATGGTCAAAGACGAGGACGTTTGCCTGCATTGCGGGCTTTGTGCCGAGCGATGCCCGACCGGCGCATGGGACATGCAACAGTTCTTTTATCAGGAGACCGGGGCGCAAAAACCTCAGGTACATGCAATTGCAGAGTGAACCGACCTACAACGAATTCGTGCTGAAGTTCGCCAATGTGAACGGCTCGGGTTCGGCCAGCGCCAACCTGTTGTGCGCCAAGGCGCTGTTTCGAATGGGATTGCCGGTCGCACCCAAAAACATCTTCCCATCAAATATTCAGGGAATGCCAACCTGGTATGAAATCAGGGTGAGCGAAGCCGGACATCTGGCGCGCCGCGAAGGCGTCGATGTCATGGTGGCGATGAACCCGCAAAGCTATGCCCAGGACGTGGCCGAAATCGTCACCGGCGGGACCTTGATTTATGATTCAAGCTGGCCGAGAGAGTTCGACAGATCAGATATTCAGGTCGTCGGCATCCCGATCGCCCGCTTGTGCGCTGAGATGTTTACCGATCTGCGCCAGCGTCAATTGTTCAAGAATATCGTCTACCTGGGCGCCGTGGCGGAACTGCTTGGGATCGACGCTCAAGTAGTGGAAGAGCTGATATCGGAGCAATTCACTGCAAAACCGCAGTTGATCAAACCCAATCTGAAGTCGCTGAAAGCCGGTCAGGATTACATCCGAGAAAATCCCGGCAACGGCCTGCAGATGCGGGCACGCAAGGCAAAATGCAATGATGGCAAGATCCTGATTGGCGGTAATGAAGCAGCCGGCCTGGGCGCGCTATATGCCGGCGCTACCGTGGCGGCATGGTACCCGATCACGCCATCCACTTCGGTGGCCGAAGCGTTCGAAAAACATGCCGGCAAGCTGCGCCGGGATGCCGATGGCAATCTGATGGCGGCTGTGATCCAGGCGGAGGACGAATTGTCTGCCGCCGGAATGGTCATTGGCGCGAGCTGGAACGGTGCGCGTGCATTCACGGCGACGTCCGGACCGGGCATCTCCCTGATGAGCGAATTCATCGGCCTGGCCTATTTCGCCGAGATTCCGCTGGTCATTTTCGACATTCAGCGTGGCGGCCCCTCAACCGGCATGCCGACCCGCACACAACAATCCGATGTTCTCACGTGTGCCTACGCCTCTCACGGCGACACTCGCCATGTGTTGTTGTTCCCGTCCGATCCCGGCGAATGTTTCACCATGGCCGCCGATTCTTTCGATCTGGCGGAACGGCTTCAGACACCGGTGTTCATGGTAAGCGACCTCGACATCGGGATGAATGAATGGATCGTCGACGAGTTGCAATGGGACGACAGCTATCAGATCGACCGGGGCAAGGTGCTTGATGCCGAGGCATTGGAGGCCGTTTCGGAGTTCAACCGGTACCGCGATGTTGATGGAGACGGTATTCCATACCGCACCATTCCAGGCACCCATCCAGAAAAGGGTGCCTTTTTTACACGCGGAACCTCACACACAGAGTCGGGCGGCTACACTGAAGACGGGGTGATGAACGCTGCCAATTTGGCTCGCATCAACACCAAATTCGAGACTGCCAAGCAATTGGTCCCAGCGCCGGTGTTTTGTGAAATCAGCGCTAATACCGGACTTGGCATCATCAATTTCGGCTCGACCGAGCCCGCTGTGAAAGAAGCGCTCGATATTCTCAAACGCGAGGGGCATGGCCTGAACCATATGCGATTGCGCTCCTTTCCGTTCGCCGACAGCGTCAGGGAATTTGTCGAACGCCATGACTATGTCTTCGTCGTCGAACAGAACCGCGATGCCCAGATGCGGCATCTGCTAATTGTAGAAGCCGAACTGCCGGCGGAAAAACTCGTGGCGGTGACCAATTATGACGGGCTGCCGCTCACATCGAACTTCATCCGGGAATCCGTACATGAACGGATGGAGAGCGATCAGCGTGTTGCCGCCGCAAGCGCGCCGCCGATAACACCGGTGAAAAAGGCCTGAGTGCAATGACCCATATTGCAAAACCGAAATTCCACCATCCTTCCCTGCCGAAGAACAAGCTCGGTCTGACACATCGAGACTACGAAGGGGTTGTGTCGACCTTATGCGCCGGCTGTGGGCATGATTCCGTTTCCGCAGCCATAATCGACGCCTGTTTCCGCTCCGACATCGAAGCCCATCGCATCGCCAAGGTTTCCGGCATTGGCTGTTCGTCCAAGACGACCAATTATTTCCTGCGGCAGGCGCATGGGTTCAACAGCGTCCATGGCCGGATGCCGTCGGTTGCCACCGGTGCCAATCTTGCCAACAATTCGCTGACCTATATCGGCGTGTCGGGAGACGGCGACACCGCTTCGATCGGGCTGGGTCAGTTTTGCCATGCTATCCGGCGTCGCCTCAACATGGTGTATATCGTTGAAAACAATGGCACATATGGCCTGACCAAGGGACAGTTCTCGGCAACGAACGACCGCAATTCCAAAGGCCGCACCGGCAAGGAGAACCCCTACCCCGCGATCGATCTTTGTTCGCTGGCCGTGCAGCTCGGGGCTGGATTTGTCGGCCGCGGATTTTCCGGCGACAAGGAACAACTTGTTCCGCTGATCCAGGCAGCACTCAAATACCGCGGATTTGCCCTGATCGACGTGATCTCACCCTGTGTCACCTTCAACAACCATGCAGCGTCGACCAAGAGTTTCGACTATGTGCGAGACCACAATGATGTCATGGACCGGCTCGATATCGTACCGCACCGTGAGGAAATCACTGCAGAATACGAGGAAGGCAGTACGGTTGATGTAACCTTGCATGACGGATCGCAAGTCACCTTGTCAAAGATAGCAAAGGACTACGATCCGACCGATGCCGAGTCCGTCCTACCGATGCTGCATGCCGAACGTAACGGCGGTGCGATCGCCACCGGCCTGCTGTACATTGATCCCGAGGAACAGGATCTGCATGAATTGATGCACACCAGCGTGACGCCACTCAACAGCCACACCCACGACCTGCTTTGCCCGGGCAACGAAACCCTTGCCGGGATAAACGCCGCGCACCGCTGATTGATAATCTCATCCGATATCACGCCGGCTGCCGATATAGTGCGCCGCAGCCGCGCCGTATTCGTACCATTTGCGCTTGAAATAGGTGAAAGCTTCTTTTCTGGGAAGTTCGGGCGCGATGGGAAGGCAGCTTGGATCCTGTGAGATGATCCATTCCGCTGCTGCCCGGCCAAAAACCGTCCCCGGCGCAATACCGCGGCCGTTGTATCCGAATATCGCGATCCCATTAGGACCGATTTCGGCAATTTTCGGCATATGATCCGAGGTCATCGCGATACGTCCGTGCCAGATATGGGAAAATGGGACATTGCCAAGCGCCGGATAGAGCCAACGCAGCTTGCGCCTGGCCCAGCGAAGATGCGTTTTCGCTGCAAACCCTTTCAACGCGCCGACGGATCCCAGTACCAGACGGCCTGATGCATCAACGCGAAAGGATGACATAACCGAGCCGGTGTCCCAGCAACCTTCGCCATTCGGCAGGATGCTCTCGCGTAGATCGTCATCCAGAGGTGCAGTGGACATCTGAAAATAGTGCAAAGGTGTAAAAGCCGAGCGCCGAGCCGTAACACGGCGCGAGGCATAGGCATTGGTGGCCAGCACCAGGTTTTGTGCCGTCACAGTGCCGTTCGCGGTCTGGATCCGCCAATCGGTTCCGTCATGCCGATATTTTTTAACCGGAGTACCTTCATGCAGCGTCGCTCCGGCGGCAGTTGCGGCCCAAGCCAGGCCACGGGCATAGGCAAGCGGTTGGATCGTGCCGGCGCGACGGTCATGCAGCGCGGCAAGAAACCGTCGCGAACCTGTCCGCTTTCTCGTCAAAGTCGCATTCAGAAGTTCAACAGGAGCACCACGTTTTTTCTGCTGGTTGAAACGCTCTTCGAGATCGGCAAGGCCGGTTTTGGAATCGGCACAATGCAATGTTCCGTTGCGTACGGCTTCGCATTCGATGTTGAGTTTGTTGATCAGTGAAAAAACCAGATCGGGACCGGCGGCCAGAATTTGGTTCAATTTGGCTCCTGCGATCACGCCAAGCGTGTCTTCCACGCCGTCCGGCGGCGTCCAAAGACCGGCATTGACCAATCCGACATTGCGGCCGGAACCGCCATAGCCGATGGTCTGAGCTTCAAGCAGACGCACGTCATGGCCGGATTGAGCAAGATGGAAGGCTGTCGACAGGCCGGTGAATCCGCCGCCAATGACGACCGTCTGTGCCTCGACGTCACCGCTGAGCGCCGGTTGCTCCTCATGCGCTGCGGCTGTGGCCCTCCAGAGAATTCCGTCCTCGGCTGCCATTCAGCCACACCGCAGGTGGTCGTTCATCGGCGCGATCGAAAATCCATTCGGATGATGTGGCATCCGCGTCCCCCAATATGCTCTCTTTTCGGTACCGCCTGATTGGTTCAAACACAAGCCGTGTGAACCCGGACACCGGATCGTGGCATCGGAAGACTTTGCAAAAAAAAGGCGAGCGCACCTGGATGCACCCGCCTTCGCCTATCAGGATAGGGAGATTAGCTCGAAGGGAGCAGGACCTTGTCCACGACATGGATGATGCCGTTGTCAGCACGGATGTCCGCACTCACCACATTCGCGCCGTCCACGGTCACTCCGCCATTGGCCTTGGTGACCGCCAATACGCGATCTCCGCTTCCCTTGATGGTCCTGACGTGAATGGTCCGTCCCGGAAGCTGATTGGAGGCCAGTTCACGCGGCAACACGTGATAAGACAGGATCGCGACAAGCTTGTCCTTGTTCTCAGGCTTGAGCAATCCTTCGACCGTTCCGGCCGGCAAGGCCGCAAAGGCGTCATCTGTCGGGGCGAAAACCGTCAGATTGTCGCCTGACGCAAGCGCGTCGGCCAGTCCGGCAGCCGTGGCAGCCGCAAGAAGTGTCTTGAAAACACCTGCTTCGCTGGCTGTTTCAACAATGTTTCCGGCGTGTGCAGTTGTTCCGGCCAGCGCAAATGCGAGGCAGGCGCCAATAAGGGTGGTACGCATGGATATGATTCCTCAAAGATGGTTGCTCTGCCGCCAAGCCGCGCGTTGCTGGCGACCATTGTTCAACGATCGTTATGTTGCTTTACGGCAAATATCGCGAAACGGATCATCCGAGGACACGGGATCTTTCCATGCGAACAATTCGTGTGACCGGCATCCCGTTTGACCACCCCTACTCCACCTCAGGCAAGATCGGTTCCACATCTCCATGAAACTCGCAACGGTAAGGTTTTGCCGTCGGCGGTAACTTTCGTTTGAGAAAAAAATCTCCGTAGCGCAACTGCCGTCTCAACACCGGAAGAACTTCCAGGTAAGCATCCAGAAAGCCCTTGTTCGGTGCCGGCAGATCGTCCTTTATCCGGGCATGCAGCTTGGGTAGCGCGTGATAGGGAACCATCGGGAACATATGGTGTTCCACATGGTAGTTCATGTTCCAGTAGATGAACCGGCTGATCGGGTTCAAATAAACGGTTCGGCTGTTGAGCCGGTGATCGAGCACGTTTTCAGCAAGCCCCGCATGTTGCAGGACGCCGCAGAGCACATGGTGCCATGCCCCGTAAAGGCGCGGCAATCCAACGAACATCAATGGCAGGATGGATCCCATAACTACCGCAAGCACTATTGCCACACCATATATTGCCACCCAGACCCTCGCGGTTCGAATGAGCCTCGTCTGTTCCGGTTCGGGGACGTAGGATTTTTCCTCCGGATCAATCACTCCGACGGCATTGCTGAACATGGTCTTCATCGCATTGACCGAATCCAGAACGCCGAAAAAATTCAGGCCGATGCGAAACAAGGCCGGCGGCCGCATGGCAACGATTTCCGGATCCCTGCCGACTATGATCGTATCGGCATGATGACGCGCATGGCTCCAGCGCCAAGCAACCGGATTGCGCATGATCATGAAACTGGCGACTTGATAAACGGCCTGGTTCATCCACCTGGTCTTGAACGCGGTGCCATGGCCGCATTCGTGCCAACGCGAGTCGCTGGCTGAACCGTAAAGAACACCATATGCGAGGAAAAACGGAACCGACCAAAGCGTCGGCCACAGAACCGTGGCGCAAACCGCAAACACAGCCATCAGACCAAGCCAGAGGATGGTGTCCCGTATCGCCGGCTGATCGGAACGGCTCATGAGAGCCTTCATGTCCTCACGTGGCACATCCGTGTGATACCATTTGGCCGATGCCAATCCGTTCTCGACAGCGAGCCTGGCGTCCTGACCGAACAGGCCATAATCTCGTTTTGTCGACGCCATCGTCATCGATCTCCTTTGGAAGACATTCTAACGCAGGCCATCACGGGCCCTCAACCTGAATTGAAATGCCACCCGTTGGTTCTGGCTGACTGGCTTGAGAATATCTGTTAGAGAAGGCTCGCCCATCTGCCGAGCCTGTGTAATGTTTCCATTTCAAAGTGTCATTCTTGCTCTGTTTCTGACTGTCGTAACCGTGACCGCCACCATGGCGCAGACCGGCAACGCGGCCTATATCCGCTATGAATACAAGGGAAAAACCGCTTACGGCATCCTTGTCGGCAAGGAAATTCAAGAACTCGACGGCGATCTGTTCGCAAACCCGACGCCAACCGGATCAACCATAGCACTTGCCGATGTCCGGATTCTTCCGCCGACCGATGCCGGCAAGGTGTTTGCTGTCGGTATGAATTTTTCCAGCCACATCGCGTCCGCTTCCAATGCCCCGCCGCCATTGTTCCTGAAATTGCCGACGTCACTCACAGGCCATCAATCTGAAATCACCCTTCCGGAGGATGCAGACAATGTTCATTTTGAAGGCGAATTGGTGCTGGTGATCGGCAAACGCGCCAAAAACGTGACGGAAGATGAGGCGCCCGCGTACATCTTCGGAGCCACAGCCGGAAATGACCTGACGGAGCGCAGTTGGCAGGGGCGCGACCTGCAGTGGATGCGCGCCAAGGCGGCCGACGGTTTTGGGCCGGTCGGTCCGGCATTGGTAACCGGCCTGGACTTCAACAATGTGCTTTTGACGACACGCTTGAACGGCGAGATCGTTCAGCAGGAAAACACGCGGAACATGATCCACAAACCTGCAAAGGTGGTGAGCTATCTCAGCCGCTATTTCACGCTTCTGCCGGGCGACATGGTCTTCATGGGCACGCCTGGCCGCACCTCAGCGCTGTCCGATGGCGATGTCGTGTCGGTCAGCATTGATGGCATCGGCACTCTGACAAACAGGATCGTGCAGAAAACATCGCCATGAATGCCGCTTTCGCGATATCGCGCGTAATCCTGCAATGCCAGTCTCGATCAAATCTGCCGAGCGGATTCGTTCCGATCTGACTGTCAGCGAACAACCGAAAAGAAAAAATGTCCGAGACCGACAAACCCACCATTGCCGTTACGAGGCGATTTTCAAAAGACGTTGAACAGAGGCTGGAATCGTCCTTCCATGTCAAACAGTTCGCGGATGACCGGCAACTGGAAGGGCCGGCGATTGCCGCGCTGTGCGACGGTGCGGATGGTCTGCTTTGCTGTTCGACCGAACGCATCGACAAGGCGCTGATCGAAAACCTGCCACCCAGTGTGAAAATCGTTGCCAGCTACTCGGTCGGATTCGATCATATCGATATTGCGGCGGCCAGGCAGCACGGACTTTGCGTCACCAACACCCCTGACGTCCTGACGGATGCCACCGCCGAAATCGCCGTCCTGCTTATTCTGGCGGCCAGCCGGCGCGCGCGCGAGTCGCAGCACCTGATCGAGAGCGGCAAATGGGGCCGCTGGTCACCGACGCTGCTGCTCGGCATGCAGTTGAGCGCGGCCCGGATCGGATTTGTTGGAATGGGCCGGATTGCTCGCCGAACAGCGTCCATGTTGCGGCCCTTCGGAGCCAAAATGCAGTATTGGAACAGGCGAGCATATGATGCGGACATGACAGGCGGCGATGTCGAATTCGTTGCCGACCTGAACGATCTGTTCGCGACATCCGACATCATCTCGATCCATGTGCCAGGCGGAGCCGATACCAACGGGCTGGTGAACGCGGAACGTCTTGCCTTGATGCCGAAAGGCGGCGTCATTGTGAACACCGCGCGTGGCAGCGTGGTTGATGATGATGCTCTGATCGACGCATTAAAAAGCGGCCATCTCGGCGGTGCCGGCCTGGATGTGTTCAATGGAGAACCGGCTTTCGATCAACGCTATCACGACCTGCCCAATGTCTTCATGCTGCCGCATATTGGCAGCGCCACTACCACGGCGCGAAACGGGATGGGGTTCCGCGCAACGGATAACCTTGAGGCCTTTCTTGCCGGTCGGGAGCCGCCGGATCGAGTGGTATGAGCCTCTTGCGGCTTGCGCATTGGACTGAGATTCGTGCTAAAATGTCTCAGCGGATTGATTGCCTGTTCGGCTAAGATGCGGCGAATATGGGTGGGGTCTTTGTCTGAGCCTTTGAAAGCCGGCCACCCGTTGAAGCTAGGCCAGCCGATAGAAACCCTTCGGACGGAGGAGTGAACATGATGAAATTGCGTCTGGCTACAGCACTGCTTACAGCCGTCTTTTTGGGAAATGCTGCTATTCTCGTCGCCGACCCGGTATCGGACAGCTCAAAAATCGAGCTCCTGAAATTGGCCAGCCTCACCGCCGGCCCGGAAACATCAAAGCATCCACAGATGACCATTATCCCGGAAGGTACGCTGGAAAAAATGCTCGGTCTCCCGGCAAAAACCCTGAAACACCAGCAGTTCGCCGGACGTTGCGGTTCCTCTAATTATTACTGCGATACTCCGGGCTCAACCTATTGCTGCGGCAATTCCGCCGATGGTTTCTATTGCGCCGCGGATGTGAACGGCTGCTGATCCGTCTCGGTCTGAAGCCGAACATATCCGGTTTGGATTTGCACTGTTGTTGCAATTCCTGCGAAATCAGTTGGTGAATGCCTGCGGCGGCGATATGCTGACAGGAAGTCTTCGGACGTAATGGAATGCCGTTGGGGGGGATTTCCAGATGCGTGCCTCGGATCTTTATCCGCACGGAAAAGTTGTTTTGCGCGATGTTGCTCTTCGCGACGCGCTGATTGCTGCCAAGTCCTATCCGGATACCGCCGGAAAAATCGACTGGATCAGATCGCAACACGCCGCGGGACTTCGGAATTTCGTGATCGGCGTATTCATGCCGGAAAAGAGTTTTCCGCAATATGCCGACGTGACAAACCTGATTTCACTGGTGAAGACGCTTGATAGCGCCTTCGGCGCAGTCGTAACGCTGAGCGAAAAAGGAATGCGAGAAGCACTTGTAAGCGGTGTTCCGGAGATCAATTGCGTGGTTTCAGCTTCAGATGTGCATAGCCGGCGCAATGAGCACCGGACGATTGAAGAAGCTCTCGACACAGTCAGGAACGCCTGTGATCAGCGGGAAGGGAAAGCCCACCGGCCGGTTATCTCCGTTTCAGTTGCCGTAGCCTTCGGCTGTCCGATTTCCGGACCGGTTGAAGACAGTCGGGTCTTAGAGGTCGTCGAGAAATGTATCGCCGCCGGCGTCGACATCATCAGCCTTTCCGATACGGCGGGATGCGCCGTGCCAGCTCAGGTCAGCAGACTGGTCTCCGGAGTCCGGAACCTGGCCGACTCCAGACCGATCGGCGTCCATTTGCATGACACACGCGGCCTCGGCCTCGTTAATGCCTCAGCTGCGGTCGATGCCGGCGCGACAATTCTCGATGCATCACTGGGCGGCGTTGGCGGAAGCACTGTGGTGCGCGGAGCAAGAGGCAATGTCGCATTGGAAGACCTTGCCTATCTCTGCGAAATCAAGGGCCTGGATACCGGAATCGATCTGGACAAATTGCTGGAAGCGCGGAATGCGGCCACCAAAATCATGCCCGGGGAAACATTTCACGGTGCACTGATCAAATCCGGACGTCCGATATTCGAACAGGAATAGAGAACGCGGGCATTACGGCTACACGGTATTTGTCCGCTCCATCAGCGCCTGTGCGGCCTGCGGCGCGCGTATCTTTCCTTCGTGGATGAAATAGACGAAGACATCACGTGGTTTCAACTCAGTTGTCGTCGCCGGATCGGCAAGCGGCAGATCATCCGGCACGCCGCCTTCCGACCAAAGGCGCGCACGCCGGACCCAGCCGTCGAGTTCGGCGGGTTCATATGCGGTTGGCACGCTATCCTCGCCCTTTTGCAGCCGTGCGTAGACGAAATCCGCGGTAACGTCAGCGATTTCGGGGTAAGTGTGATGGTGGGCGTAGCAGATTGCCATTCCATATTTGCGTATGAGAGCAGGAAATTCAGGTACCACGAAGGTTGGATTTCGCACTTCCAGTACATGCCGAAGCGTCAATCCACCATCGGTTTTGGGCAACAGTTTCAGGAACGCCTCGAAATCTTCAGGCTCGAACTTTTTCGTAGGAGCAAACTGCCATACGATCGGGCCAAGGCGATCGCCAAGTTCGCTGACACCTGTATCGAAGAATTTCTTCATTGATTCACCGGCTTCCGCCAGTTTTTTCTTGTTTGTTACGAACCGGTTCCCCTTGACCGCGAAAACAAATCCGTCGGGCACCTCCGCAGCCCATTTCGCAAAAGTCTGTGGGGTCTGGCCACGATAATAGGTTCCGTTGATTTCAATGGTCGACAGGTGCCGGCTGGCATAGTGAAGCTGTTTGGTTTTCGCCAGTTTGTCGGGATAGAAGGATCCTTCCCACGGCTTGAACGTCCAGCCGCCTATTCCGCCGCGGATGGTTCCGGCATCGCTCATCGTACTCACCTCGACTGTGTATGAGACCGCAATCTTCTGAATCATAGTTTCAAACAGAACGATGCACCAGACAGGCGGCACCCGCCACCCGAAACATGCTGTCAAAACCGGTTCGGAACCTGCCGACCGTGCACCTGAAGACCTGCTGCTTTCGGGCTGGTCTGTAGTTCTGCTCCAGGTGACCACAGGCCTCCCATGAGCGTTGCGTCCGTCAAACGTAAATCACAGGATATCCGGGCTTCCTGCAGCGAGAGATTGCCATAGGCGACGACGCGGGAGAAGTTCGCCGCCTGTTCGAAAACGACATGATCAAAGGCCCCGATTCCACGAAATTCGACTGCTGCGAATTCGGCGCTGCTGTCAAACCGGCACTTATCGAAACGGGCATCATTGGAAAAACACGCATCTGCGAAATCGCATTTGTCGTGGAATTGCGATCCGATGAACCAACTCAGACCGTCAAAGCGGACGCCGCTGAAATCAATTGCGGCGTCGAAGCGGCTGTTACTGAAATCGAAACCGCACAGGGTCTTGCCGGCAAGATTTAGCGGTTCAGATATGTGACATTGGCGAAAGTCGGCAAACTCTCCGACCACTTGCGGCCGGGTCAATCGCTCGGCAATTTTGTCGGCACCGATCTTACGCATGCCGTTCACAACGGCACGTTCCAGGCGTCGTAGCCATATACCCAGTCGGCATTGCCCGCCTTTTTCAGCCATTCATTGCCACGAGAGGAGATCTGTATCCTGGCGGTTCTGTCCTTGCGGGCCGCCTCGTAACGCTTCAACGCCTCAGGCACGTCGCTGCGCGAAATGCCCTCCAGCGCGCGCGACAGCACCACCGCATCTTCGATCGCCTGGCCGGCCCCTTGCGCCATAAAAGGCGTCATCGGATGACAGGCGTCTCCTAGCAGTGTGGCCCTGCCCTTCGACCATTGCGGCATCGGATCACGAACATAAAGCGCAGATTTCGTCACCTCGTCGCATGCCGCAAGCAAGGCGCGGGCCTGCGGATGGAAATCCTTGTAGATCTGTCGAAGCTCTTCAACATCACCGGGTGCGGTCCAGGATTCTTCCAGCCAATCGTCCTGTGCCGTTGTGGCGAAGACGAAAGTCTCTTCGCCCCGAAGCAGCGGAAAGGTGACGATCTGGCTACTTGGCTCCGGACCCCACCATTTTGTGAAACAGTCGAGATTGTCGATGTCCAGCCGGGACGTCGGCACCACCGCGCGAAAGGATACCAGGCCGGTAAACTCCGGATGATCCGCGCCGAAAAGCGACCTGCGCACAACCGAATGAATGCCATCGGCGCCGATCAGAAGATCAAACCGCCGCGAGGCCCCGTCCGAGAAGTCTGCAACAGCGTCATATCCATCCGACGACACGGTCTCGCAGCGTTTCGCAAAGCTGATGACATTTTCAGGCAACTTGTTCCTCAATGCATCCAGCAGGTCGCCGCGATGGATCGTGAGCTGTGGCGCGCCATAGGCTTCCTCAGCCGCATCGGCCATCTCAAGACGAGAGGTTTCGTCCCCGGTATCCCAGGTCCGGCTGATCCGATAGCTGGGCCGCGCAGCGGTTTTGCGCAACTCCTCGAAAACTCCCAAACCCGCAAGCGCCCGCACCGCATTGGGTGTCAGGTTGATGTCCGCGCCAATCCTGCGAAATCGGGAAGCCTGCTCGAATACCGTAACCGAATGCCCTGCATTCAGCAGTGCAATCGCCGCGCTCAGCCCGCCGACGCCGGCCCCGACAATGGCGATATCAAGTGCCGTCATGATACCGGCCACCGGGCCCAGGGATGCGGTTTTCCGCTTACATCCTGATAGAGTGATTTCTGCCGCATATAAGCGCGCATGCCGTCCCGTCCTTTCTCCCGTCCAACTCCGCTCGCCTTGTCGCCGCCAAAGGGAGTGGAAATCGAAAACTGTTTGAACGTGTTGATCCACACCGTTCCGGCGCGAATGGCCCTGGCCACCCGCCAGGATTTGGAAAAATCCGAAGTCCACAGACCGCAGGCGAGGCCGTATTCATTGTCGTTGGATTGCGCGATGACGTCAGCTTCGTCCTCAAACGGCAACACCACAAGCACAGGTCCGAATATCTCCTCCCGGCAAATGCGCGATCGGTTGTCCAGACCGGCGATGATTGTCGGCAGATAATACGCGCCGGCTTGAAGATTCGCATCTGACGGCCGGTCACCACCGGTCAAAATTCGGCCGCCCTCCTGCCTCGCCACGGCTACGTATGTCTCAACCTCTCTGCGGTGATCGACATGAACAAGGGGCGCAACCTGTGTGTCAGCCTCGTGTGGATGGCCAGTCTTTAACCGCTCGGTTGCCTCGACCAGGCGGGCAACAAATTGCTCAAAAATGTTTCTCTGCACAAACAGCCGGGACCCCGCGATGCAGGATTGGCCGCTCGAGGAGAAAATGCCGAAAAGGATACCGGCTATGGCGAGATCGATGTCAGCATCATCGAAAACGATTGTCGGAGATTTCCCGCCCAGTTCGAGCGAGACCGGCATCAGTTTTTCTGCCGCCTTTCGGGCGATCTCCCGGCCGGTCCCGGTGCCACCGGTGAACGACACTTTTGCGATGTCCGGATGTTCGACCAGCAGATTTCCAATCTCGCGGCCGCTTCCTGGCAGAACTGAAAACAATCCTTTGGGCAGTCCGGTTTTGTCGATGATGCGGGCAAGCTCAAGGCTGACCAGCGGGCTCCATGATGCCGGTTTCAGCACAACGGCGTTGCCAGCCGCCAACGCCGGCGCGATTTTCTGGGCATCGCTGGCAATCGGTGAGTTCCACGGTGTGATCGCCGCCACGACACCCAGCGGTTCATGCATCGAAAAAGTGAGATAATCTCCGCGCGGTGTTGTCAGAGCCTCATCAGAGGTCTCGCAGACAGCGGCAAAATACCGGAATGTTGCGGCCGCCGACTGGGCAAGTGCGGTGGCTTCGGTCAGTGTTTTCCCGGTATCGCGGCTTTGAATGAAAGCAATGCGGTCGATATTGGCAGCTATTCCGTCAGAAATCGCGTGCAGATAGGACGCCCGCTGATGCGGTTTCAAGTCGAGCCAATCCCGGTCGCTTTGGGCGTGCCGGGCGGCATCGATTGCATCCAGCCCATCTTGCTGCGATGCACCAGAAAATTCACGATTGAGGCTTTGATCCGCAGAAAAAACCGAGCGGATGCGCGATCCGTTGCCGGTCCGCCATTCGCCGCCGATATAAAGCTTTCCTCCCGGCAAGTCGCTGAGATCAGGTTTCATGATTGTCCTCAGATCGCTACCGGGCCAATCCGGTTCATGACCTCGCGCGCGAGACTGTAGACCGTTGGCAGAGAGGTTTTCGGATTCTGCGGGGACGGCCGGCCACGAACCGTTACCGACAATTCCGCAGCTGCGGATTTGACTTCAAACTCATGCACGTTGCAGTCGACTTCGGGATCGGCAACCATCCGCACCCTAGTGTTTTCAAACCCCGCTCCGGCAAGCGCGATTGTCGCGGCCACATTGGCGTTTTTCGGGTAGTCGGAGGCCGCTGCCCGTGCGGTTCCCTGATAGAAGACCGCCTCCTCGGTAAGTTCGTCCAGGTCGAGCAGATTCTCAGCTGGAGTTCCATGCCAGGCCTGGGGCGGCTTACGTGAGGTGTAGGTAACACTTTCAACACCCGATCGGCTGATTGCCGAAAGAATATCAATGCCGCCGACCGCACCGGCTGGAAGCACCATGCGGGTGTTGCCCGATTTGGCTGCCTGCACCAGTTCGGCATGCAATTCCGGATCGCTCAGCGCTCCGATCGATGTGATGATGGTCTCAAAGCCATGCCGCAAAAGCGGCGCAGCAAAAGACCGAACCGCTTCGTGTCCCGCGCATTCGATTACGAGATCGGGTCGGGCTGCGACCAGATCATCCAGTGCGTCGACCGCCTCCAGCCGCGCTGCGACACCGGAAATGCCCGCAAGGACGCGGCGGGTCTTTTCAAGCGACGCTGTTCGCACCAGACAGACGATACGGTCGATCGGTCGATCGAGTGATGTTTCCAGCACCTCAGCCAAAGTTGAGGCAATGCTGCCAAACCCGATGATACCAAGGCAGTTCAACGTCATCGGCTATGTCCTGCTGCACCTGCCGGCGGTCCGCCGAACGGCTCCGCATAGGGACCGATCGAAAGCATGTCGACCTCCAGGAGCGATGGACCTTCAAGCGAAATCAGATCGTCAAGAACTTCGGAAAACCTGGCAACGTCCGACACTTTCCGATGCTGGAGCCCGACCGCTTTGCTCAGCAATTCAAAGTCGGGGGTTTTCAGGGAACTGTAATGGTGCCGGCCTTCATACTGGGCGTCCTGAATGTTGCGGATAACGCCATAAGCTTGATCGTTCATCAGCACCAAGACCGTGTTTGCCCGTTCTTCAACCGCCGTGGCCAGTTCGGCAATGCCCAACTGCGCCCCGCCATCGCCGACCAAGGCAATGGTTTTCGCTTCGCCGGCAACGAGCCCGGCACCAATCGCCATGGCGATGCCCTGACCGATGCCACCGCCTAAAGCGTGAACGCCGTGCCGTGGTTCGGCAATGTGAACGTAACGGTTTCCAAAGGTCGAATTGGCGATGGTGACATCGCGCACAAACGGATGTTTACCCGGGGCAACCCTTTCCATCAGGGATTCAGCGATCACCTGATAAGGTCCCAATGTCGTCCGCAAACGGCCTTCGGATTGGGCCCGTGCGATTGCGATCTCGTGGCGAAAGTCAGTATCGACGTCCAGTTGATCCGGCAACAATTTCAACAGATCTGCAAGAGCCAGAGAGGCGTCCGCGCAGATGAACTGGTCGACCGGATAGTTTCTCCCGCCCTGTGTTGGATCGCAGTCAATCTGCACCAAGGGCTGCGGCAGGTGCAGTTTGTTGTTGCGTGTTTCGTTTCCGCGCAACCTGGACCCCACGACAACCAGCAGATCGCAATTGTCGTATATCGCCTGTGCATCCGGCGTCATGTTGAATGCGCCGAGCGTCGCCGGATTGCCTTCGCTGACGATCGCCCGGCCATTGGTGCTGGTAACCGCGCAAAAACCGCGCGCCACCAGTTCTTCCGCCTGCTTGCTTGCGCCACGTGCGCCGCCGCCAAGCCACAGCATCGGCCGGCGTGACAGGCGAACGCGCTCCGCCAGTGCGTCCATTTCGGCGCCATCGGCTGGTGTTTTCACAACCGAGCGACATGCAGCGGTTTCGGCTGCCAAATGTCGTTCACGCTGGACATCGACCGGAATCTCGAGGCTAACCGGCCCGGACGGTGCCTGCAGAGCTGCTTCGATCGCTGCCTGAAGCGTTTGCGCTGCGCTGCGCGGTTCCCATACCCGGAAACAGCTCTTGGAGATTGCTTTCAGCATGTCGGGCTGACGCGGCACGTCATGGATTGCGGCACGGTCGCGGTCCATGAACTCGCGATCAACCTGGGTGGTGATGTGCAGGACCGGCGACCCCGCCGTCAGCGCCTCGACCTGGGCACCAGCGGCATTTGCCGCTCCAGTGCCGGTCGACGTCAGCACCACGCCCAAGCCTTCCGACACCCGCGCATAGGCATCGGCCATGTTCATGGCGCCGGCTTCGCCTCTCGCCGGCACAAAGCGGATTCGTCCTTGCCGGGCGATGGCATCCAGAATCGGCATGTTGTGAATCGAGATCACGCCGAATGCCGTGGTGACACCGCTATCGGCCAGGCATCTGGCGATGGTATCGCCAACGGTTTCGGTGCGGGGTGGAACATCCGTTTTCATTCTGCCCTCACTCACACGAACCTGGAAACACCGCCGGAGACCTCAAGCCGCGCACCGCTTATGTAAGCAGCGGCAGGAGAGACCAGAAAACAGATCGCGGATGCCGCCTCTTCAGGTTCACCCAGCCGCCCAAGCGGTATGCCTTTAGATGCGGCAAGTTCGGCAAGCCAATCCTTGCGACTCTGAGACTGATCTGAGCGTGATTCAAAACGCCGCTGCCATTGCCCCGAATCCACCAGACCAAGCAGGATCGAATTTACCCGAATGTCCGGCGCCAATTCGACACTCAGGGATTTCAGCAGGTTCTGAACACCGGCCCTGGCCGCAGATGTGCAAACCATGTGCGGTTCAGGCTGATAGGCCAGCAGCGAATTCACACCGACGATTGCCGCCGCATTGCTTTTTTCAAGCAGTGCCTGAAAGGCCCGTATTGGATAAATCTGGCTGAAGAACTTCAGATCGAGTTCTTCCCTCCAGGCGTCGTCACCGGTGTCTGCGAAAGTCGATACACGTCCCTGCCCGGCATTGTTGACAAGGATGTCGCAGCCCGCAAACCTTGAAACGACCTGTGCCGCAAAATCGGTCATCGCGGCAGAATCAAGCACGGAGCATGCTGCTGCCAGCACATTGTCGGCGCCAAAACGCTTTGCAAGGTCTGCCTCGACTCCCGCCAAACGTTCGGCGTCGCGAGCGCAAACGGCCACGCGGCAGCCTTCCTCTAGCAGCATTGTCGCCGTCGCCAGACCAATTCCGGAGGAACCGCCGGTAACCACGGCAATTTTGCCTGCAAGACCGAGATCCACGGTCTATCCTTTCACTTCTGCGGAAGAGCCGCGATCGGGCCGTCCCAACATCACCGCGCGCATTGCCGGTGTCGGTGGCCCTGCCGTCATCCAACGATCCTGTTTTTCCGGATCCCCCCAGGGCCATTCCTGCACCTGGTGCGTGGCTTCGTCGATCTGCTGCAGTTCCGTGGTGAACTCGATGACGAAACCTGACGGAGAGACGAAATAGGCAAATGGATTATCTCCCGGTCCGTGCCGGCCCGGCCCCCAACTGGGGACATGGCCCATCTGTTTCATCCGGCCGATGCCGCGCATGAAGGAATCTATGTTCGGCATCTCGAAGGCGACGTGATTGACGCTGGCATGCGGTGCCTGGAACAGGGCGATGGAGTGATGGTCGGTACTGCATCTCAGGAACGACATGCGATCGACGTAATAATCGCTGCGCCGAAATCCCAGCGTTTCGGAATACCATTCCTCGGACCTATGGATATCGGACGTGTTCAAGACGACATGCGAAACCTTGATCGGCATTGCATGAGTCGGGTCCGTGTCGCTGTTTGGCGTCACATCGGCAACGATCCTCAGCCGGCGATTGTCCGGGTCAAGAACGCTGAATCCATACCCGCCGCCGGGTGTGTCCACTTCGCGGGGATCACCATCCAGATCAGCTCCCTTAGCGTTCAACTGCGCGTGGAGGGCGTCAACCCTTTGCCGGGTCTGCATGCCGAAATTGACGTATTCGATGCCAAAATCCGGTCCGTCCGACAGTCCGTAAATGAATGGCTCGGGGCCGGTGCCACGCAAATAGATCACGTCGCCACCGGCCCCAGCCGACTTCAGTCCCCAGGTGTTTTCGTAGAAGTCGGCAGTCTCTTTCATCTGCGGCGCGCGCATCACGATACCGCGCAGGAAATCAACCCCAATCAGGTCACTCATGACAATCTCCCGCCCTTGTCGTTGGTCAGTTTGCGTTCGCCGGCCGCTCGCGGCGGCATGTAACCGAGTTGCCGAGAGATCTGTTCTGCCGCAGCCGTCAGATCTCTGGCTATTTCGTCACGCCTTCCACCTTCGACCAGGAAATGATGATCCGGTCCGGTCACATTGATCGCACCGGCAACTTCGCTGGATATGTCATGGATGGCGGCGGCGCATGAACCGATATTGGCTTCGAAGTTTCCGACGCTCCAGGCGATCCCCTGTGATTTGTCATCGGCAAGCTGCGCAGCAAGGCTTGCATATGTCACTGGCGTCTTGGCCGTCACGCCAATCAGTTCCGATTCCGTGAACAGCGCCTTCACTTCCGAGAAATCCAGTTCGGCCAGAATGCTTCGCCCGATCGTGGTGGCATGGGCCGGCAAACGGCTGCCAACGCGAACATTGCTGACCAGATGCAAATTGGGTGTTTCGCGCACCAGGTAAACGATGTGCTGGCCTTCCCGTATGCCGAGATGGGCCGACAAACCCAAATCCTGTGCGAGGCGCTTCAAAACGGGTTGGGCAACCTGAACCAGGTCGCGCGAAAATACCGCGCTGGAGGCAAGGCTGATGAGGCCGGTACCGAGCCGATAACCGCCGCCGGGGCCATCGGCTTCAATCATTCCCTCCATCGCCAACGTGTGCAGCAGGCGCAGCAATGTGGTGCGGTTGATACCAACAGCCTTGGCCGCGTGGCTGGTGTTGCCGCAGTCATTGCCATCGGCGATGTAGCGCAACAGCTTAAACGCACGTTGCACCGGCGGGACATTGTAGCTCATCCGGTTTCCTCCGCCCGCCTGCTGTGGCGGCCTTGAAAGCGTGCTCTCGTTCTGCTGCCGGCCAGTAAAATCCACGATAGCCGCAGCGACATCATCGGCCTTCTGCTGCGGCAGGGCATGACCGGCACCGGCAAGCTGTCTAATGGTATGCGGCAGGTTCGGAGCTTTTTGCACGAATGCCCAGTGAGCGCCCTCGCCCTGCTCGCATGGCGTGACCCGGTCCCCTTCGCCGACAAGAACCAGACTGGGCAAGGCAATGTCGGAAGCCGATCGGGCGAGCGCGCCGGCGCTGAGCGCATGCACGGCCTGTGCATATCCGTCGAAATTGATCGCGGCCATTGCCGCCTGAACCGCCGCAACGGTCGCCGGATTGCATTCCGGTTCCAATACGAGATTTGCTGCGCGTTCTTTGGCAAACCGGGCAATACCAAGCCGCTGCAGGTCGTCGAGCCGCTTCTGCGCCTTCGTCGGCAGCGGCCCACCTTCGGGCATCCCATAACCCTCGGCCGGAGCCAGCAGGACGAGCCCCTTGACCCGGTTGGAGTGCGATGCGGCATAGGAAACAGCGAACAACGCACCAAGTGAATGGCCAAGTAGATAGAATTGCGAAAGGCCGAGCGCATCGACCAGACTTTCCAGCCGGCGGGCGTAATCAGATGCAGTCGGGAATTCCTGCCCAAGGTGATCTGAGCCGCCATATCCCGGCGCATCCCAGCAGATGAGATCCCATTCAGCCGGCAATGCCGCGACAAGACCAGCGAACGTCTCCGCATTGCTGCCGATGCCATGCAACATTACCAGCGGCAATGTTTCGCCGGTGCCTTCACGGCGCAGGAATGAAATTCCATTCAGTTTGTTGCGAACCAGTTCCGTCATGTGAACACGAACCCTGCATTGACCGGCAGGACCTGCCCGGTCAGTGCCAAGGCTCCCTCACTGAGCAGAAAACCGATGGCCTCGGTGATGTCCTCGGGATCCTGGTGGCCCGGAACGGCCCGGTTGCTCTCGTAGTGCGCATGCCGTTCCGCAGGTACATATTCGGTCGATTCGGTCGTCAGGATTCCCGGGGCGACCGTCGTTATTCCAATTCCGCGCGGCCCCAACTCGCGCGCCAGAGAGCGTGACATCGAAATGACCGCTCCTTTGCTGGCAACATAGGACAGCAAATTCGGCGCGCCCCACAAGGCTGTATCGGAAGCAATGCTGACGATGCGGCCCGAACCGGATTTCTCGAGCAGCGGAACACAGGCGCGGGTCATTAGCCAGGTGCCGCGCACATTGACCTGCATGACACGGTCCCAGCTCTCGATTTCGATTTCATCGAAGCCCTTTCCGCCGATCCCGGTGGCAATCGCGCCATTGTTGACCAGCCCATGAAGAGCGCCTTCCTGTCCGGCAATATCGCCTGCAAGCGCGGCAATCGACTGCGGATCGGCGAGATCGACCGGCACAAAGCGCGCCGAACCACCGTTTTGTCTGATCGTTTCGACCGCCTGTACGCCTTCGGCTTCCAGGATATCGGCAAGAATCAGGATGGCACCATGACCAGCGCAGGCTGCTGCGATCGCAAGGCCAAGACCTCGCGCCGCACCGGTTACAAGTATGGTCCTGCCGGCCAGCATATTATTCGGCAGCCTCCAATTCGGCGGCAATCTCGAAATCGACCTGCTCGGATGCCGCATTCAGCACGAGCTGCCGGATGCGCGAAACTCCCAGATCATGCTGATAGAGCATGTCGCGGCGACCGGCGGCATCGGTCATTTCCTCCAGCATGATCCGGTCCTGCTCCAGAACGTGCCAGTGGCGCGGTTCAAGCGCGGCGCGATACATGAAACGCCATGCCTCGCGCGCCGTACCGGTGACCATTCGCATGCGCCAGAAGAAAACCTTGCAGCTGTCGTCATCGATCGGCGTGACGAATCCGATGATCCGCATATGCCCGCCTGGCCCGGCGGCCGGCGGATAAGGAATGTCGAGCCGGCAATAGAGACCGCCCTCCTCGACCACCATCTCGACCCAATCGAAATTCTCGCCAACCTGCCCGACCCGCGACACGTGAAATCCGTTGTCGTGATTGTCGAGTTTCAGCAGATCCTGCTTGGCGCCGAAGGCGAGCGTGAAGGATGAAGCATGCAGATAGCAGCCGTGCATCGGATCGGCCAGATTGTCGAGGGCAAGCTGGTAATTCGCTTGCCACGCTGCGGTGCACAGAAAACCTGTCCAGTCTTTACTGGTGAATTCTTCGGGCAGTTGCAGCTTCGGCGGTTCCGGGCGCTCCTTGCTCGGAATATAGACATATACAGCATCATTAGCTTCCTGAACCGCATAGGCCTCGTTGACCTTGCGTCCCTCGAAAGCGCATTCGGGCATGGCCGGCACCCGCAGGATCGTTCCGGTGCCATCGAGCACAAGCCCATGGTAGCGGCAGCCAATATTGCCATCATGTACCTCACCGAGTGAAAGAGCAGCTCCGCGGTGTGGACAATAATCCTCAATGCACTGAATCTTGCCATCTTCATCACGCCACAAGACGACTTTGCGTCCCAGCAGCTTTCCGCCATAGGGCCGATCCTTGCGCACCTCTGTCGATTTGCAGATCGCATACCAGCGCCCCAAAAGGCCCTGTTTTACCCTTGCGTCGATCTTTGCGCGCCGTTCTGCCTTGTTCATCGCTGCAAACTCCTTTCCGGTCCGCCTCGGGATTGACGCCCTACTTTTTGTCGCGCTTGATCTTGGCCAGTGGATGCTCCGGCGGATAGGTCGGAATCACCGGCTTTGGATTGCCGATCATCACGCACATCAGCGCCTCTTCCATTCCCTCATTGACAATGCCGCGATAGACGCCGGGCGGTACGGAAATGATGTCGCGCTCCGTCAAAACGGTTTCGAACGTCTCGCCGAGATGTTCGACAATGATACGGATCTTGTGGCCTTTGAGGATGAAGAACACTTCTTCGGCGTCGGTGTGCAGGTGCAAAGGCCCTTCGCAACCGGCGGGAAGCACCATGGTGGAAAATGTGAAATTGTTCGCCTGAACGACATTCGAATCCGCGCTAACGCCGGCAGCGCCGGTGCCGATGTAACGCATCTGCGCGCGCTTGTATTTCGGATCGTAGTCGGCCTGGAATTTCAACGCGTTCCAGTCGAGCGTCCTTGAATCATAACGGGCGACATTGCTCTCGATCCAGTCTCCAAGCGAGACACCTTCCGGGATATTTACGTCTTCCGGTCGGGTTTGGGGAATTTCGGCTTTGATATTCATGGTCTCAAACCTCCGATTTTGGAATGTAGTGAAGCAGTCTCGCCTCGGCGTATGTGACGCCTGAGTACAATACGATGCCGATGATCGTCAGAATGCCGATGGCATTGAAAACCATCGCGGCATTGGCCTGGCCCTCACCATAGGAAATGAGGAACCCGAGACCGGTGTTGCCGCCGACCAGTTCACCGACCGTGACACCGATGACGGCGAGTGTCGAACCGATCCGCAGGCCGGCAAGCAGGGCCGGCAAGGTCGACGGGAATTCGATTTTGCGGAAGATTTCGAACCGCGTGAGATTGTAGGCCCGCGCCAGATTGATCAGATCGCGATCAACGGTCTTCATTGCCTGCAGGACATTGACCAGGATCGGAAAGAAGACAATCAGGATCGTGACAAGCAGTTTCGGCCAGAAGGTGTAGCCGAACCACATGATGAAAAGCGGTGCAAACGCTACCTTGGGTGCGATCTGAAGGGCGAGAATGTAAGGCGACAGAACCGCTTCCCAAAACCGCGACATGCCGAGCAGATATCCGATCAGCGCACCCAGCATGCTGCCGATGGCAAATCCGATCAGCGTCATCACAAATGTCGAGGCCGTGTGGGCAACAAGATTGTCGAGCCGAAACATGCGCAGCAATTCAGCCAGACACTGACTTGCTGTCGGGATGATGTAGCGCGGCACGCCCAGCAGTGGCGGCAGCACCTCCCAAAGCGCCAAAAACAGCAACGCCACCATAACGGTCGTGAGCAGGGTGTTGTTTTTCATCGATCCGAATTTCGGTTTCGTTCAAAGGACGGCCACCGCACTCGACGGCTATCCCTGATTATTCGGAGGCCGGCATTTCATCGCCGGCCCCTCCGACATCGGTCAATCAGTTGCTGACGAACTGATTTGTATAGGTATCAGCGACCGGAACCGCCTCACGAACGATCTGATTGGCGACATAAAAATCCTGAACGGTCTTTAGTCGCGCTTCATCGAACTGGCCGAAATTATCCACATCGGTGCCGTAAACCAGCCGGATATAGTCTTTCATGATGCCTTCCATGATCTTTTCCTTGCCAGCATGTTGCGGCACGGCGGCGACATAGTCCTTGGCAGCCTGGGCGGGATCGGCAATCACGTCCTTGTAGGCCTTGATCGTCGCGCTGACGAAGCCTTTCACCACATCCGGCCGGTTCTTGATCGTGTCATCGGAAGTCAGGATGGCCTGGGCCATAGCCGGGAAGATGTCGTTGATCGGCACAACCTCGACTTCGATACCGGCACCGCGAATGGCCGCGGTCCATTCCGGCACACCGGAGATGGCCTGGATGTCGCCGGAAATCATCAGCTTGATCATGCCGCCGGGACCGACGGCCTGAATGTTAACATCGTCCTTGGTCAGACCCGCATCCGCAAGGACAGCGAGCAAATTGTAATAGGTAGTGTCCTTGAACGACAGCACTCCGACTGCCTTGCCCTTCAGGTCGGCCATCGAGGCAATACCTGCATCCTTGCGCGACGTGATCTGGGTCAGCGCCTTGCTGCCGAGCACGGCCACGCCTTTGACCGACAGTCCGTTGGCACGCACGATCAATGGCGTGTCTCCGATACCGCCACCCAGATCGGCATTGCCGACTGCAACCTGCTTGGCGACATCGGCTCCGCCCTTGCCGACCTGAAACGTAACGTCCAGACCTGCAGCTTCGTAATAGCCTTTGGCCTTTGCCAGTTGGAACGGTGCGAAGGCCGGCAGAAAATCGGGCGCTGGAAACAGATAGGTCATCTTTTCCGCCGCCGTCGCTGCGCCGGCCATCAAAGACATGCCGAGCGCCACCGCCAGACCCAGTTTGAATTTTTTCATGATAGTCCTCCCAATGTTATGGATTCAGTTCAAGACTTCCCGATCCTGCAATTTCAGCAGTTCGAACATGTGGCCGATATATTCAGTGACACGACTGTGTTGGCGGCGTTTGGTCGGATCACCACGATCTGGAATATCGACAATAATCTCCTCGATGACCCTGCCCGGACGATCGCTCAGAACCAGTATCCGGTCGGCCATGAAAACCGCTTCGGCAAGATCATGGGTGATCAGCAGTGTCGTAATCTTTTCGCTCTCGATGGTTGACGCGAAGTTCTTCTGGATGATGATCTTGGTCTGCGCGTCCAGCGCGGAAAAAGGCTCGTCAAGCAGGATCACTTCCGGGTCGATCGCAAGTGTCCGCGCCAGGGCCGCGCGCTGGCGCATGCCGCCGGAAAGCTGGTGCGGAAAATAGTCGCCAAATCCGGAAAGCTGGCATTTGTCCAACTGGGCAACTGCCCGCTCGCGGCATTCGGCCTTGGAAAATCCGCGCGATTCCAGCCCGAACGCGACATTGGACTCGATTGTGCGCCAGGGCAGAAGCAGGTCCTTCTGCAGCATGAAGCCGACATGGGAATTCGGCCCCGAAACTCTGGAGCCCGATACGTACACTTCACCTTCGGTTGGCTGATAAAGGCCAGCGGTCATGTTGAGCATAGTGCTCTTGCCGCAGCCGGATGGTCCGACCACCGCGACAAATTCGGCTTCGCCTGTCTTGAAACTGATATCCTTGAGTGCCGTCAGCATATTTGCACTGCCAGCAACTTCGAATCCCTTTGTCACGGAGCGAAATTCAAGCGCCATCGCGTGCCTCGGCAATGGTTTTGACGCAATTTCGTACCTGTGGTTGCATCAACGAAATCAAGAGGAATGACGCCCTGGATTGTTCATATTTGAACGTTGTGTTCTTATTTTGACAATATCTCAGCGATTTCTATTATGCAAGGGCGAAGCAGGAACTGTCCTTCGCGCTGACGTTCGATGCAGGTTGATGGGGAATCACTGTGACTGGAACATCCGTATTGATTATCGGCGGCGGAATTTCCGGCCTTGTCCTGGCAACATTGCTGCAACGGTCCGGCGTTTCCGCCACAATTGTCGAAAAACAGGCGGAATGGACACAGAAGGGTTCAGGCATCCATCTCTACTCGAATGCACTTCGGGCACTTGATCGAATCGGCGTGGCCCATGAGATCGTCTCATCCGGCTCGGCCCATGATTTCTATGAATATGCCGATCCCGATGACATCCACCGGGTTCGGGTGCGCTATCCGCGCCTTGCCGGCGATGATCTTCCGGCCCTGGCCACCATCACCCGTCAGGATTTGCACGACATCCTGCTCCAGTCCGCAAGTGACTGCGGTGTGGAGATCCGACTTGGTTCGACGGTCGAGCGGTTCGAAGAGCGCAAAGATCATGCGATCGTGACGACGAATGTCGGTAGGCAGGGACGGTTTGACCTCGTGGTGGCTGCCGACGGAATCTACTCGTCGATGCGGGACCGCTATCTGGGACACAATCAACCGGTCTATTCGGGCCAGGTGATCTTGCGGGCCCTCCTGGCGAGGCATGACAATTCGATCGACCCAAAAATAATGTTCGCCGGTGTCGGAATGATGTTCGGCATCATCCCGGTCAATGCCGATCAGATCTACATGATTGCCGGCATGCCCGATCCCGAACGTACGCGGCACCCGAACGGCGTCTTGCACACACTGCTGCACGACCGTTTCGGGCCGGTTTTTGGCGGCCTCGCGCCGTTCTATCTCGAGCAGATCGATGATGCGCGCCAGGTCACATATACGGCTATCGAAATGATCGACCAGCCGGCGCCATGGAACAATGGCCGCCTGATCTTTATCGGCGACGCGGTACATGCATCTCCGCCCTATCTCGCACAGGGTGCCGCGATGGCGATCGAGGATGCAGTTGTCCTGGGTGAATTGATCGCTTCCGGCATTGCCCATGACGAGGTGGCCGCGCAGTTCATGTTGCGGCGGTGGCCCCGTGCTCAATTCATCCGCAAGACGTCGCTCGAGCGCAACCGCCAACGTTATCAGGGCGGCTCATACCAGAGCATTGATGGAAAAATGAGCGATCGGATGCGACATCTGCAAAATACAGCTCAGCCGCTGATCGATGATCTTTACGGCTTTCTGGCACAACCGATATGAAACGGAAAGTTTCTGTTGTCAGGCGCCTATGCCGTTTTCGCGATATGCTTCATCGAGGTCACGGTTGATGGATTTGAGTTCAGACGCCAGACTGTCTGCGGTCCATTCATTGCGTCCGGAACACGGAGCCACCACACCAAGCCGGGTGAGTTCGGCTGCGACCGCTTCAAAATCATGAGTGCCTTCGGAAAACACTGCCTCAAGTGCCTCACTGAAGGTTTTCTCCACATGCGACAGTGCGCGGCCAAGACTCTGACGCGACAACTGCTCACTGGATTTCGGACCGGACCTGTAAGACATCCAGGCATTTGCATCCGACATGGTATCCTCACTGTTCATATATGATCATATTGTTCTTATTTGATACTACCAATGGTATATTTTAGGGTCAAGGTGATTGCACGCCGAACGGACCGCAGATAGGAATTTGCATGTCGATCACCCACCATTCTCAACACAAGGGCCCTTTCCCGCGCCATGTCTGATGAAAACTCCGATCGAGTCGTTGTCGTCGGCGGCGGCCATGCCGCGGCTGCGTTTCTTGCCAAAATCAGAGCGCTTGGCCACTCCGGTCCGCTGACATTGATTGCCGCCGAAAATGCGCTCCCCTACCAGCGCCCGCCTCTCTCGAAGACTTACCTGAAGGGCGATTTGACCTTCGATCAATTGTTGCTACGCCCCGATGACTGGTACACAACCAATAAAATCGAGTTGAGACTTGGTGAAACCGTAACAAAGATTGACTGCCAGCGTCGGACGCTGGAGCTGAAATCCGGCGAGACCGTTTCCTATGACAAACTGCTGCTGGCGACAGGCTCGACCCCCAGACACCTGCCTGAGCAGATCGGCGGATCGCTCGGCGGGGTTCTGGCGCTCCGTGATCTGTCCGATGCCGACAAAATCGCCAAAGAAGTGAAAACAGCCTCGAAACTACTGGTGATTGGCGGTGGCTATATCGGCCTTGAAGCCGCAGCAAGCGCCCGGATGATGGGGCTCGACGTCACCGTAGTCGAAATGGCGGAACGCATTTTGCAACGAGTCAGCTCGCCCGAGACATCGGATTTTTTCCGCAATCTGCACCGTTCCCACGGTGTCGATGTCCGGGAATCGACCGGCATTCAGGAACTGACTGGCGAAAATGGCAAGGTGACCGGTGCGCGGCTTGCTGACGAAACCCATCTGCAAGCCGACTTTGTCGTCTGCGGCATCGGCGTCGCCCCGAATGACGGTCTTGCCGAAGCCTGTGGCATCGAGGTCGAAAACGGCATTCTGGTGAACAGCCACAGCCGGACCAGTGATGAAAACATCTACGCTGCGGGAGATTGCACACGTTTTGAATGGCGCGGACAATCAATC
>JAJFHT010000143.1 GCA_021775495.1 Hyphomicrobiales bacterium | reverse complement strand
GAACCAGCGCCTCGAACCCCATGTCGATGGCCGGATGGGCAAAACCTGTGGCCGCGTCGACGGTGATCAATGCCGGCGACGGTCGATCCAGCACCGGCGCCGCCTGGCCATCCACCTTGCCACACTGCACGTGCTCGCAATAGATCGGGATATAGGCGAGCCCGTGGCTTGCGACGCCATCGGCCTCCGTCGCTGCGGTGGCCACTGCCAGCGGTCGCGCATTTGCCTCCGATGTCCCGGCGGCGACCAGGGCGCGCTGCGCCAGGTCTTCGATCTCCTGAAGATTCATAACAGTCATCTCGGTCATTGGTCGCCCCTCATATCAGTCGCTGTCGCTCAGTCCGGCGCCTGCGCCGGCCAGCCGCGATGCCTCGGTTGCCGGTGCATAAGTGCGATGCGCGAAAGCCGCAAGTCTTGTCCAGGTCTCGGCATCGACGGTTCGGCCCGCGATTTTGGCCGCCTTCACCGGGCAAGCCTGGTCCACGGCTTCACAGCGCACGTTCTCGGCTCGCCGGGTCAACGCCGTCGTCGAGCCATCGATAGCTATTCCCTCAGCAGTCAATGTCAATTCGGCGTCTGCCCAGGACAGGCGAACAGGAGTGCCGGTCAGTTCTGCCACACCGGCGGCGAATGGCGCCAGCAGCATCGGCATGGCGACGGCGGAAAGTTCGACCTTGCGGCCGGAGGAAATCTCCGATGCGCGATCGCACAATGCTGAACCGGTGATAAGCGGGCAGAGCAGATCCGAACCGGCTTTCCATTTGCCATCGCCAATGACCGGCGCCAAAGTCTCATATTCGCGACCGTCATTTCGGATCAGCAGTTCAGCCAGCAATTCAGGGCCGGGCAGGTCATGGGCAGCAAGCCAACGAGCGGCTTTACCTGCCTCTTCCGCCAACCCCCAGGAATATCCTGCACCACGAGCGGCACGTTTGCCCATCGAAGCGATTTCGTTCAGCGAGAAGCTCATCAGACGGCCTTCCGTAGCGGTGGGAATGCCCATTCGTCAGGATCTCGTTCCGCCAGTTCGTGCGGAAACGGCGCGTCCTGGAACATGTTGATACGCACCCAGCGGTCGGAGCGCGGATCGAAATGGGTTGCTCCGAAGAACGCCAGCTTGCAGCGCAACAGATCAATTGGCAGCAGCGCTGCGGAAATCGTGTTGTCGCGAATTTCCGCATAGGGGCAGCGAGCGGCGATCTGAGTCCGACGGGCGATATGGCGGTGTTCGGGATGACGCAGGAGAAATGCCGCGACCGAAGCTTCTCCGTCAAAGGCCTCGATATCGCGGAACATCGCCGCCGCATCGCGCCCGGCCGCAAGTGGCTGTTCATAGGCTTCGATCGGTTCTTCGAAACGCTCGCCAAGCCGCGGCTCCAGCTTTTCTTCCGAGACATACCAGGCGCGGGCAAGATTGTCCTGCGACGCCCAGTCCAGTTCGAGCGCCCAGCCATAAATCTCCTCGACATGATCGCGCAGTTTCTGCAACGGCATCCCGCCATCAATGCGAAAGTACGCATCTTCGTCGGCCATCATCCAGTCGGCAAGTTCATCGACAAGCGAGGCGTAGGGTTCCTGCATCAGCGAGACCAGTTGCTCCTGCCCTTCGATCGACAGATTGCGTTCAGACCAGACATAAAGCCGGTCCCAGGGCGCATCACCTTCGAGCGCGCCGGCTGAAACATGTGCCTGCAGATGATCTAGATCCGCTTTCAGCATTGCCAGTTTCTGGATCTGCAACGAATGTTCCGAATGCCATTCCTCGGCATTGATGCGCGCCCTCGCCAACCGGTCGCAGAACAGCTCCACTTCGGCCGAAGCTGCGGTGGGCAGGCTGCGGATGCGAGCCAAAGCCTCTTCGCGCGCGGCAATCCAGTTGTTGAGCAGCGATGGATGATTGGCCAGAAACGGCGCCAGTCCAAGACCGGTCGAATTTCCGACCCCAAATCGCCTGCGCAGATCGGGATCAACGCGTACAGCTTTATCCGGATTGCGCATACGGGCCAAATGTTCGACCAGGTCGAGCATGAAGGCGCGGGTCAGATAAACCGAAAGCATCTCTGCCTGGAACGGACCGGCAAACTCCGGACGATCGGCAATCGCCTCCCGGTCGACCGCGCCGAATTTTCCCGATCCATAGACAGCGGTGGTTCGCATCAGATAGCCGATCGACCTGACCTTTTCGATGTCGGGCTGACGGCCTTCGGCAAGACGTGAAACGACATGCTCGAACAACCGCACCGAACGATTGGCCCGTGACAGCGATATCTCACTACTGGAGATCCGGCCGGCCTCCTGCTTGGGAACGTTCCAGGACAGCCGCTCGATATCGTCCTGTGTCGGTTCTCCGTCGAACAGCGTGAACGTCGCATCCCAGGCTTCGGCGATCACCCGGTCGGAGCGCTGGTTCGCCGGCAGGTCATGGCTGAAGGCAACCAGGCTGTAGCTGCGTTCGGGTCCATGCGCGGTGTAAACGGCTACCCCGACACCATTTGCATCGATTTTCCAGACCGGCCGCTCAAAGCGCCAGTTCTCGGATTTCAGCCGGCGCAGCAGCACGCGCATGAAGGACAGCCGGCATTGGTGAAACGATCCCATCCGGGCCAGCCGCATGACTGTTGCCGGAGGCCGAAGCGCCGTATGTGCGGTCGATGTCAGTGTCTGCGCCATGTCACCTCCTGCTCACCGGGCCGTGCTTGTTCCCGTCAGCCTTGATCCAATTGCGAACCGAAATTCCTGTCGAAAAATCTTAGCCAGTTACCACCCATGACGGCGTCGACATCGCCATCGGCAAAACCGACCTCACGCAATCCGCTTTCGATATTGCCGAAATCCCGGTTGTCGTGAAACCAGTCCGGCATGGGCGGAAAACCGGGCGCCGACGCCGAGCCTTCGCCATAGTCGATTTCCTTGCTCCAGCGTCCGACCCGCATCCATTCGACCACCGAGTCCGGCTGATCCTGGCAAAGGTCGCTGCCGATCCCCAGATGTTCCACACCGAAGGTCTCTGCGGTTCGGGCAACCATTTCACAGAAGCTTTGCAGCGTGCAGGCCGATTTGTCTTTCAGATGATGCGGATAGAACGAAAACCCGAGCATGCCGCCGGACTGGGTCAGGGCGCGCAGCACGTCGTCTTTCTTGTTGCGCAGCGCCGGAGCCCAGACATGCGGATTGGCATGGGTGATGGCGATCGGCCGTTCGGATATCTCGATTGCCTCAAGCGTGGACCGGTCCGCCGTATGGCTCATGTCGATCACCAGTCCGACCCGGTTCATCTCCTTGATGACCTGCCGGCCCATCCGGGTGATGCCCGGATCCTCGGCTTCATAGCAGCCGGTCGCCAGCAGCGACTGGTTGTTGTAGCTGAGCTGCATGAAACGCGCGCCCAGCGTGTGGACGATTTCGACAAGGCCGATATCGTCCTCGATTGGCGATGGATTCTGAAATCCGAAAAAAATCGCCGTCCGGCCGGTCTCGCGCGCCAGCTTGACATCCGAGGCCCAGCGGCCCTGAAAGATCATGTCGGGGAACTGCTCGAACCAGCGGTTCCAGCGTTCGATATTGAGCACTGTCTCGCGGAAGTTCTCGTGATAGGCAATGGTCACATGGACCGCATCGACAGCACCTTCACGCATCTGGCGGAAGATCTTTTCCGACCAGTTGGCATATTGCAGACAATCGATCCGGTAAGCCTGGCCCATTCCAACTACTCCGGTGCGCCTGCCGCGATATAGGCGGTCTTGACGGTTGTGTAAAATTCAGTGGCGTAGGATCCCTGTTCGCGCGGACCGTAGGAGCTGTCGCCCCGGCCGCCGAACGGGACATGATAATCGGTGCCCGCCGTCGGCAGATTGACCATCACGCAACCGGTTCTGGCATTGCGCCGGAAATGCGTCGCCCGCGACAGCGAGCGCGTGACGATGCCGGAGGTCAGTCCAAAATTGGTATCATTGACGGTGGCAAGCGCCTCGTCATAGGAGCCGACTTTCATGACACAGGCGATTGGCGCGAACATCTCCTCCCGGTTCACCTGCATGGCGTTGTTCGTACCGGCGAACACGGCCGGCCGCATGTAGTAACCTTCGGTTGCCTGGTCGAGACGCTCGCCGCCGCATAACAGCTCGGCGCCTTCCGATTTACCCAGCGCCAAATAGTCGAGATTGCCTTGTAACTGCTCGGCGCTCACCACCGGTCCGATCTGCGTGCCTTCTTCCAGCGCGTGGCCGACTGTAAACGCTTTGGTCCCGGCCACGAGCTTTTCGACGAATGCATCATGTACGGCCTCGTGAACCACCAGCCGAGACGAAGCGGTGCATTTCTGCCCCGATCCGCCAAAGGCTCCGCCCAGAGCAACGGCGACGGCTATGTCGAGATCGCCGTCATCCATGATTGCAAGCGCGTTCTTGGACCCCATTTCCATCTGCACTTTGGTCAGATTGTCGATCGCCGCCTTGGCAATGCCCTTGCCGACCGGGACCGAACCGGTAAAGGAAATCGCATCGACCTTGGGACTTTCAACAAGTCGTTGCCCGACCGAGCGGCCCGATCCCATGACCAGGCTGAACAGGCCCTTGGGCAGGTCCTGCCTGGAGATGATTTCGGTCAGGGCGACGGCCGACGCCGGAGTGATATTGGCCGGTTTCCACAATACTGCGTTGCCGAATGCCAGCGCCGGAGCGATCTTCCAGCTGGCGGTTGCGGTCGGGAAATTCCACGGCGATATCACTGCAACGACCCCCACCGGTTCGCGTCTGATATCGATCTCGATTCCGGCGCGCACGCTGTCGGCGGTATCGCCGATCTGGCGCAGGGTCTCCGCTGCGTAATAGGTGAAAAACTGTCCGGCGCGGAAAACCTCGCCAACACCTTCTGCCCGCGGCTTGCCTTCTTCGCGCGCCAGCAATTCGCCGAGTTCGGCCGAGCGCGCCATCAATTCCTCGCCGATTGCATTCAGCGCCTTCTGCCGCCGCTCGATGCCGGCCTGCGCCCATTCAGCCTGGGCAACCCGGGCGGCGTCCAGTGCGGCTTCCAGCTGATCTGCACCGGCCTGCGCGTAAAGACCGATCAGATCGGACAGATCCGATGGATTGCGGTTCTCGATTTCGCTTTCTCCGGCAACCCATTCGCCGGCAATGAAATTGTGATTTTGAACCGTCATATCGCCACTTTCCGTCTAGCCCGTGCATCAGGCACACGCCGCCAATCCAGTCAGATCCGAACTATGGACTCGATGTGCAATTTCAGTCAAAATCTAATTTCTGAAGATCATTTCAGGAAAATTGAAATTGGCCATCAAGATAGAAATGTTCCGTTGTTTCGCCGCCGTCGCAAACAGCGGCAATCTCGCCGACGCCGCTGACAAGCTCGGCCGGACACCCTCGGCGGTATCGATGATGCTCAAACAGTTCGAGGACCATCTGGGCGCACCGTTGTTTGAATCGGAGCGCAAGAGCCGGCTCACGCCGTTGGGCGCCTTTGCGCTCAGAGAAGCGACGTTGGAAATCGATCATTTCGAGCGCACCGTCATCAGCATCAACAATTTTGCCCGATCGAAAGCCGGTTTCGTCCGCATCGCGGCAGTTCCTTCGGTTGCCGAAAAAATACTGCCGCGGGTGGTTCGCGGTTTTGTCAGGGATCGTCCCGGGGTGCGCATTGATATCCGCGACATGGACTCTGCCGGTGTACTGCGCGAACTCGACCGCGAGCGGGTCGATATCGGACTGGCGACCGGCATCGGCGCCGGAGCGGAAATCGATCGGGAAAGCCTGTTTTCAGATGCGTTCGGAGTGGTCAGCCGCGCAGACCATCCATTGGCGGGCAGCGCTGTCCCGCTCTCCTGGGAGGCGCTGGAACAATGGCCCTATATCGCCAGCGGCATCACCGCCCTGATTGACAGCAAATCCTTCCAGTCCATGGCGTCAAAATCATTGCTGATGGTGCGCAACACGACGTCGCTGCTGGCACTGGTGCGTGCCGGCGTCGGGATCACGGTGCTGCCGCGGCTGGTGGTTGATGTCGCCGATCCAAACCTGGTGTTCCTGCCGGTTGCCGACAAGGCGGCACGGCGCAGCATCGATGTGCTCAAACGCGCCCATACATCGCTAGCGCCCGCCGCCGAAATTTTTGAACAGGCGCTGCGCCGCATCACCGGCGAGATCATCGCCGAATGGTAAGTCGGAGTTCCTGATCTACGGAAACTCCGACTTGGTTTTTGCATTGTGCGATCAGGTCCGATTGATCGAGACGCCGCCGTCAACCAGCAGCGCGGTGCCAGTTACGAAACTCGATGCATCCGAGGCAAGAAAGAGTGCCGAGCGCGCAATTTCCTCAGGCGTCGCCATGCGTTTGAGTGCATGCAGATTGTCGACGAACTCCTGCAAGCCGGGATCGGCGCCCGGTTTGGCGGCAATGTTCATCGGCGTATCCGTCCCACCCGGCAACAGTGCATTCGCACGGACACCGATCGCCCCGTGCTCGGCAGCCAGAGTTTTCGCCAGGCCGATCAATCCCGCCTTGCTGGCGGCATATGCTGCCATACCCGGCATTCCGACCGTGTGGCCAACGAAACTTGAGGTGAAGATGATCGACCCGCCGCCGCGCTTGACCATTGCCGGAACCTGATACTTCGCGCCAAGAAAACCGGCTGTCAGATTGGTCTCCAGCATGTCGCGCCACTCCTCCTGTGTCATCTCAGTCACAGGTTTCATCTCACCGATAATGCCGGCGTTATTGAAAGCGATATCGAGACCGCCATAGGTCGCAATCGCGGTTTCAACCAGTTTTTCCGCCAGGCTCTCATCCCTCACGTCGCTGGTGACGGCAACCGCGTGTCCGCCGTCAGTTTCAATCTCCGATACCAGCGAATCGAGTATTGGCCCGCGCCGAGCGGACAACACCAGCGATGCCCCCTGGCTTGCGAACAGTTTCGCGGCAGCGTGTCCGATTCCGGAACTGGCTCCGGTGATCAGGGCGATTTTTCCGTCAAGCACAGTCATCTGTTGATCCTTTCCGTTGTTGCAGTGGATCGGACTAATGCGTGTATCGCGCCCGGCATTCACTCCGTTTCTTGCGGTCGAATTCGATCGGTCGGGTCCGGCATGAATCGGGTGGCGACAATTCCAATTCGGGAGCAAGAACCGGAGTGTGCACCGGTTGCAACTGCGTAAATGTGCCAGACGAAACGGCTGACTGGCAGCCGCACACCATTGAAAAAGGAGCAATCTCATGACCGCAACAATGATCGGCAGCTCAAGCGTCGACCTGTGCAATGATCAGCAAAAATGGCAGGCGTTACTGTCACGTGACCCGGACGCCGAAGGGTGTTTCGTCTATGCCGTTCGCACCACCGGAATCTATTGCCGGCCCACCTGTTCGGCACGGCTGGCACGACGAAAAAATGTGCAGTTTCATAGCAATTGCGATGATGCCGAGCGCGCCGGTTTTCGCGCCTGCAAACGTTGTCTGCCGAACCAGTCAAAATTCGGAAATCGTTCAGATGCAGCAATCATCGCGGCCTGCCGCATGATCGAAGCTTCTGAGGAAATGCCGACGCTGGAAACACTGGCAAGCCATGCAGGCGTGAGCCGCTTTCACTTTCATCGGCTGTTCAAGAAAACAACCGGTGTGACACCGAAAGCCTACGCGGCAGCACACCAAGCCAGGCGGGTGCGCGAAGAACTGGCGCAAGGTTCATCGGTGACCGATGCGATCTATGATGCCGGCTTCAATTCAAGCAGCCGATTCTATGAAAAATCCGCAAAGGTTCTCGGAATGACGCCAACCGAATTTCGCACCGGTGGTTCCGGACAGACAATCGAGTTCGCGGTCGGCATCTGTTCGCTCGGGGCCATTCTCGTCGCCGCAAGTCAAAAGGGGATCTGTGCAATATTGCTTGGCAATGAGCCCGACATGCTGGTTCGCAATATCCAGGATCATTTTCCCAAAGCGGTGCTTCGTGCCGGCGATGCCAGGTTCGAACAATGGATGGCGAAAGTGATCGGTTTCGTCGAGGCACCGCAGTTGGGCCTTGAACTGCCGCTGGACATCCGTGGGACGGCATTTCAGCAGCGCGTCTGGAAGGCCTTGAGTGAAATCCCGGTCGGCTCAACAATGAGCTATGCCAAAATTGCCGCAAAAATCGACCAACCAAACGCGGCTCGCGCCGTTGCCAGGGCCTGCGCGGCAAATTCACTGGCACTCGCCATCCCATGCCATCGGGTGGTCCGCACTGACGGCGGGTTGTCGGGATATCGCTGGGGTGTCGAACGCAAGTCGGCATTACTCAATCGTGAGATGACGGCATGAATACGGTCGGTTCTTTGGATTGGCCGGGCATTGGCCAGGACATAGAAAGTTACGGTTGCGGCATCATCGGGAGCCTGCTTTCCGTAGATGCCTGCGCCGAACTGGCACGCGGCTATGATGACGAGGACCTGTTTCGCAGCCGCGTCGTCATGAGCAGGCACGGATTTGGCCGCGGTGAGTACAAATATTTCGGCAATTCAATACCGGAGATCGTTGCTGGATTGCGTCATACTCTGTTTCCGCCTCTGGCGCAGATCGCCAATGGCTGGAATGCGGCGCTCGGCATAGAAGCTCGCTTTCCGCCGGAACACGGCACATACATTGCCGAATGCCACCAGGCCGGCCAGACCAAGCCGACGCCGCTTCTGTTGAAATATGGGCCGGGTGACTACAACTGCCTGCATCAGGATGTCTACGGCGATCTGATATTTCCGCTTCAGGTGGCAGTATTGCTGTCCCAGCCGGGCCGCGACTTCACCGGTGGTGAATTTGTCCTGACGGAACAGCGGCCACGCATGCAGTCCCGGGTTGAAGTCGCTCCGCTTCAACAGGGCGATGCGGTGATATTTCCGGTGCGCCAGCGTCCGGTGCGCGGCACCAAATCCATTTACCGCACCAACCTGCGCCATGGGGTCAGCCGGGTCCGAACAGGACAGCGGTTTACCCTCGGCATCATTTTTCACGACGCGGCATAGCCGGACGCCCAAATGGCAGTTCCCTCTCGCGGGGACGCTTCGCCGATCCTATATATTGGCGATGGCCACTCCGATTGACCAGACCATTCGCCGCCGCGCCAAATGGCGAAATTTCATCAATACCTGGCTGATTGTCGCCGGGCTGGTGGCCTTGCTGATGCTGAGCACCTGGCTGCTGTTCGGCGCCAGCGGTATTTTGTGGTCGGCGGCGCTCGGTGCCTTTGTTCTGATTGCCGGCCCGCGCTTCAGTCCGGCGATGGTGCTTCGCATGTACAATACAAGGCCACTCGGTCGGCAACAGGTCCCCGAACTTATCACGATTCTTGAAGAACTCACCCGCCGCGCCGGACTTCCTGCGGTGCCAAAACTCCATTTCATTGCCAGCAGCAACATGAACGCCTTTGCTGTTGGCCAGCCCGGAGATGCAGCCATTACCGTCACCGATGGTTTGCTCAGGGGGCTGACCCTGCGCCAATTGGCTGGCGTGCTGGCCCATGAAATCAGCCATATCAGCAATCGCGACATCCGGGTGATGGCGCTTGCCGATCTGGTCAATCGGCTGACCGGTGTTTTGCAGACCATGGGGCTGTTTCTGCTGCTGTTCGGCCTCTGGCAGGGCGGTTCGGCAATTCTCGCTGCTCTGGTTCTGATGCTGGCGCCGACGATCGGCGCGCTGTTGCAACTGGCGCTGTCGCGCGCCCGTGAATATGACGCCGATCTCGAAGCCGCACAGATGACCGGCGACCCGGAGGGCCTGGCTTCCGCACTTGCGACACTGGAGCGAAAGCAGGGGCGGATGTGGGAGCGGTTCGTTCTGCCCAGCGCCCGCATCCCTGATCCGTCACTTCTGCGCAGCCATCCGCCGACAAAAGAGCGCATTCGGCGGCTGCTGGAACTTAAGGGAATCCGAATGGATCCGATCACCCGGCCTGAAGGTTCGGTCCGCATGCCAGGCGCATTCGGGCCGGTTGCCAGGCGACCTAGGTTCCGCGCCAACGGCTTGTGGTATTGATCCAAATCGGAATTTCCGACATTGACGGCTAAGGCAGGTAGGGAAAGCAACACATGCCGGAATCGCCCATACGCGGGATCGCCGTCCTGGATATTGGCTCGACAAATGTCAAAGCCGTCCTGTTCGATGCACAGCTGTCGCCTGTCGCAGAGGAAATCATCCCGTCGGTTCGCATCGACGCACCGTCCTATCTCGCCATCAATCCCGAGCCGGTTATGGCCTTCGCAAACCGCGTCCTGCCCGAATTCGACCGGATGCTGCCGGTCGATGTCATCGTGCCCTGCTCGCATGGGTCTTCGGCGGTGTTACTCGACGCGACCGCGGCGCCAACCATGCCGGTCATGAGTTATGAAGCCGAACCACCCGAGCAGATCATATCCGCCTATGCCCGCATCGCGCCCGGATTTGGCGAGGTGTTTGCCCCGACCAATCCGCAGTCCCTGACGCTTGCCCGGCAGTTTTACTGGCAGGAGAGCCTGGATCCGGAAGCCTTCTCCCGCACCGCGGCGATCGTGCCGCTTGCACAATATGCCGGATTCCGCATGAGCGGCGTCCTGGCCAATGAAGTCAGTGCGATGGGCGCGCAAACCCATGTCTGGGCGCCGCAAAGGAAGACCTATTCAAGACTTGCTATCGAACGGGGATGGGCATCGCGTTTCGCTCCGTTACGGTCGGCCTGGCAAAAGCTGGGAGCGGCACATCATCTGAACCTGCGCGGCCGGGGCGATGTTCTCACCGGCATACACGATTCCAACGCAAACCTGCTTTTGCATTTGCATGGCGCACCGAAAACCTTGCTGTCGACCGGAACCTGGATCATCGGTTTCGTGCCCGGCGTGCCGCTCGAATCCCTCGACCCGCGCTTTGATCAGGTGTCCAATACCACCGTTTTTGGCGACCCGATCGCCTCCTGCCGCTTCATGGGCGGCAGGGAGTTCGAGATTGTTTCGAAAGGCGCGCCACCGCAGTTGGCCAGCAGCTGGCTGGCGCTGGATCTTGCCAAACGCGGCGTGACGGCCTCACCATCTTTCACCGATTCTGGAGGGCCGGCACCCGGCACCGGCAATAATGGCAGAATAACCGGCAGGATTGAAACCGATGCCGAGCATGCCAGCCTCGCCTCTCTCTATTGCGCGCAAATGTCGGCACTGGCGCTACGAAAGATCGGCAATGTCAATTCGGTCGTGGTGGACGGGCCATTCGCGCAGAATGCCGCCTATATGGAATTGCTCGCATCCTGTCTGCCGCAAACAGAGGTCTTCGCCGCCAGCGGAAGCTCCGGAACCGCCCTTGGTGCAGCATCGCTGGCGCTGATGTCGCTGAATGGAGAGCCGAGCCAATATGCACCATCGATTGATCCGCAATACCGGCTCGTCGAACCGATTGGCCCTGTACTTAACCTGCCTGGCCAAGACGCCTGATCTCTTCGGAATATGTCTGCAGCGCTTCGCCGCCCTTCGGGCTGAGCGCATAGATTCCGGTTTGCACACGTTCGAACCAGCCATAATGATCATCGGCCATCAGCCGCCGGGCTTTTTCGACACTTGCCGCCCGCGCCACTTCGGCGGCTTTGGACGGCCCATTTTCATGCAGCACGGCGACACAGCGCAACGCATCCTGACGATAGGCGGTCATCAGGCCCTGCCGCGTGGACCCGCCCTTTGTCGGATCGCCAACCCGCCTTGCGAACTCGCGCAGAAGCCTTCCCCGCTTCTGTTTCGATCGCCGCGGCTGATACGGCGCAGGATCATTATGGATTTCGGTGAACCCGTCTTTCATCCTGACGGTGATCAATCCCACGCCGAGACGCCGGCACAGCGACATGTTGTTTCTCAGCGCTTTCAGGAATTGCCTGCCGTTGCCGCGCGGCACGGCGACATAGACGGCCTCGGTCACTGCCTGCCGCTCGATTGCCTGATGAAACAGCGACAGTGAGAATCCGGTTTTCAGCTCGACGATAACCACTTCTTCTGCGCTGCGGCAGGCAACGACATCCGCCGCGCCAATCTCGCCCTTGACCTCGTAACCCTGCCCCTCGAGCAGCGCCTTGACCGGCTCATAAAGATCGGATTCCTGAATGCGCTGGGATGCCATCTTTGTAATTGCCCGTTCCGGTTCTATTGGCTTTCCGCGACCCGACGGTCGCCATTGCGAAGTGACCGGATCTGCTCGAGCGCGGCGTTGATTTTCAGATCGAGCATCTTCTTGCCGATCGCCGCGCTGGCCTTTGCAGCATCCCCGGAATGTCCAGTCTCCGGTCCGGCAAGCACGTTGCGGGCTTCCAGCCTGACCATTGATGGATCGACTGCCAGCAGTTCGGACGTATCGCGCATGCCCGCGTGATAACCGATGTCACGCTCGCTGAAGCCCTCTGACAGCAGGTGATCGAACTGGCCGTTGCGGTCATAATAGGCGTCCAAGCTGGAAACCCGCGCGCCTGTAGCAGCCCATTCCCTCATCAGTTTGCCGGCAACGCGTTTCTGCGCAGCCTGATTACCACCGCTGTCACCCAGGAAATAGATTTCATCAAAGCCGTGCACATGAAGGCTTCTGGCGGTCGCTTCCAGCACCCCCTCGAACAGTTCCTCGGGAATGGAGATCGTACCGGCATAGGACATGTGGCCGGTTGTCTGCGGTGAGATATCGCCCTCGGGCACATAATCCATCACCGGCGCAACCAGGGTCTTGCCGAGCTTTTCCGCAATAGCCGTGCTGGTCCGGTCGACAACGTGATGATGTTTTCCCAGAACTACGAAGGGGCCGTTCTGCTCGGTGCCGCCGGTCGGGATGATCACCGTTTTGTACCCGCGATCGATGGCGCTGTGGACTTCCGTCCAGGTGAGATCGGCAAGCCTCACGCTGGGCATGCCGGGCTCACCGCCGGGTTTCTGGAATGCCAGGGCGACGACGCATGTCAGCAGGGTTGCCGATGCATAGAGCACCAGCCGACGGGACATGGTCGAAAAACCCTGTCTGAATTGCCGATAGGCCAGCTTGAACGGTTTGACATAGATCTCCGAAATCGACTGGAACGGGCTCGGTTGGTCCTTTGCCAGGCCGTAACTCAACTGTTCCCGCTCACGCGGAATATAGTGCGTCTTGAACAACTGATCCCAGAAGGAAAATATCAGCCCCATGTTCCGGTCGAAATGTTTCGGGTCGGAGGAATGGTGGATCTGGTGCTGTGCCGGACTGACCAGGATTCTTGACAGCCAGACCGGAAAGTTCAGCCAGATATGCGTGTGGCGTAGATTGTAGCCGAACAGATAGAATCCGAAGAGCACGACATTGAGTCCGTAAATGCTCGCCATCTGCGGCTCCGACGCGGTCAGGAAATAGAACCCGCCATAGGCGAGAGCCTGGAAGAACGTCACTGAAACACTGGTCATCAGCAGGTCGACCGGGTGCATGCGAAACAGCGTCATCGGCGTCATTTCTTCCGCTGAGTGATGGACCTTGTGGAACTCCCAGAGGATCGGATTGCGGTGGAAGGCGTAGTGCATGATGTAGACGCCGAAATCGAGCGCCAGAACGCTGGCCAGCGTGTAGAGCGCAATCCCCGCGGGTCCTGATATCAGCGCGGTTTCAGGCATCGAGAACGTATTGGCAAGCAAAGAGTAAAAGCCGGTCGAGACAGCTGCGGATCCGACAAAGAACTGCAGCAGCAGGCCGTAATAGACGGCCGAATTCACCACGAAATACCGCATGTCCAGCAGCGCCGAAGGGTGGGTCCATATTTTCGGATTGAACACATAGGACAGGAAGCCGGTACGCTCGGCCACGGTGTCGCCTTCGGCCCGCAATTCAGCGGCATGTAACCGTTCGATCTGAATATAGGCGACAAAGGCAAGAATAAGAGCAGTCAGCAGGTAAAGCGCATAGATGCGCGAACCCGGATCCAGAAAGGAAAACAGGCTGCCGAGAACCTCCGCGACAAATACATCGAAACTCATGCTTCCAACCCCACAAGAACAGCGCCCTGGCTGGGCGTTGCCGGTTTCAGCAAAGTCTAGGTGCCAGATCGAAAATAAGTCTTAAAACGGGGGGCGGACGGAGGGGGCACCGGTTTCCCGCTTTCGCAAGACAGCCGGTTCGGGCACAATCGGTCGCGGTTGCCGTCGTCGCAAACACTCGGACGATTTACCGGGACGGCGAAACACATGACCTCGGGAGGCTCGAATGCTGGATGGAACATTGCTGCTGGGATTTGTCGCCACCGCGCTGGTCGTCCTGGTTATTCCCGGACCGGGCGTGCTGTACACAGTGGCGCGCACGCTCGCCCAAGGGTACCGCGCGGGCCTTGTGTCGGTATTCGGGCTGTCGGTCGGCGCGCTGGTACACGTCATCGCCGCCGCCGCCGGACTTTCGGCCATTTTGCTCGCCTCGGCCACGGCGTTTGAAATCATCAGGGCTCTGGGGGCCGGCTACCTGGTCTATCTTGGTCTGAAAACACTGTTCGGCCGCCAGCCTGCCATCAGCATGGATGCCCCGGCACCGCACTCGCTCCATCGCCTTTTTGTCGATGGTGTGATCGTCAGCGTCTTCAATCCCAAGATTGCAATCTTCTTTCTGGCGTTCCTGCCACAGTTCGTCGATCCCGGCCTCGGAGCCGTTGGCTGGCAGATATTGCTGCTCGGACTGATCTATGTGGCGCTGGCGCTGATTACCGATGGTGCTTATGCGCTGTTGTCCGGCAGCTTGCGCAACCGCCTCACCCGCGCGTTCCTGCAAGGGCCGTGGCCACGATATGTGAGCGGAGGGCTTTATCTCGGCCTTGGGCTGAATGCCGCGCTGACCGGCCGACGGAACTAGTCCGTCAAGCCGGATTGATCAGGACACAACTCCGAAGAACCGGCGCAGCAGCCCGTTCTTGCCGGGCCGTGACGAAGCCGTCTGCCGATTGACAACCGTGCGGCCCGCAATCTGTTCCCGGCGTGCGTCGACGCGCGTCGCGACAAACATGGATTCGGTATAGATCTGTAACATTGGGATCTCCTCAATGGCTATCTGTTGCCTGATATAATTGACATTGACAGGATTCGCGACTTAAAAGGAATTTTCAATTGTAAGCAGGACTTACATATGAAATGGACCGGAGTTCCACCGCTTGCCAGCCTCCGCGCCTTTGAGGCCGCCGGGCGAAACCTCAACTATTCGGCTGCCGGAAGAGAACTGAACGTCAGCCACGCCGCGATCGCCCAGCAGGTGAAATCTCTGGAAAACCATCTCGACCTGCGCCTTGCCGCACGCTCGGGCAAGGGGATCGAACTGACCCCGGAAGGAGTCTTTCTGCTCGAACATCTCACCCGTGGGTTCGAGGATATTGCCGACGGGTTGAGCAGCCTCAGCCAGGCCGAGGCCGAACGGCCGGTTCATGTGACGATGACACCGTCATTTGCCGCCAACTGGTTCATGCCGCGCATGCAGAGCTTCCGCGCGGTTCATCCCGATATCGATCTGACGGTCAATCCGACCGTGGATCTTGTCGACCTCCGCAAGACGCAGTGCGATGTGGCGATTCGTTTTGGCGCAGCTGACTGGTCTGGCCTGGAGAGCCGGTTGTTGCTGCCGTCGCATTTTGTCATTGTCGGCGTGCCCGATCTGGTGCCGGATGACTGGCAGGGCCGTCCGGAGGATTTTCTGAAACTCCCCTGGCTGGAAGACCTCGGCTCCGACGAGGTCGGACACTGGATGGAGGATCAAGGGATCGAGATGCCCTCAACCACCCATGTCACCCGCCTGCCCGGCTACATGATGCTGACGGCGCTGCGCAACGGTCAGGGCGTGGCCGCGACGGCACGCGTTCTGATCGAGGAAGACATCGCGGACGGTCGCCTCGTCATTTTGTACGAAACATCGAAAGCCTCCGCCTCCGGCTATCATCTGGTTTGGCGTCCTGGCATCCAGCGCCCGGCGGTGAAAGATTTTGTCCGCTGGATTCGACGGGAGGCGCGGGATCAGGGGGAGGCAGCCTGAACGAACTGCTGCCCCGAAAAATTCCGGCCAGGTGATCCGGTATTGGGAGGCGGCTCATCACCCGCGGATGATCCAACCCGAGGTCAAAGGGCCGGGTCACCATGCACGGCGACCGCCTTGACTGCCGATGTGCCAGGATCAAGACCGACAATCACAAATGCATCCTATCCAAGTATGTGTCAGCGGCGTCTGTCGAGCAGTTTGGGAATGGTACAAATTCACGACTGCACCGATCAACACGTTGCGACAGAGCCAAATGGTAACACCACGTGAATAACGCTTCATCCAGAGGTCCATCTGGCAATGGAGATCGTCAGGTCGCTCTCTCGTAGAGCCCCAGAACATCCGTTACGGCGGCAACGAGGAGCGCTCGTCCATTCATGGAACCCGCTTCAACCCATATCTCGTAAAAATTGTTTCAAGACGGGAGCGGAAACCGGCTGACCCCGCAACTGTTTCAACAGGGCTCGAACAGCGTCGCGCGCGGCCTCAGAGAGTCAACAGCACCGGATCCGGTCCCAAAAGCTGAAATGCAGTTGGAGCCAAAGCTCGTGCTCACTGCCGCTATAGTGGCTCCACCAGTTGTCCGGGGCGGACCGGATAACCGCTTCCATCGTCGCCATGAGCCGCGGCTTCGGACTGAATTCGGTGTTTTTTCACAACATGATTGATCTATCGCATGGCTAACCACCGGGGTGCCAATAGAAACGATGTGAAGCATGAGCCAATGATCATTTCGAACATGCTTTCTTATCGCGGCCAGCCTTGGGAGGCACGCTGTCCCGATAAACAGGTGATCGCGGGCCAGTCAGGGAGGAATTTATGCAGGTAAAAGAGTATCTGAAGATCGAGAAGGCGACGAACATCAGCCGTTCCGAAGTTGGGCGTCTCGGCACCGCGACAATCTTTGTCGTCCTTGTCATGATCTACACCGGCAGCAGTTTTGCCCATGTTGAACAGGCCTATCTGCTGATCGCCGCGGCGGTCATCGGCGCATATATGGCGATGAACATCGGTGCGAACGATGTCGCCAACAATGTCGGACCCGCTGTCGGATCCTTTGCACTCTCTCTCACCGGCGCGATTGTGATTGCTGCGCTTTTCGAAGCAGGAGGCGCCATCATCGCGGGCGGTGACGTCGTTTCCACAGTGAAAAAGGGTATCATCGATCCAGCTGACATCAATGATCCGAACGTCTTCGTCTGGGTGATGATGGGAGCATTGATGGGGGCGGCGATCTGGTTGAATGCCGCGACCTGGCTTGGGGCGCCTGTATCAACCACCCACTCGATAGTTGGCGGCGTCATGGGCGCCGGCATCGCTGCGGGGGGCTGGGACATCGTAAACTGGGATTCGATGACGAAAATCGCTCTCAGTTGGGTGGTCTCCCCGGTTACAGGAGGGATCATCGCAGCGGGGTTTCTCTACGCTCTGAAGAAGATGGTCTTCTTCAAGGAAGATCCCATTGACGCGGCCACGCGCGTGGTTCCCGTGATGATCGCAATTATGGCCTGGGCTTTCACGACATATATCTTTCTCAAGGGGATCAGCAAGATCATCAAGG
>JAJFHT010000142.1 GCA_021775495.1 Hyphomicrobiales bacterium | reverse complement strand
CAAACCGGAAGACTACCCGCATGCAGACGCCTACTATCATGAAGCCCTGAGCATTCCGCTGTTTTACGATCTCTCCGATGAACAACAGCAACATGTCATAGACAGTCTGGCAGAGCTGGTTGGATGAAGCTTGCGCTGGGGACGGTCCAGTTCGGCCTGAATTACGGCGTGGCCAACACGCATGGCCAGACCCCTCTGCCAGAAGCAGCTGCAATCGTTGATGAAGCCCGGCGCGCCGGAATCGACACGCTTGATACAGCCATCGGTTACGGCAATAGCGAACAACGCTTGGGTGAGATCGGCGTTGAGGACTTGAAGATCGTCTCCAAACTGCCCGCTGTTCCAGACAGCGTTTCCGACATTGAAGCCTGGGCCGAGGAGTCTGTGCGGGCTTCGCTTGTCCGGCTGAGGGTTGAGCGGCTCTACGGTTTGATGATGCATCGCAGCAGCGATCTGGCAGGTAGCAAGGGCAGGGCTGTTTTTGCGGCGCTCGAGAAGCTCAAGTCGAAGGGGGTGACCGAAAAGGTTGGCGTTTCAATCTACGATCCCGCTGAGCTCGACACGATCATTTCCAACTATCCTGTCGATATTGTTCAGGCACCCTACAATGTCGTCGATCGCCGGATTGTTACGTCGGGCCGGCTTGATTTGCTCGTGCAAAGGAAGGTCGAAGTCCATTCCCGCTCGGCATTTCTGCAGGGACTGTTGCTGATGAGCAAGAACGAGCAGGCGGTAAGGTTCGCCGAATGGACGAGCCTCTGGGCTCTATGGCATGAATGGCTGAGCGAATCAGGCCTGTCGCCTTTGCAGGGCGCACTGGGATTTGCGGGATCGCAACCGGGAATAGAGCGGGTTGTTGTCGGTGTCGATGTAGTAGGGCAATTGAGTGAAATTCTTGAAGCTGCAAACAGCTCGATGCACTCTGTGCCGGAGATTATTGCGAGTAACGACCAACGACTGATCAATCCATCAAACTGGAAACAACCGTGACACAATCATCATCTCCGAACGTTGAAATCATTGCCGAACTGGCCCAGGGATTCGAAGGCAAGCCGGAACAGGCGCATCTGATGGTCAAAGCTGCCGCCTCTGCCGGTGCAGACGCGGCAAAATTCCAGCTTGTCTATGCCGATGAGCTGGCAACACCCGGATATCAGTACTACGACCTGTTCAAGACACTTGAGATGGATGACCAGGTCTGGGCATCCCTTGCCGCCGCCGCCACTGAACAGGACATTGCGCTACACGTCGATATTTTTGGCGCTAAAAGCCTGGCATTGGCGGAAAAGACCGGAATAGGCACGGTGAAGCTTCATGGCACCGACGTCGCCAATACCGGTTTTCTTGAGGGTGTTGCCGCCAGCACGGTTCCCCGCGTGCTTCTTGGCGCAGGCGGCGGCCATCGCGGCGAGATTGAAGCAGCCCTCGATATTCTTCAAAAGAAAAAGGTTGTTGTCCTGCTCGGTTTCCAGGCTTACCCGACACCAAATGAGACCAATCAGATAGCCCGTGTCGCGCATCTTGTGAGTGCCTTCAAGGGACGCACTGGAGATGTTGAAATCGGGTTCGCCGATCATGCGCCGCCGTCGGAAGCGTTGCGCTACGCCCTCGCTGCAACCGCAATCGGGGCAGGTGCGCAGGTCATTGAAAAACACCTGACACTCGGGCAGGTGATGAAACTGGAAGACCATGAGTCAGCGCTTAATCCGGACGAATTTGCTGAATTTTGTGAAACTGTTCGCGGGTGTGCCGAGGCTTTCGGAACCTTCACGTCCGCGGAAGATTTCGGAATGAGCGAATCCGAAAACGCATACCGCAATGCGATCCGGCGACATGTCATCGCTTCCCGTGATCTGGAGTCCGGAAGGATACTTGAGCCTGCTGACCTTGTCCTCAAGCGTTCGGCAAGCCAGACGCCGTTGACGGATATTCAGTCGGTTTACGGAAGGACACTAAATGTGTCGAAAATAGCCAACCAACCGATAGAAAATTCAGATATCAAGTGAGGGAGGATCGCCGATGACCCGCAAGCTTGTCGCGGCCATTGCCTGCCGGAACCAGGGCTCGAGACTGTATGGCAAACCGATACAGAATCTCGATGTTGAGAGCGGTATCAGAATTCTCGACAATATTGTCGACTGCCTCGGGACGATCGACTGTATCGACGAAATCGTTCTCGGCATCTCAGATGGTGTCGAGAACGAGGTGTTCAAGCGGATCGCCGATGAAAAAGGCCTGCGCTACGTTGTTGGCGACGAGATCGATGTGCTGGGACGGCTGGTCGATTGCGGAAAACTGGCTGGGGCGACGGATATCTTCCGCGTCACCAGCGAATCGCCTTTTCTCTATTTTGAAGAGGTTGAACAGTACTGGTCGAAATATTGTGAAGATGATGCTGACGCCCTTTTCATGGATGACGTGATAGACGGCTGTGGGTTTGAATTTATCTCGTTGAAAGCACTGGAGTCCTCGCATCAGAACGGTGAGAGTCGGCATCGCTCGGAACTCTGCACACTTTACATTCGTGAACATCACTCGGACTACAAAATCATAAAGGTTGCTCCGCCGGGAAAACTGAATCGCAAGGACCTCAGGCTGACCGTTGACAATCCCGAGGACCTGACAGTGTGCCGGATCGTTTATGGAGTGTTCAAGGAACAGGCGCCGAGAATTCCGGTCGGCACAGTGGTCGATTTCCTTGATGCCAATCCGGAGTTGATCACAATGACAGCGCCTTTTGTCGAGGCGGGTTATGCGACCATGTACAGGTGGGGCGAACATGGCTGATTCCGGCCAGAAACTCTGGAAGCGAGCGCGACGGGTTATTCCCGGCGGCAATATGCTGCTTTCGAAACGTGCTGAGATGTTTTTGCCAGACCGGTGGCCGACCTATTTCAGCAAGGCCAAGGGATGCACCGTATGGGATCTCGATGGCATTCCATATACGGATATGTGCCTTATGGGCATAGGTACCAACACGCTTGGATATGGTCATCCGGAGGTTGATGAAGCGGTTCGCAAATGTGTCGATGCGGGCAACATGTCGACGCTGAACTGCCCCGAGGAAGTTTATCTCGCCGAGCGACTGGCGGACATGCACCCGTGGGCGGATATGGTCCGGTTTGCTCGTACTGGCGGAGAGGCGAATTCGATCGCAATCCGCATTGCCCGTGCTGCGTCCGGCAGGGACAAGGTTGCCATTTGCGGATATCATGGATGGCATGATTGGTATCTGGCTGCCAATCTCGGCGACGATGAAAATCTGGCGGGCCATTTGCTCCCGGGACTCGAACCGAACGGGGTACCGCAGGAGCTTCGCGGATCGGTATTGCCTTTCAATTATAACCGCTTCGATGAACTGGAAAGTTTGGCATCCAACAACGATCTTGGTGCTATTAAAATGGAAGTTTGCCGCAATGAGGGTCCCGAAGATGATTTCCTTCAGAAGGTTCGAAAGCTGGCCACTGATCGCGGGATTGTTCTGATATTTGACGAATGCACGTCAGGCTTCAGGCAGACATTTGGTGGACTACACCAGCAGTTTGGGATCGAGCCCGACATCGCGGTATTTGGCAAAACACTCGGCAATGGCTACGCCATAACAGCGACAGTTGGGCGTCGAGAAATCATGGACGCGGCACAATCCAGTTTCATCAGCAGTACCTTCTGGACAGAGAGGATTGGGCCGACCGCCGCGCTCAAGACACTGGATGTGATGGAAAGGGAAGAGTCCTGGAAAAGCATCACCGAAACTGGAGACAGCATCAAACAGAAATGGGTTGGGCTTGCTGCAAAACACGGTCTTGAAATCGAGGTGACAGGCCTTTCAGCCCTTGCGGCGTTTTCTTTCAAAAGTCCGCAACACCAAGCATACAAGACCTTGATAACGCAGGAAATGCTCGGCAAGGGATACCTTGCTACAAACAGCATATATGCGTGCATCGAACACACGTCTGAGATTATTGACGGTTATATAGAGGCGCTCGATCCGATTTTTGCGCTGATACGCGAATGCGAGGACGGTCGCGATGTACACGATCTTTTGCACGGTCCCGTCGCGCATGGCGGGTTCAAAAGGTTGAATTGAGCAAGCCATGCGTGTTGCTTTTCGAGTAGACGCGTCGGCGCAAATAGGTAGTGGTCATCTGGCTCGGTGCCTGACACTTGCAAGCAAGCTGTGTCAAAACGGAGCGTCAACCCGATTTATCTGTCGGCAACTTCCGGCATCCTGGGTGGAAAAAATTCGGGGTAGTGGCCACGAGATAGAATTGCTTCGACCCGCACCAGATACGTATGACCGGAGTGACTTGCATCACGCCGAATGGTTGGCGGTTTCGCAGAAAACCGATGCCGAACAGATGTTGGCAGCACTTGGTGATCGATCTTGGGATTGGGTGGTCGTTGATCACTATGCCCTGGACAGCCGTTGGGAAGCGATGATCCGGTCGGGCGCGAACAAAATCATGGTGATTGATGACATTGCGGACCGACGGCATCACTGTGACATCCTGTTGGATCAGAATCTCTATCCCGACATGGCGACACGATATGAATGGCTCGTACCTGCCAGTTGTCGACAACTGATCGGGCCAAGATATGCGTTGCTGCGGAACGAATTTGGCCGGTTGCGGAAAACAACCGGGATACGAAGCGGAGATGTGGAGCGGCTTCTGGTTTTTTTTGGTGGTGCAGACCTTGACAATCATACATTGAAAACTGTCGATGTGCTGGAATCCTTACCTGATAGGGCGTTTGAGGTCGATGTTGTGATTGGTAACCTTTCGCCTCATCTTGAACGGATAGAAACTGCTTGCAGGGAAAGCGGATTTGCCTGCCATATTCAGTCCGAACGGATTGCGGAGCTGATGTCTGCTGCCGACCTCGGCATAGGCGCTGCGGGAGCCGCAAGTTGGGAAAGATGTTGTCTCGGACTGCCCAACATCACTGTCGCTCTGGCGGAGAACCAGAAAAATATTGCCGCTTCTCTTGCTGAAATTGGTGCCTGCCGGCTGCTTGATCCGGGCGCATTATTTCAGAACAAGCTTCAAGTGTGCCTGACCGAATTGCTGAGCAACAAACATGAGATCAAATCAATGTCCCAGATCGCTTTTGATGTTCTGGATGGTTCAGGGGTCGATGCTGTCACAAACGAAATGGCTGTTCACTCATGAAGATAACAATCCTTTGTTCGGACCCGTCCCACCCGGTCGTGCCCGCTCTAAAATCATGGCAGGATGTCACCACATCGGAAGGGCATGATGTAGCATTCGCAACCGATAAGTCAGAGCTCGTCAGTGGCGACATGCTGTTCCTGGTTTCCTGCAGCCAGTTGATCGGTGAGACAATCCGAAATCGGTTCAATCATGTGTTGGTTCTTCATGCTGGCGATCTCCCAAATGGTCGGGGATGGTCTCCACACATTTGGGATATTGTTGAAGGTTCCGACCACATGACCCTGTGCCTGATCGAGGCAACCGAACCGGTCGATACCGGTCGGATCTGGTTCAAGGAGACTATCGCGCTGAGCGGTGACGAGTTATTGGACGAAATAAATCAGAAACTGTTTGCCGCCGAATGCAACCTGATGACACGCGCTGTCCAGGAGTGTGACACCGTCGTTCCTGTCGATCAGGACATTGATACAGGAACCTATCGGCAGAAGAGATCGCCAGAAGACAGTCGGCTGGACCCGAATTTGACGATCGAACAGCAGTTTGACCTGTTGCGCACAGTTGACAACGTCAGGTATCCAGCATTTCTCGATATTCGCGGCAGCCGCTACACCCTGAAGATCACGAAAGAGAATTAGTTTGGGAACCTTGAATATTGCCGATCGATCGATCGGACCGGACAATCCCCCGTTTGTTATCGCGGAGATGTCAGGCAATCACAATCAGTCCTTGGAACGTGCGCTCGAAATCGTCGAGGCGGCGGCCGCGACCGGCGCTCATGCATTGAAACTTCAGACCTACACGGCAGATACGATCACGCTCAACGTTCGCAGCGGCGATTTCCGGATTGATGACCCAAACAGCCTGTGGTCAGGCGAAAACCTGCATGACCTTTACGAAAAAGCCCATACGCCCTGGGATTGGCATGAGCCGATAATGCAGCGTGCGAATGAGCTTGGAATGCTTTGCTTCAGCACGCCCTTTGACGAAACTGCAGTCGATTTCCTTGATTCATTGAATGTCCCGGCATTTAAAATTGCTTCGTTTGAAAACAGTCACCTGCCGTTGATCCGCTATGCCGCGAAGACAGGAAAGCCGATTATCATGTCGACCGGCATGGCCACGCTCGCTGAGTTGGATGAAGCTGTGACCGCGGCGAGGGAAGCAGGCTGCCAGGATCTCGTCCTGCTGAAATGTACCAGTACCTATCCGGCCACTCCGATAAACACTAACGTCCGTACGATCCCGCATATGCGTGACCTTTTCAACTGCGAGGTAGGCCTCTCCGATCACACCATGGGTGTCGGCGCGTCAGTTGCCGCAGTTGCTTTTGGTGCTTCGGTTATCGAGAAACACTTCACGTTGCGAAGGGCAGACGGAGGGGTCGACAGTGCTTTTTCGCTTGAACCGGAGGAGATGACCAGCCTGGTGGTTGAAACCGAACGAGCCTGGCAGAGCCTGGGCAAGGTCACCTACGGACCAACTGAGGCGGAGAAGAAGTCACTTGTATTCCGCAGATCGCTCTATATTGCAGCTGATATGCAGGCAGGAGAAGTTCTGACCGAGGAGAACCTGCGTATCGTCCGTCCGGGCAATGGGTTGCACCCTCGTCATTATGGAACACTGCTGGGAAGACGAGTAACGACGAGCCTGAAAAAAGGGACGCCCGTTGATTGGTCGATATTTGCCTGACTGTTAAAATTGACCGCTCACGACCAGGGTTCAAGCATGCTTGATTTGGAAGACTTCCAGACAAGACGATATCGTTTGCGGCGATTGACCCCCGACGATGCATCACGGCGATATCTCAGTTGGTTTTCAGACGATGGCGCCGAACATATCGTTTCGGCCACCCGCATGCGGCAGTTGGATGATTTGCGTGACTACATCAGGACAAAAGCTGCGTGCGATGACGTGCTGTTCCTCGGAATATTCAGGGTCAGTGACGGTGTTCACATTGGCAATGTCAAGTTTGAACCGCTGGATCCGGTGAAAGGTTATGCTGTTGTCGGAATATTGGTGGGCGACAGTGACAGCCGTGGGCAGGGGGTCGCTGGTGAAGTTTTGACGGGATGCGCCGAGTGGCTGAAAACAAGGCTTTCGATCGGTCAATTCGTTCTCGGTGTGGACGAGACCAACGCCGCCGCAATCAGAGCCTACGAAAAAACCGGCTTTAAAGTTTGCAAGACCGAGTTTTTGCCAAAAACGGAACCGGGTGTTTTGACCATGAAATGGTCATTCTGACGCTTGCTACAGGAGCCAGGTCCGACGGCAAATCGCATGGTAATTGCAACGGCTTTACTGCCCGAACCGATAAATACATCCGTTTCCCTGGACCTTCGAATGAACAACAGCATCAATTCCCACTCAAGTGGTCTGAGGGGCTTGTTCTCAAGACCTGTTTACCAGTAGTAGGTACGCCACCAAATACCACATCCTCCCGGAAAAATGCGCGATGCTGGATCTTATCGAACGGTTGTTGCCGAAGAATCGAACAATTGTCACTTCGGACGCGCATGTCTGCATGGAGGAAATTGCTGCTCGTTATCCAATAGAGGTACTCCGGTACAAAACCGGCAGCGAGTATCAGACATGGCCCGTTCCACCAGAATGGAATGTTGTCCGAGCGTCCGTAACGGATGGTGCAAACACGATCGCCGGATATGACGAAAGCGCTCTTTTTCTCGCGCCGTACTCCACTTCATTTAGGGGTTGGGTGAACCGCGAACAGCTTATTGCACACACTTTCACCAACCCGGCGCAGCCTGACGCCTACTGCTACGAGTTCCGGCTTGCCTACAACTATCAACGCAGATTGAAAGAATGGCGGATTTCCATGCCACATGAGCGCGTCGAAGCGCTGAAGGCAGACCGCTACTATGTCGACATTGAAGTCGACACCAGGCCGGGCGAAATGCTGATTGGAGAATCCGTTCATCACGGATCATCGGGTTTTGCCTTCAACCTGCTTTCCCATTACTGCCATGTCGGTCAGGTCAATGACGGTATCGCCGGAGTGGTTGCTGTGCTGGAGGCATTGGCCAGGATACGCACGAAATTCGCGAGCCCTCGGCATACTTACCGTGCGCTTGCAATGCCCGAAACAATTGGCAGCAGCATCTATGCGGCAACACACTTGGAGGATTGTGACAAGTCTCTCGGTGCTGCGTTTAGTGAAATGGCGGCGGCTGACGCTCCAGTCCAGCTTGTGATGTCGCGACGCGGAAACACCTATATCGACAGGGTGTTCCTGCACGTGTTGCATCAACGTGGTCTGCTACCCTGTCGGTCGGTGCCGTTTCGCAGAGGCTGGGGCAACGACGAGCTTGTCTTCGATGCGCCCGGCGTGGGCGTTCCGGCCGTTTCTCTCGATCGGTACCCATTTTCCGCCTATCACACCCATCATGATAATCTGGACAATGTGAGCGTGGATTGTCTCGAGGAAATGGTGGAGTTGTTTGTCGATGTCGCCTCTGTTTTGGAGGCAGATTTCATTCCTCGGCCGACCAACCGGGTGCCAACCTATTTGACCCGCTATGACCTGTACGCAGATTGGACCTATCAGCGTGATCAGTACGATCTGAATACATTGATGCTCGATGAGATGTGGAGCGGCCGTTCGGTATTGGATATTGCCCTACAAAACGGAATTGATGTCGAAATGGTTCAAAAATACATCCAGAGATTTGTGGATGCCGGTCTGGTGGCAGAGGAACCGGTTACTCCACACTACAGTCGCAATCATTTGTTTCTCCAGAACTACGAAAAAGAGCAAAAATGAAACTGCTTTTCACTTCAGGCACAGCGCGCGGCGGAACGAATTTTCGTACCTTGATGCTCAACAGTCATCCGCTGCTTCGGATGTCACTGGACCCGTTCATTCCTCTGTTCCGGAACTACAGAGATAGCTTGTTTCGGGCGAATGGGGATGCCGATGTTCTGGCCAGCATGTCATCGCCGGTTCTCGACGACTACTATTTCAGCTCGACCAAGATAAAGGCCATGAAGGCCATCCAGTCCGCTGATCCGGATATTCCGTTCGATCAGTCAGTCTGGCCGGAACTGAAAAATTCGATCGCGAGCCGGATGAAGCTCGCCTCGATGGACCTGATTGAACATCTGGATCATCTTCCCGCTCCAACGTTTCGGGAGGTCTTTCAAAATACCATGAAAGTCATTTCTCAAACGCGGGAAGGGGAATTGGCCTGGGTTGGTTTCAACGACAATTGGGCGATGGAGTTTTTCCCGCTTATTGCGCAGCTCATCCCCGACGCCAAGTTCATCCTAAATCTGCGCGATCCACGTGCGGTCGTTTACTCTTCCGAATATGCCGAGCCGGATCCTGCAAAAAGACCGACGGTCGTGTCATTCGCGCGGCACTTGCGCAAATACTTCGCCTATTCGCAAATGTTGCCGAAGCTTTCGCCTCTTGCGGAACGACTGATGATCACGAGATATGAGCCGTTTGTGGCGGATCCGGAGAGCGAACTGAGGGCGATCTGTGAGTTTCTAAGTGTTGACTACATCAGCGAAATGACAGACGTCAGCCGCTTTCGAAAGGCTGATGGATCGCAGTGGCCGTCGGACTGGTCGATTTATCAGAGTTCAACTGATATCTGGCGGAAAGAAATGCCACGCGATATGGCCGAACTCACTGAATTTGTTTGCGATCCTGAAATGCAACTGCAGGGGTACGTTCCCGAGATATACGATCGGAAAAAAGGCCTCTCGTCAGAAGCATTCAACTACGCCGTAGACAATTGCATCACCTGCCTCGGCTGGCGAACTGATTTCCAAGAGATCGAACGCACCCTTGGGAGTGAAATGTTTCGCAAACGCCTGATTGCTGAGGGAACAGAGATCGGGATTGATGAAATTGAACGCAATTTTCTGTTCGAAACCGTATACCAGCGCGTGCGCCAACTCGCGCACTGAGGATCTAGGGAGTCAGACCTGAAATGAGTGATCAGAACACCGGCACCAGTAACGATGTGCTGGACTATTATTCGCGCAATTGGGAAAAAATTGCCAATTGTTACGAGGTAGACGCGCAGGGAATACCGGCCGATCCGGCCTGGTATCGCCGTCGGCTTTACGGTGAGTTTCTCGAGCGTGCCAAACCGGCATCGATCCTCGACATAGGTTGTGGTGGAGGATGGACCGTTCTGGATGCTCTGGAGAAAGGTGTCGATGCCCGCGGAATTGAACCCGTACTGGAGTTGAAGGAATTCGGAAATCGGCTGTTAAAGGACAACGGCCATGACCCGGATCGGATTCAACAAGACGATCTTGCCAGTTGCACCGATTTTGCCGCCAACTCGATGGATGCGATTTCACTGCTGAGCGTGCTGCCGCATGTGCCACGCGAAAACTGGGATGCGGTCCATACTGACATGGCACGTTCGTTGAAGCCCGGGGGACGTCTTGTTGCCGCATATCGAAACGAGCTGTTTGACCTTTTCACTTTCAACAGCATCACTCTGGAATTCTTCGACCAGCGCCTTTGGGGACTTGACGACGACGCAACCCCCCGCGGAGCAAAGACCCTTGAGGCTTTGAAGGGCCTAATGAGCAACCCGGACAAGCCGGGACAATACTTCACGGCAGCAGATGACAAGTCATTTGGTAAATTGGACAGAATGAAGAACAATCCGCTGACCCTGCCGGAGTATCATGCGAAATTTGGCCTCGAACCTGAACGGATCAGCTTTTATCACTTTCACTGTGTTCCGCCGTTAATGGAGGACAAGATCGACAACTATCGTGAAATCAGCCACAAGATGGAATTGAGCCTGTCAAATGATTGGCGCGGCCATTTCATGGCCGCCATGTTCCTGGTTGAATCCGTCAAGAAATGAGTACGAATCCGCTCGAAAAACCGGACGGTACAAATGTTCATGACGCTCAAAAAGAGCGATATGACGAGACGTATTTTGCGCAATACAAGCATGATGCCAAGCGCCACAGCATGTACCTGGCGGAACGGGATCACATCGAGTACTTCAAGCCAAATGGGCGCATTCTCGATGTCGGCTGCGGAATTGGAGCGTTTCTGGATCAGTTCGACAACGACAAATGGGAGAAATTCGGCACAGATGTCGCCGAAGTGGCTATTGCTTCGGCACGAAAACGGGGAATTCATGTAAATGATCTCGACAAGGCCTACGAATACCCGGTTGATCATTTCGATGTGATTGTTTTTCGCGGATCACTTCAGCTTATCCCGACACCGTTTGCGGTCATCGAAAATTGTATCGAGCTACTGGCACCGGGGGGGTATCTGGTATTTCTGTCGACGCCGAATTCCAACAGCCCCTACTACCGGCGCTTTAAAACCTTACCCTTCCTCACACCCACAGGGAATTTTCTTATCCCCTCCGACATAATGATGAAGGATGCTCTACAGAATTTCGGGCTTGAAGTTGTCGAAATCCGACATCCATACCTTGGCGGTCCCTATGCCAGGCCGTTGCGGGATCATCTATACTACCTGATGAGTTTTTTGGGATTGCGCAGGAAGTTTCCTTTCTGGCGCAGCTCGATGGAAATTTATGCACGCAAACCGGCACGGAAATGATTCCGGTTCATGATCCCAGCGCTGAACTAGAAAGCCGATTTCTTGGATAGGCAATTAACATCCACACCTGACGATGCGCGCGAAGCCGGCATGGCAATGCACGAGTTGATGACGCGTCTATGGCCTATTTGCCGCAGTATTACCGGTGATGGCGTCCGGGAAACATTGAACATTTTGAAGGAACGTCTGCCGGAACTGACCTTGCATGAAGTGCCGACCGGAACGAAGTGTTTCGATTGGACAGTGCCGAATGAGTGGTCGATATCATCGGCCTGCCTGACCGGACCCGACGGTGAAAAACTAGTCGATTTCGACGACAACAATCTGCACGTCGTCAATTATTCAAGCCCGGTCGACAGGACGCTGAGCCTTGATGAGCTTCAACCACATCTGCACTCGTTGCCTGATCAACCTGGCACCGTGCCCTATGTGACGTCCTACTACAAGGAGAACTGGGGATTTTGTCTGCCGCATTCGGTTCGGAAAAACCTCCGGCCTGGGGATTATCGCGCGGTCATCAACAGCAGCCTGACACCTGGCAGCCTGACATATGGCGAATTGATCCTTGAAGGGCGTACTGACAAGGAAATCCTCATATCTACTTACATTTGTCACCCATCGATGGCCAACAATGAACTTTCCGGTCCTGTTCTGGGAACAGCACTGGCCGAATGGGTCAATTCGCTCGATCGGAACTTCACCTACAGGTTTCTGTTCGTTCCAGAGACAATAGGTGCGATCTGTTATCTCAGTCGGCATCTTGATGAAATGCGGGCCAAGACTATTGCGGGATTTGTTTTGACCTGTGTTGGTGACGAACGTGCATGGTCATTCATGCCATCGCGCAACGGAGAGACACTGGCTGATCGTACGGCGCGACATGTCTTGAAACGGTTGGCGCCTGAACACACGGAGTATTCGTTCCTGCAGCGTGGATCGGATGAACGGCAATATTGCAGCCCGGGCGTTGATTTACCGGTATGTTCAGTCATGCGCTCCAAATATATGACGTTCCCGGAGTACCATACATCGCTCGACAATCTTGAGTTCGTGACTGCTCAGGGATTGGCGGATTCCTATTTTTTGCATCAGCGGATGATAGAAACCCTTGAGGGCAACTGTCTGCCGAAAACAATAATACTGGGCGAACCCAAAATGAGTGACCGTGGTCTGAGACCAACGCTTGGTAAGCGCGGATCGGCGCTCTCCACCATGACAATGATGAATCTTATTGCATATTCCGATGGATTGTCGGATTTGGTTTCAATCGGCGAAACCATTGGCGTCAGCGCCTGGGATCTCGTTCAAACCGCCAGGCAACTTGCCGATCTGGAAATACTCGAACTCAAACCGGCATATTGAACAATAGCTGTCGAGCGCCGTTCCTTGACAATGGAACTGGGCTTGAATCGGAGTTTCAGCATCCATGTCTCGAAGGTCCCAGACCGGCACCATATTCAATCGCTACGAACGCCTTGTCGAGCGGTCGCAGGCCTGGGCGTCAAGTCAGCCTCTCGCTCTGAAGCACTGTTCCGAGGACGCGACGCGCGCACGCCTTGTCCAGCGGTTTGTCGAACTCACCAACGAATATTTCACCAATGACATTGTCCAAAGGGGAGGTGTCGATCAATGTCCACCCGATCAGGACCTTGAAGACAAGACCCTGAATGGGATTGTTTTTGTCGAGAATCCGCTCCGCATTTCTCTTGCGTCACGGACGATCTGGCGCTGCTGCGTTGAATTCATGCGCGCATGGACATTCATGCTTCTGACATTGTTTCGCGCGCTGATGACACCAACCTCCAGTGGATCCGGTCCAGCTGCTTTCTTTTTGGATGCACCCATCGACAATGAAAACAAGGTCGAACAATTCATCGACTATTGTCGGAATGGGCCAATTGAGCCGCTTAAGTGTGCCAAGGACCTGTTTGTTCAGGCGTCATTTAACAATAACTCGACCAACGGATTTCGTTTCAGCAGTCGACCGATCAATGATTTCATTCAGACCCGCTGTTCGAGGCGGCTTGTGTTGGCATTGATTGCGGCTCACCTGAGCGCCCCGGTCAATATCGCTGTATCTGTTTTTCGTTCAAGGATAATGTTTCTTCTCGCTCCGGACGCCGCTTTGCTGCCGGTGTTTGCGCGATTGGACAGAGAGCAGGCAATCGATGCTGCATTCATTACGACCTCCCGTTTCGTGTCTCAGCCGGTGTGGATGAAGGGGCTAAGCCAACAGCGCTTTCCGCTGCATATGATCTGGTACTCACAAAACAGCGTGCCCAAGGTCTATCAGGACGAAAAGGTCGAGTCGGACTTACCGAGCATGCGTCACATCCGTGCGGATGTACATTGGGTTTGGACACCGTATTTCGCAGATTACCTGCGCGGATTGGGCCAGAGCAATCGAATTGAAACCATCGGACCAATCATGTTTTATCTCCCGGCAGATGTCTCCGGTTTGCCGGAAGGGCGCAAGGTGGCAATTTTCGACATAAATCCTATTGCCAGCGGGCTTCTGCCGTTCGGGACCGCAGAGAACTACTATACGGTTGCCGCGATGAAGAAATTCGTTGTCGATGCGATTGCAGCTACGGAGAAACTGGCGGATGAAACCGGAGAACCAATATGGTGCCTGCTGAAACACAAACGCGCATATAAACCTGGATTTCATGATACGGATTATCACGGTTTTCTTCAGGAGTTGGAGAGCAAGCACAGCCGGTTTCGGTTGGTGGACAACAACATCAACCTGTTCGGTTTGTTATCCGTCTGCGACACATCGATGGCCGTTCCATACACATCGACATGTTTGGCCGCGACATGGTTGCAAAAGCCATCAATCTATTACGATCCATATGCCGTGCTGGTTCCCCATTATGAAAAATCGCCACTGATTAGTTTTGCAAACCATCCACAGGAATTGGTGGCATTGATGCGGCAATCACTTGCCACGATATGATGAAACCTTCATCGCCTGACAAAGGCTGTGATATTGGCTAAACCGCCTGTTGGTAAACAGACCGACCGGCAACAAGGAGAGGCGATAACATTGGACGCCAAACATATTGAAGTGGGGTACGATTCCGTCACCAGGGTCCGGATCGGTAAGGGTCTTCCTCTGGTCTATATTGGCGGCCCCTGCGCCATTGAAAGCCGTGATCACGCGTTCAAGATGGCTGAGGACATCGGAAGAATTTGCGAAAAACTTGGCGTCTCATGGATATACAAGTCCTGCTACGACAAGGATTGCAGGTCATCTCCCGACAGTTTTCATGGAATGGGGCTGGAAGAGGGGCTGCGGGTGCTCGCCGACATTCGAGACGCATTTGGCGTCCCGGTCGTATCGGATTTTTCCGATTCCTCCTGGGCGGCGGCAACAGGCGAAGTCTGTGACATGGTTCAGGTGCCAGCGTATTTGTGTCGGCAGACTTCTATCCTTCGCGCTGCGGCCGAAACCAAGCGCCCCGTTCATCTGAAAAAGGGGCAGTTCATGAGCCCCTGGAACATGAAGAATTCGATCAGGAAGCTTGAAGCATTCGGTTGCGACCGCGTGCTCTTGGCCGACCGTGGAACTTTTATGGGATACAACATGCTGGTCAACGACATGACCTGTTTCCCCATCATGGCTCAGACTGGTTACCCGGTGTGCTTCGATGCCACGCATTCCATCCAGATGCCTACGTCGATGGGGAATGTATCTGGCGGGCAAAGAGAGTTTATCCCCTATCTGGTTCGGGCGGCAGTGGCTTGCGGGGTTGATGCATTGTTCATGGAAACGCATGACGACCCACCAAGCGCTTTGTCCGACCCCAATACCGTTCTCGACATTCAATACCTCGAGAATGTGCTCGGGCAGGCCAAAAAGGTGCATGAAATGCGGCTTGAAATCCTGGATCAGTTTGGAGAAGACAATGTCCACCCCGCAAAGTAAGACACTAAAAGTTGCCGATGTGATGCTTCCCGTCGGCCGATTTCCCATCGTGCCACCAAACATGCTTCTCAAAGAAGCACTTGAAGAGATGGGCAAGTGGAGGCTTGGGATCGTCTGCGTCTCTGCCGACGAAAAACTGTCCGGTATCATGACCGACGGTGACATACGGCGCATGCTGCTTGAGGTTCAAAAACCGTTTTCGGCTTTTTTCAGTGATGACGTGATTGACCACGCCATCGTGTCACCTGTGGTAACGACCGATGAAACATTGCTTCTGGATGCAGTAAATCTCATGGAGAAGAAGGAGGTTTGGGACCTTCCTGTCACCGGCAAAAACGGGGCACTGGTCGGCTTGCTTCATTTGCATCCGGTTGTGCAAACGCTGTTGGATTCCGCCTGATGTCCAAAATCGGAAACGCCGCCATTGCCGGACTGGCCGAGGTGGCGACAAAGGAAGATCCCGAGGCCAGTTCGCACTGGCAAAAATACCACGAAGGATTTCAGTTCACCGGCGCCGGTTTTGAAGGCTTGAGTGGATTTGGTGGCAACCTCGATCGGACTCTGCCGCGCAAAATATTTCACGGCATTTTTCAAACAACCTATCGACGCATCGGCCGAACATTCGCCGATTTTGCGAGGATAGAATCCTGTGCTGACAGAATTACATGTGCGCAGGGCAGGGTGCTTGATCTGGATGTTCTCCGCCAGGTGATTACGCTGAGTTTTTTATTGTCGAAAACGCCTGATCGGTTCGGGACGACTTCCGTCGTATGCGTCATTGGAGATGGGTTCGCTTCCATGACGTCGCTTCTGGTTGAAAGCGGAGCTTCGCAGAAAGTTATTCTGGTGAATCTGACCAAGACGCTGCTCGTTGATCTGTGGTTCCTGAAAAAGTGGATGGGTGATCGGCGATTTTCGACCGAAGTCGCCTTGGCGGAGAATGAAACAGGTCTCAAACAGGCGATATCGGATCAAAACATCCGCGTAGTGGCAGTCCAGGCAACGTCCCATGAACTGATACGAAACTGTGAAATCGATATTGCGATTAACATTGCTTCGATGCAGGAGATGGACCTGGCAAACATAGAGGCCTACTTCTCGGACCTGCGAAATTCAGATATGGCCAGGACTGGCGGGCCGGTCTTTTACTGTTGTAATCGAGAGGAAAAGAATCTCCCGGACGGTACTGTTACTCGCATCATGGATTATCCGTGGCAGCCGGATGACATTGTGCACGTTGATGAAATATGTGGATGGCATCAAAAGTACTACAGCAGGCAGTTTCCCTTCTATCACCGGTATGATGGGCCGATACGGCATCGACTGGTGAAATTGGCGCGTTCAGCGAACTCGTAGGACTGACCTTGGAGACGAAAATTGGAATTCAATGAAGGCGGGTCCACGCCAATACCGCTGGATACGACTCGTTGATCGGAAGTTGACCAAGATCAAAACCTGAAACGTTCGTCCAAGATGTGGTCGCTCAGCGTTGACTGGAAAATCTTGAGCCACCGGACGCCCGGTTTCAGATCAAAACACCGCGCAAGAACCTGTTTGGAGACGCAATGAATTCGACTACCAAATCGTATGAAGGTTGGAACACCGAAAGCCATCTGCAAGAATTTGACCTTTGGAATGTACGATCCGACTCATTTTTCGATTTTACCTATGGCTGTTTCGCCGAACAGAAGTTTCTGAATAGGGCAGTGCAGCAGTGCCAGAAACCGGACGTTCTTGATGTCGGATGTGCAACAGGTACGACGTACCGTTTTCTCCGCAATTCAAACCCAAAAAATGCTTTTGAATACCGGGGTGTTGATTTGTCTCAACCGGCGGTCAACCGCGCTAAAGCCTTGTATCCGGAAGCCCGGTTCGAGAAGAAGAACCACGAAAAACTTCATGACTACGTCGGACAACGGTTTGACATAGTCTACTCGCGCGACACTGTCATGCATCAGACCGAACCGTATAAGTTCCTTACTGAATTGCTTGATGTGGCAGAACGTTTCCTCGTATTGCGCCTGCGAACAAGGGATCAGGGAGAAACCGAATTTGAAATCGAGAACTCCTGTCAGATGCATTACGACCGGCATTGGATGCCGTATATAGTTCTCAATCTTGGTGAACTGACAGAGAAACTGAACCAATACCCGAGAGTCAAACGGGTAACAATAAATCGATCGCATCAAGTTCTGGGAGGGCAGAATTTTAGATTCTTGCCAAAAGACTTGTTCTACAGAAGTGCAGGTGGGGCCGAAACGGCTCTGTTGATCGAGCTAGATCCAAATAATTCTGAAGGCGATATTGATATTATATACGACGAGTTTCTGGAGGGAACGGCATATCTGAGAGAGCATCGATATAAGAATTATGCGTATACAATAGTAAACAAGATATCCAGAAAATTCAGATTTAGGTAATATTGAATTCGGTAGTCACAACAGGATTATCATCTGCACTCCCTGGACGCCGGAAATTGCATCATCTGTTCGTAGTTGCGAATAGGCCATGATGAATGGGTAAAAAGCCCCATCGCGCAAGAAGAAGGAGCCAGAATTGGCGGCAAGAGACAAATTTCACACATTGCGCGCTCGGGTTTCGCGGAAAATCGCGCGCAAATCGTTCCACATCCTGGAACGCTACCTGGACCTGCACCTGACTTCGAACGACTTCTATTCCCCGATTCCTTCCGTCAAGGATCTGCCGCCTGAGATTTATGATCGCCGGTTTTCCATGATCGGTGTCGAGATGGACATAAATGGCCAGCTTGAATTGTTGAATTCGGTGTTTGCAAAATACTCCGACGAGTATCAGCCTGAGCCTAATGGCGGTCTGTCCATGGCGGATGCTTTTGTTCTCTATGCTTTGATCAGGGAGCGCAAACCTCAAAAATTCATCGAGATTGGAGGTGGAGACAGCACTTTCATCTCAATGAAGGCCCTGGAGAAGAACCGCGAGGAGGGGCATCCATGCCACTTCATCTGCGTTGAGCCCTATCCACGAGATTTTCTGCTTTCCGCCGATTGGCCAGATTACGAACTTGTCACCAAGGTCGTGCAGGAGGTTCCAGCACCGACTTTTGCCGATGCCGACTTTGTTTTCATTGACTCAAGCCACGTCAGCAAAATTGGCAGCGACGTCAATTATGAGATGTTCGAAATTGTCCCGCAGACGAAAATCGGCTGCATGATACACTGGCACGACATCGTCATTCCCACGAATTATTGGAAAGACTGGACAGAACTGGGAGGCCAATTTTGGAATGAGAGTTACATGCTGCAGACGTTCCTGCAGTTCAACTCGTGCTTTCAGGTTCGCTGGGCTGCACGTTTCATGAATCTTGATCATCACACCAAACTGAAAGACAAGTTTCCTTATCTGACTGACAGTCACCGGCTGACATCATTTTGGGTTGAACGTACCGCCTGACTTACATGACCGGCTCCATCACATATGGTGAACTCCGAGCGATGGATGGAGTGAAGGCGATCCACAGCCGAAAGGAGTTGCGGTCACCGGAATCTGCAAATGCCTGCCACCGGGGTACTCGTTTGCGGAAATATGTACTTGTATCTGTGTTTTTCGACTGAGTAACTCGATGCCGGAAACCAAAAGCCGGTTGCATAAACGATAGCAAATGTGCCACCTAGACGCCC
>JAJFHT010000141.1 GCA_021775495.1 Hyphomicrobiales bacterium | reverse complement strand
CTCCGCGGCCTGGTTGAACCGCCGCTGAAAGAAGCGGCGGCGGTGCAGCGGCACTGGAACCACGATATCGGCATCCGCAATCAGGCTGCCGCCGGCCCGCAGCATCCACCGCGCCATCCATGGCGCAAGATCCGTCCGGTCACCATATTTCAGGCCCTGCACCATGCGCCGTGCGACACCTTCATAGTGAACGGCCGCCCGCGCCCGCGCAAAAAGCGGCGGATTGGCAATCGCCTCTGCCGACAGGAAACCCGCACCCATATCATGTGCAAACGGCGTTCCCAGAACCGCACACCAAGGCCTTTCCAGAAATCGCAATTTGGACCAGCACTCACCGCAAAGCGTGCCCGGAGCACTGACATGGCGGCGGCATCCGGCGCAGGCAGGAGGAAACAGCAATCGTGCTGTCCATTCGGCGGCGTTGGCGGAAAGAACCTTGATATCCTGCAACGGATCATTCACCAGATGTCGGTCGGGTGGCAATCCTATGGCAACAATCGTCCATCGCATAGGCTGCCGCCGAAGAAACAGGGTACAGCCGGAATATGAACGAAGCGCACATTTTCGACGGCGACGTGTCGGTCGGGCACAAGTTGCGGGCTTTTCGTCAACATGGAACCGAAGCCGGTTTTCTGATGACAAGGGTGGCGGCTGAGTTGCAGGATCGGTTGGCGGTCGTGGAAAAGCGCTTTGATCGCGCCGCGGCCCTGCATTGCCTGACCGACGCCGCGGCAGCGGCGCTGCGTGAAGATGGAAGAGCCGGTAAAATCATCCGCGTCGAACAGCATCCGAGTCTGCTTGGTGGCGGCGGAGACCGTATTGTCAGCGGTCTCGAGCAGGTTCCCTTTGCCACCGCAAGCCTTGATCTCATCGTCTCGCTGCTGACCTTGCATGAAACAAACGACACGCCGGGACTGTTGACGCAGATCCGCCGCAGTCTCCGGCCTGACGGGTTGTTCCTCGGCGCCATGGCCGGCGGGAACACATTGGCCGAATTACGGGAATCGCTGTTGGCCGCGGAAGCGGAACTTGTCGGCGGCGCGCATCCTCGGGTCATTCCATTTGCCGATGTCCGCGATATTGGCGGGCTGCTGCAAAGAGCCGGATTCGCCCTGCCGGTGACCGACTGCGACAGCTACACCGTCAGATATGACTCGATGTTTGATCTCATGCATGATTTGAGAGCAATGGGAGCCGGAAACTTTCTGGCAAAACGCTCCCGACGGCCTGCCAGGCGCGAGATGTTTTTACGGGCGGCGCAAATTTATGCCGAACGCTTTTCTGATTCCGACGGGCGCATCAGGGCAACATTCTCGATTGTCTGGATGTCCGGCTGGGCACCACACGAATCGCAACCGAAACCGCTCAAACCGGGTTCAGCTCAAGTGTCGCTGGCAAAAGTGCTTGGAAAGAAATTGTCCGAGGAATGATTCAGTTGAAGCTATGAGTTCGTAATCCGTTGCCCAGCTTCACCCAGACGCCTTCAAGTTCATTTCCAAACGCTCCTACACCACCAATGACCGCAATTGAAATAAGCGTAAGGATAATGCCATATTCGATCACGGTCGCTCCGGTTTCGTCTCTGAGGAATCGTTTGATCATGGATACTCGCTTTGGGCAGCAGGGCAGGTCAATCATGTCAGGGCTCCGTTAACGAATTACCCTGTGAAGGCGGTTAACCCTATGTAACCTTGCTTGCGGCGCGGCGTGAAACCCAAAAATCGTCAGGTCAGTTGCAGTCGCCGGTTCGCACACCGTCGCCGCGGATGATGCAGACTGCCGCAGGAGATTTCTGCAACACACTTCGGCGGATGGTATATTGCCGTTTTTGCGAGATCGACCCGGTGGTGAACCGATCGACACCACTGGAATATCCGGAATCGGCGAACCGGGCCTTGGTACTGTTATCGACGATCGGCGCCACGATCAGCGCAAGAGCGACAGCGGCCGAACCGAAAAGCAACGTAATGCGCAGAGCGCCCATTCCAGCGGCTCCGATCTGCGCGCTGCCGTTATCACGGACTTTTTCCCATTCGCTATCGTCGAACATTCGCAACTCCCGTGTTCACCTGGCCGCATGTTTGCACAACTGCCCCCGATCGGATGCAGGTCCGTTCAGATTGTCACAGCTCGATAAACGATTGATTAACGCTGTTTTCGCATCGACGGCGCAAGCATGGAGAATGGCTACCGTCAGTCGGAAGCCACTTCGTCGGCGCGGTAACGATAGAGCTCCGAAAACCCCATTCGTTCATAGAGCTTGATCGCCGCCTCATTTTCGGTGCCAACCTGCAACCAGGCTCTTTCGGCACCACGCATCCAGCCCCATTTCAACGCCGTCAAGGCAATGGCGCGTCCAAATCCCCTGCGACGAAAAGATTCATGGCATGCTACCTCGAAAAGGCCGGCCAGTTCCTCGTCATGTACGCAGATCGCCGTAGCGATCGGTTGATCATCAAGTTCATAGATGAACAGTCCAGCCTTGGTTTTGATGTCTTCAATGACGCCGGTCAGCTCAGCGCCTACAGTTGGTTGAAGAACCCCAACTTCAAGCGCCGCCTCGACAAACCTGCCAACGTTCTTGACCGGAAACCGGTCAATCGCAAGATCGTAGTCAAAATCGGCAAGCCCGGCCAGCATCACGACCATTTCTTCCGCGGAGAGATATCCATCCGACGCAGAGAGAGGTCCTGTCGGCAGTCCCGAAAGCAGGAGCGGATTTGCACTCATCTGAGCGGAATTGCGCTGGTGTGGATGCGATCCAGAACTTTGGTCAGACCGGCTCCGGAAATCTGGACACCTCGGTGATCGCTCTCCGCCGGTACAGTGATAAGCGCCAGCGCCACAGCAGCCGAGCCGAACAGCAATGAGACCCGTACAGCACCCATGGCCACGACGCTTAGCTGCGCGGCACCATCGGCGCACAACCGATTCCATGTAATTTGATTGGACATTGCAAACTCCCGAACACAATACAAAACAGGAATTGCTAACCAGCCCCCAAGCCGGATGCATATTCAATCAAATTGCCATAAGGAGTTAAACGATTGATTAAGGTCACTTACCGGCAAGTCACCGGAACCGAAGCGCGCTATAACAGGTCGATCAAAAACGGGATCAATGGCTCATCCGCGGCCGGCATCGGAAACGAACGCATATCCCGGGGCCGAACCCATTTGAGCGTCTGACCTTCCACCGGGCACGGGGTTCCCCAGAACCGGCGGCAGACAAACAGCGGCATAAGCAGGTGAAAATCAGGGTAGCTGTGGCTCGCAAATGTCAGCGGCGCCAGGCAATCGACCTTGGTTTCGATCTGCAGTTCCTCGGCCAGTTCGCGAATCACGGTTTCTTCAGGCGTTTCACCAGGCTCGACCTTCCCGCCCGGAAACTCCCACAGGCCGGCCATGCTTTTACCCTCCGGCCGACGGGCCAGCAAAACCCGTCCATCTGCGTCTATCAGCGCACAGGCCGCTACGGTCAGGATGCGATGCGCAACCACAGCCACTGGTCAGGATGCCGGTTGTTGGCGATAGTGGTAACGGTAGAGTTCGGTGAAGCCGAGAGAACGATAAAGGCCGAGGGCCACGTCATTGTCGATTTCGACCTGCAGCCAGGCACGTTTGGCACCGCGCAATTTTGCCCATTTCAACGCCGATACCACGACAGCGCGCCCATGGCCGTGCCGCCTTATGGAAGGATGTGAGGCAACTTCGAACAGGCCAGCCAGATCATTGTCGTGAACACAGATGGCGGTCGCCGCCGGTTTTTCGTCGATCTCGTGCACAAACAACCCCGATTCGGGCTTTATCGCGTTGATCACTTCGGACAGGCCGGCACGGATTGCCGGATCAAGAACACCGACATCCAGTGCGGCATCGACAAAGCGGCCGACATGTTTGAGCGGAATCTGGTCGATTGCTGCGGTGAAATCAATGTCTTCCAGATCGGCAATCAACACAATGGTCTCGGACAGGGCGGGCCAACCCTGGTCATCGAGATATGTGCAAACTTTTGGCCCGGCCAGCGGGGACAGGCGAAACGTCAGCGGCCGTCCATAAGCATGAAATTTGCGCTCCGCGCGGCCGATCCGCTCGGCAATATCCTGGTCGTCACCGGGATCGAGCGGATTGATCGAATTCAGCCGCCTGGCCGGATGTGCCGCCGTAAACCGCAACAACCAGGCCCCGTCATACTGCGTGACCGCTGCCGGCCAGGCACGGAAACCGGCAGCTTCGAAGCGTCTGACTTTCGACAGGAGTGGTACGGATGGATGGTTGTAATTCATAGCTTCTGGAATGTCTGTCAACTGCGATAATCGCCATTGATCGCGACATAATCCTTTGTCAGATCACAGGTCCACACAGTGGCTTTGCCGCGGCCGATCCCGAGATCGACCAGAATCCGGATTTCGTCGTTCTGCATATAGGAAGACGCCTG
>JAJFHT010000015.1 GCA_021775495.1 Hyphomicrobiales bacterium | reverse complement strand
ATGGATTGAGCGAAATCATATCTTCGGTCCATCCGGTGACAGTTGATTCGAGAGCGCAAGGGTGGCCCAGGCGCAGGCCACATCCATGCGTGGTTGTGTGATTTCAGTGCCGCCGCGTTTGACAATGATGATACCTTGCAGCTGTGTTTGGCGGTCCGCCTCTGCCATGGCTAATTCCAGCATATTGATGCTGCACCATGTCGTAGTAGTATTGCAGGAAACCCGAGTGTGTAATCGGTCACCATATGCTCCTATCATTCAGGAGTTTACGGTTTCAGGTAGACGGCCAACCACTTCGGCCCAGACTTCCGGAGCGGTTGCTCCTTCGCTGCCAATTGCAATGATCCGGGAATTGGCATCAATCCCAAGCGCCTTGCGCAGTTCGGACTGATTTGCCAATTGCAGGATGGCTGCAACCGAGGCACAGCCGCTTTCGCCTGAAACCAGCGGGGGATCGCCATATTGTCCGTTGGCCATCGCCTTCATAGTGCTTATTGCGGCTTGATCCGGGATCGTCACCACATCACTGACAGCCTGTCGCAAGACTGGCAAAGCCGCAGGCGACACCTGACCTGCCGAAAGGCAAGCCATAAAGCTGTTTAAATCACCGGCAACTGGCTTGACCTCGCCATCGCGGATAGCCGCAAAAACGCAATTGGCTACATGCGGCTCAACCACCACCATACGTGGGACATCTTGTGTAGCTGTTATGGCCCAATACCCGGCAACAGCGGCCGCCAGGCCGCCAACTCCCGCGGGAATGAACACATGGGTGGGTGAAGACGAAAGCTGGTCCAGCATTTCCTGGACAATGATTGAATAGCCATGCATCACCAATTGCGGTACGAATGCAGAGCCGCCACCGGCATTGGTATCAGCGACAAGTGTCCAGCCGTTATCGGTTGCGTCTCGTGCACAGGCATTGATTGAATCATCATAGTTGCCGGGCACTCGCACCATCGTGGCGCCATAGGCCGCGATGGCTGCTTCGCGGTCCTTGCTGACATGTTCATGGATGTAGATGCGGCAGGCACAACCGAACATCTGAGCCCCCCAGGCAACCGATTTTCCGTGATTCCCGTCAGTTGCGCACACCATGGTCTGCTTTGAAGTGATGGCTGAATAGCCTCCGTTCAACAAATCTGTTGCGGATGCCTCAATTCCCTGTTTGGCCAACACCAATTTCAGCAAGCTCAACACAGCATATGCGCCGCCGAGAGCCTTGAAACTACCGAGTCCGAAGCGATGGGCTTCGTCTTTGTATAGGACCGCGGCGACGTCTGCATGTTTGGCCAAACCCGGCAGCGAAACAAGCGGCGTGGGCGCGTAGCCCGGCCAGGATGAAATCTCGGCGGTGGCTGCCTGGGTATCCTCGGGTTGCAACCCCAAAAGCGCATCGCCAGTTAGAAATCGTTGATAGTTGGGATTGCCGGTGTGACAGACTGAACTGGGCTCATTATGTCGAAGGTTCATAGCTAGATACCTATTCGTTGGGCCGTACAGGCGACCAAAGCTTTACAAACGCATCAGCCTCGTAGGCTTTGCCGTTCGGATAGCTCACCAGTTCCAGTTGAAGCCCCCAGGGCGCACGGAAATAGACCCAGTCAGATCCGGCTGCCGGACCTTCAGTAATATGTTGGTAAGGGCCAGCAATTTCGACGGAATGCGCCTCAAGGTGGGCGACTGCAGCTTCGATATCATCGACATAAAGCGCCAGATGATGCCCCCCTGCCTGATGGTTGCAAGGCATCTTACCGGGATTGGCTGTCTCAAATTCGAACACCTCAAGATTGAGGCCGGTGCCAAGGCGGTAAAACCGGTAACGGCACTTGTCACCGGGTTCTGCACCCAGAATATTCTGGATGGTTTCCGGATCAGAAATAGTACCCCCGTCAAACACCATAACACCGCCAAGCACATCGCAGATGAACCGCTCGGCGTCATCCAGATCCGGCACCGTAAGCCCGATATGTTCACCTCCGCGAAGGCCAGGTAATCCACTCATGTCCCTGCTTCGATATTGCGCAGAAGGGCCGCGTTGACCTGATTGCTGACTTCCATATGCGGGATGTGGCCCGCATCATTGATCAACTCGATCTCTGCATTTGTCTTGAGGGCCTCTGCCCCGCCGGCATCTAGGATCTGGTCTTGCGTTCCCCAAATCACCAGTACCGGCATGTCCAGCGCATCGAATTCATGTTGCGCACCTTCGGCAATCTGGTTTTCTGAAAAGCTCTCGGATGCAATCGCGGCAAGAGCGTCCTGCGTGCCTTCGATCCGTTTGAAGGTCAGCATATTTTCGATCATGTCCGAACTGATTGCATCTGGGTCCGCGACAAGCATTTGTAGCGCCGCCTTCATGCCACGCCGCTTATTTGCGGAAACGAATTGCGATATGAAACTACCGTTCACTTCGCCGCTCAAGCCTGCGGGCGCAATCAACGACAATGATCTGACGTTAAGATCCGCCTTGCCCGCCAAACGCAGGGCGATGCGCCCGCCAAAAGAATGCCCAACCAAATGCGCACCATTCGGTGCAACCTCTTTAAGTGCAGTTGCCAGCACCTCGGCTATCTCAGAAAACGATACAACCTCCGTATCAACTGACGAGCCGCCGTGGCTCGGCAGATCAATTGCAATTACCGCATGATTTTTGGCCAGAACTGATTGATTGTACATCCATGTACTGACGTCAGCGCCAAAACCATGCAGCATCACAACGGGCAAGCCGTCGCCATCGCCGACCGTCACAACATTCAGCGAAAGGTCGCCCACAGCGATGCTTCGCAGGGTATTCGACAATGCAGCTTCACTTTCGGTATTGTCCGGCCGGAAATCCTGCAGAAACGCTGCAACGTCGTTGTCGCCTGCCTCTTCGTCCGTGATCAGCGCAATAAGCCCGCCGCATTTTGCAACATTATCGACATCTACGACAATCTTGCGCAGCGTGCCGTCATGCTGTGCTTCGACAACATTGGTAATCTTTTCGGTTTCAACCTCAAAGATTTCATCACCAACAGATATTTTGTCGCCCTCACTGAAAAGCCATGCAACGATTTTGCCTTCGGTCATTGTCATGCCCCATTTGGGCATCGTGATCGGATGAAGCGGCATATCTACTTCACACTAAGCTGGTATTTCATCGTGCGGCGGACAGCATCTGCGATCCGCGCAGCATCTGGCATATAGGCTTCTTCCAGCGATGGCGCGTAGGGTACGGGCGTATGCGGTGGTGTTACCTTGAGGATCGGGGCCTTGAGTGCATCAAACGCTTCCTCGGCGATCAGTGCCGAGATATCGGCCGCCATCCCACAACGAGGGCTGGCTTCGTCTGCAATGACAACGCGGCCGGTTTCTTCGGCAAATTCAAGAATGGTCTCAGTATCCAGCGGCGATGTTGTACGCGGATCGACAACCGACACCTTGATCCCGTCCCTGGCCAGGACGTTTGCCGCCTCTTCCGCCCGGTCAACCATGCGGCCATAGGCAAAAACAGTGGCATCCTTGCCTTCTCGCAGCACACGCGCTTCACCGAGAGGAATGGCGTAGACACCGTCCGGCACCTCTCCGATCTTGTCATAAAGTAGCTTGTGTTCAAGAAAGATCACCGGGTCATCATCACGGATTGATTCGATCAGCAATCCCTTTGCGTCTGACGGGTTTGAAGGCACCACGACCTTGAGCCCCGGAATATGCGTAAACAAGGGATACAGCGCTTGACTGTGCTGGCTGGCTGATCGTGCACCGCTACCAAATGTGGCACGCAACACCATCGGGCATGTCGTCTTGCCGCCAAACATATAGCGAAACTTTGCAGCTTGATTCATCACTTGATCGAGACATACCCCAATGAAATCAACAAACATGATCTCAACAACAGGGCGCAACCCGGTCAGGGCCGCCCCCGCGGCTGCACCGACAAAACTGCTTTCGGTAATTGGCGTATCCAGAACCCGGTCCGGCCCATATGCGCCCAACAACCCCTTAGTTACGCCAAACGCACCGCCCCACGCGTCCGCCACACCATCGCCTCCGACACCACCGGTGATGTCTTCACCTATGACGATCACCCTCTCGTCTGCCGCCATTTCCTGATGAAGAGCTTCATTCAGCGCCGCGCGAAATGATTTCTTGCTCACTTTCAGCGCCCCTTATTCATAATCTACATACACGTCGGTGGTCAGTGTGGACGGGTCCGGTTCTTTGGCCGCACGAGCGGCCACCACCGCGACATCGATTTCCGTCACTATGGCGCTGTCGGCCTCATCCAACTCGCCTGCGGACAACAACTCCCCTGATATCAACGTTTGCCGGAACCGAACCAAACAATCCCGGTTCTTGCGCTGATCTGCCTTGTGAGCATCACTGCGGTAGGTGTCGACATCGCCATTGAAGTGACCAAAAAAGCGCTCTGTTGTGATATGCAGCAACGTCGGACCATTGCCTGCACGGGCATATTCGACAGCTTGGCGCATCGATTCATAAACGTCTGAAACAGACAATCCATCCACCTTTTCGGCGCGCATCCCATAGCCTTTGGCGCGTTCGATGATATTGCCGGCAACGGCAAATTCCGCGCTGGTCGCTTCGCCCCAGCCATTGTCTTCGATCACGAAAATCACCGGCAGCTTCCACACCATCGCAAGGTTCAGCGATTCTGCAGTTGTCCCTTGATTGAAAGCTCCATCGCCTGAAAACGCCACCGAGACCGCGCCTGACTTAAGCGTCTTGGCAGACAGCGCAGCTCCACAGGCCAGAGGTGGGCCGCCGCCCACAATGCCATTTGCACCCAACATGCCAACATCAAAGTCAGCAATATGCATCGAACCACCCTTGCCATGGCAGGTGCCTGTCTCCTTGCCCAGGATTTCAGCAATCATACCGGCAACATCACAGCCCTTGGCGATCGAATGGCCGTGCCCACGGTGAGTTGAAACAATGTAATCGCTGTCCTCCAGCGCCATACATACGCCAACGGCCACAGCCTCCTGACCGGAATACAAATGGGTGGAACCGGGAACACGGCCCGCCTGCGCCTCGGCATTCACGCGGGTTTCGAATTCTCTGATTTTTTTCATTGTTCGATAGGCCTCGAGCAGCTCTTCTCGGGTCAATTGCATGGCTACCACCAATCCACTTATTCGACTCTTGCCTGATGCTAGGCTGGTAAAAGCAGGGCCAGATTGCAGTTTTTGTAACAGCGTGCAAGAATCTAGCTGTATTCGCCATAAACTCGGGATTTTTTCTTGAAACTGGATGTTTTTGACAAGAAGATACTACGGTTCTTTCAGGGCAACACGCGGCTTACCTCTTCTGAGTTGAGCTCGCTGGTCGGCCTTTCGCCCTCTGCCTGCCACAGGCGCTTGTCACAGATGAGGGAAAAGGGTGTAATCGCCTCTGAAATTGCGGTGATTGACCCCAAATATTTAGATCGAACTATCACCTTGCTGGTAACTGTTACACTGGAGCGCGAACACAGCGATGTCATTTCTGACTTCAAGAAAGCGGTACGAGAAAACATCCAGATAATGCAATGTTACTACGTCACGGGTA
>JAJFHT010000140.1 GCA_021775495.1 Hyphomicrobiales bacterium | reverse complement strand
CTCGTCGATCGTACCCTTCAGCTTGCCGATCATTGAGTTCCCTTCACAGCGCAATCGCGGCAAGCCGCGACACCGCGCTCTGCCGATGATGAACATGGCAGATCGCGATCGCCAGCGCGTCAGCCGCATCCTCACTGTCGAACACCGCTTTCGGGATCAGCACCTTGACCATCATGTGGATCTGTTTCTTGTCGCCATGGCCGACGCCGATAACAGCTTTCTTGACCGCATTGGGCGCATATTCGGCGACTTTCAGTCCAGCCAGTGCCGGAACCAGCATCGCGACACCGCGCGCCTGACCCAGCTTCAGCGTCGCACCGGCATCCTTGTTGACGAAAGTCGCTTCGACAGCCGCCTCATCGGGCGACTGCCCGCGCAACATCTCGCTCAAGCCGTCATGCAACTGGCACAGCCGCGTGGCAAGATCGTTTTTGTCATTGGAACGAACGGTGCCGGCGGCAACGAAGCGCAGAGAATTTCCCTGGCTTTCAACAATCCCCCACCCGGTTCGTCTCAGGCCGGGATCAATCCCGACAATGCGAATCGCCTGCTGCATGCTGCCCACCATACGTTTCCCTGCCAGCGATGCCAGCCAAATGTGAACAAACCGGAAACGTCTGTGCACAATTGCCCCAATGTCTTCCCTGCCACTGGCCTTTGACCGGAAATTGCACTTCGGGCCACATGCCGTTTCGAAGGATGACCGCTGAACATGAGCCTGCCCGAACTGGATTCATCCCTCATCACGCTGGCCATCGCGGTTCTCACAGCTGGCCTTGCGCGCGGTTTTGCCGGATTTGGCAACGGCATGATCATAGCGCCGGCGGCCGCCGCGCTTTACGGCCCGAAAGCGGCGCTTGTCATCATCCTCGTTCTGGATTCGCTTCCTGTCATCCCGGTGACCATCCCGGCTTTCCGGCTGGCCAACTGGCGCCAATTGCTGCCGATCCTGGCCGGTGCATGCCTGTTGCTGCCCGTCGGCATCTGGGTACTCAAAAACGGCGATGTCGTTAAATTGCGCTGGGTTATCTCGGCGATCATTTTCGCCAGTGTCGCAATCCTGTGGGCCGGCTGGCGCTACCGCGGCCCGAGATCGATCCCCATTGCCACGGCCGTCGGCGCGGTGTCAGGATTTCTCAACGGGCTCGCTGCCATCCCGGGACCGCCGGTCATCGTCTACTGGGTGGCATCGGCCGCGAACGCCGCAACCGTGCGTGCAAACCTGTTGGTGTTCCTGTTCTTCAGCGAGTTTATCAGCGGCGCCAATATCTGGGCCGCCGGCCTGCTCACGGCCAAAGCCGTTATGACCGGCATTGCCGTTGCCCCGGTCTATTTTCTCGCCATTGCCGCCGGCTGGAGCCTGTTCGGCAAAGCCAGCGAACAGACCTATCGAACCATCACTTTCGTGCTGATTGTGATCTCGGCAACGCTGGCATTGCCGGTTCTGGATGGGATTTTGAGAAGTTAGAGCGGTTCAGCGATGTGCGAACGCGGTGTTCAGCAGCGCCAACTGGTCAAAGACCGGGCTCTGCACGGCCTGCGTAGCAGCCTCTGCGTCTTCCGGACTACCGTACAGTTCTTCGTCCATGCGGCGCACCCGGCTCTGCAGGCTCATCGAGCGGGCCACGAGATCGCGGAAGACCTGTGGCAGTTCATCCCAGCCAGGCGTGCTGGTATGAGCGGATTCGGTATCGAGACGGACCTTCGATTTTTCGGCCGTTACCTGATCGCGGGTCATTTCGCCGGAATTGGCGGCCCGTTGAAGCAGCAGCCAGGACGCGATCTGCATCAGCCGCGTTGTCAGCCGCATCGATTCGGCCGCATAGAGCGTCGCGCCGGAGCGCGAGATCTGTTTGGCAGCAACCCGGCCTTCGCCATCGAGATATTCGGCAGCTTCTTCAACCAGGCCCATGCCCTCGCCGTAAAGCGGTTTGAACGAGTCGGAAAAAACACGCCTTTCGGCAAGTATGATCGTATTAGCGGCTTTTCTACCGGACTCTTGCATCGACACATCCTGTTACGCGTACTGTTCAGCACTTATTGGCCAGCCCGGCCACCAGGCCCCCACCGCCCGGCATTGCACCGGGATCTGGCGAAGGCTGAAAGATGCGCCGATCTGGTCTCAAACGCAAGGACATGTTTAACGGAAGGTTAACGCCGGTCCCGTCGGAAAAGTCACCCGGCCGCCGTCGCCGGAGGCAATATCCGTGGTTTTTCGCAAGACAAAAAAAAGAGCCGCAAAGGCGGCTCTTGGGAGTTTAACAGGGAGGCGTCAAACTGAGTGGCTCCAGCCACTCGGTAAGAATCCAGATAACTGGATGACGCAAGTAAACACCCGTAAAGCTTAACGGGAGGTTAACAGGTTAAAAAAAAATTGTCTCAGATACGCCGAATTCCGTTAATCTTGCTGAAATCATTGCAAAATTGGCATTTCCCCAAGAACGTCAATCCGTTGCGTCAAGAGCCTTTACTGCTTCACGAAGTTTGAATTTCTGAATCTTGCCGGTCGACGTCTTGGCGATCTCACCGATAATCACCATCCGCGGACATTTGAAACGGGCCAGAAGCGTACGGCAATGTTCGATGATCTCCGCCTCTGTTGCCGATTGGCCCGGCTTGAGTTCGACAAAGGCAGCGGGCGTTTCGCCCCATTTGTCATCGGCCCGCGCAACCACTCCGCAGGAAGAGACTGCCGGATGTTTATACAGCGCATCCTCGACCTCGATCGAGGAAATATTCTCGCCGCCGGATATGATGATGTCTTTGGAGCGATCTTTCAGCTGGACATAACCATCCGGATGCATCACGCCGAGATCGCCGGAATGAAACCAGCCGCCGGCGAACGCCTCGGCGCTGGCATCGGGATTTTTCAGATAGCCCTTCATGACGATATTGCCACGGAACATCACTTCACCGATGGTTTCGCCATCGGCGGGAACTGGCTGCAAACTGCCCGGATCGATGACCCTGAGGTCTTCCAGAGCTGAATAACGCACCCCCTGCCGTGCCTTTTTCGCCGCGCGGGCAGCCGGATCAAGCGCGTTCCAGTCGTCCCGCCATTCATTCACCACCGCCGGTCCGTAGGTTTCGGTCAGTCCATAGAGATGGGTGACCTCAAATCCGGCATCGGCCATGCCCGCCAGAACCGGCTCCGGCGGTGGCGCGGCGGCAGTGTTGAACGTGACCGTTTGCGAAAAGGCGCGCTTGTCGGCCACTTCGGCATCGAGCAGCGTTGCCATGACGATCGGCGCACCGCACAAATGTGTCACGCCGTAGTCGGCAAGCGCATCGTAGAGCGCCTTCGGCCGTACCCACCGCAAACACACATGTGTTCCGGCCTGAACCGCCAGCGTCCACGGGAAACACCAGCCGTTGCAATGAAACATCGGCAAGGTCCAGAGATAAACGCTGTGCCTCGGCATCTGCGCATGCAGCGTATTGGCATAGGCCATCAGCGCTGCGCCGCGATGATGATAAACGACGCCTTTCGGATTGCCGGTCGTTCCGGAAGTGTAGTTGAGTGAGATGGCATCCCACTCGTCATCCGGCATCAGCCAGTCAAAATCGGCGTCCCCCTCGCTGACCAGATCCTCATAGTCGAGCGTCCCGATCCGCGCGCCCTTGGGATAGGCCGGATCTTCGCCATGTTCGGGATCGTCGAAATCGACCACCAGCGGGCGCACTTTGGCAATTTTCAGTGCTTCGGCGACGACCGCCGAGAATTCCCGGTCAACGATAAGAACCCTGGTCTCGGCATGATCGAGTTGAAACGCCACGATGGCCGCGTCAAGCCGCGTGTTCATCGAGTGCAGCACGGCCTTGACCATCGGCACACCATGGTGGGCTTCCAGCATCGGCGGCGTGTTGGACAGCATCACCGAAACCGTATCCCCCTTTCCGATACCGCGTTTTGACAACGCCGAGGCAAGTTGCCGCGACCGGCTGTAGAACTCGCCATAGGTGCGGCGGATGCTGCCATGGATGATCGCGACATGGTCGGGGAAAACATGCGCCGCACGGCGCAGGTATGACAGCGGTGTCAGTGGCTGAAAATTTGCCGGATTGCGATCGAGATCCCGCTCATAGGCTGCTGTCATTTTGTTCCTCCGTCCCACGCCCCGAAACCATATTCAGCGACGTCTAGCCCCAGATGTCAAAAACCCCATCCCAGATCAACTTCAGCGCCACGGCGAATACCATGGCGTACATGAACGGATAGAACAGTTCCGGCTTCATCCGGCGCACGATCCAGGCGCCGATGAAGGTGGCGATGACCGCAACCGGTACCAGCGCGAAGGATGCGGCAATGTTTGTCGCGTCGAACTGGCCGAGAAAGAAATAAGGCACCAGTTTGACCGCGTTGACCACGGCGAAAAAAAGAACACTGGTGCCCGTATAGACCTTCGGATCCAGCCTGAGCGGCAATGTATAGATCTGATAGGGCGGCCCACCTGCATGGGCGACAAAACTGGTGAACCCGGCGACCGAAGCCCAGAATGTCGCGCGAACCCCGTTTGGCCTGGATGTCCGTTCCTTGCGGGTCAGCCGCGCCTGGACATAGCGCAGCGCAAACAGCAGTGCCACAAACCCGACGATCAGCCGCACCATACTGTCGGTGACGATCGCCGCGGTCATCCAGCCGATGCCGATCCCGATCAGCCCGCCCGGCAGCATGGAAAAAAGCAGCCTCGTATCGCGGTATCCGCGCCAGGTCCAAAGAGTTGCAATGTCCATGACGATCAGCACCGGCAACATGATCGCCGCCGCTTGAACGGGAGGCATGACCAGTGCCATCAACGGCACTCCCATCAGGGCTGTCGCACCGCCGAACCCGCCCTTGGACAGGCCGACGAGAATGACGGCCGGAAGCGCTGCGGCAAAAAACCAGGGATCGGCTAGAAGCGAAAACATGAGAGCTCTGGAAGGAATGACCGGACCGCATTTACTCCGAACCGCACGGCAATGCGAGCCCTGCCGTCAATTCCGCGTCGATTTCCCGCGCCGGTCTGTTCTAAATCGCGACGGATTGCGCTACATCCCCGCCCTATTGCAACCATGATCGGACGGCATAGGCGATTGCAGTCTCGCCGCAGATCAACAACCTGAAAATGGAACAACCCGCGTGTCAGCCGCATCCCCGTCAGAGCGTTGCCGTATTGTCCTGATTGCCCCAACTGAGGGCAACGACGATGAGGTTTTCAAACGAATGGAACAAGCGCTTGGAGCAGGTGACGTCGCATCGATCATCATCCCTCCCGCCAATGAGACGACGTTCCAGCAGCGCGCCGCCGGCCTTGTCGAGATCGCGCACCGGCACGATGTCGCCGCGATGGTCGTCGCGGACACCCAGATCGCCGGCCGGGTGGGAGCCGACGGCATTCACGTTGATACCGGAACATCCGACGCCGAACCCATCCTGGAAAAATTCGCCGATACGATGATGGTCGGCGTTGGTGGAATTAAGACCCGCCACAATGCGCTTGAAGCCGGCGAAATTCGCCCTGACTATGTCTTTTTTGGTCGCATCGGCTATGATTTGAAACCGGATCCGCATCCGCGCAACATGGCGTTGGCGGAATGGTGGGCGGCGCTTGTCGAAGTGCCATGCGTCGTAATGGCCGGGTCGGAAATGGGGTCGGTCGGCGTGGCAGCACAAACCGGTGCCGATTTTGTCGCCTTGTCTCAGGCGATTTTTGCACAAGGCATCAGCCCGGCTGAAGCGGTGGCCGAGGCAAATGCGATCCTGGAACGAGATGCACCGCTTCTTAAAGCATAGACAATGACGCCGATGATACGACTTGCGATGATTCCGATGATGTGCGCGGTGCTGTTGATGAGCGATCCGACAGCGGCGCTCGCCGCGGGCGAAGAGCGTCAGGACAAGCCGTCGACCCCGGTTCACCCGAAACGGTTTGGCGTCAAGCCGGCCGATATTGCCTATGGCGCCTATCAGCGTGGCATGTACATCACGGCGCTCAATCTTGCCTTGCCGCTTGCGAAAAAGGGTGACCCCGCCGCCCAGACGCTCACGGCGGAAATCTATGCCCGCGGGCTCGGGGTACGACGCAACGAAAAGGAAGCGGCGCGCTGGTATGCGGCGGCGGCGGAACAGGGCGTGCCCGAGGCTTTGTTCCAGTACGCGCTTCTGCTCATTGACGGCCGTTTGGTAGAAAAGGATGAGCAGACGGCCTTCGTCATGATGAAGGACTCCGCCGACGCCGGCAATCGCCTCGCCCAGTTCAACTACGCCCAGATGGTGACGGCGCGTCAGCCGGGACCAAGCGGTGTAAACGAAGCCATCGCCTATTATCGCCACGCAGCGAAAGCCGGGCTGGCCGACGCGCAATATGCAATGAGCCAGGTTCTGGCCACGGGAAGCGGAAACATCGGGCGCGACGACAAAGAAGCCCGGCGCTGGCTGGTGAGGGCGGCAAGGCAGAATTTCGACACTGCACAACTGGATCTCGGCACCTGGCTGATCAACGGGCGCGGCGGAGAACGGGATGAAAAAGCCGGTTTCGGCTGGCTCAAACTGGCTGCCGAAGGTGGCAATGTCGCTGCCCAGAACCGCCTCGCCAAACTCTATCGCGCCGGTGTCGGAACCGAACCTGATTCAATCGAGGCAGCCGCTTGGTACATCCTGGCCCGGCGGGCGGGGCTTGTCGATCCGGAATTGAACATCTTTCTCGGCGGGCTGACCGACGAAGAACAGAAAAAGGCGATCGAACGCGCCAACCGCCTGCGGTGACTTGCCTCACGGCTGGATTTGTGGTCTTGGAAGCGCCAAATCCCGGCTTCTGCAATCTGGAACAAATCGATGAAGATCAACGGCAATGAAATCCGTCCCGGCAACGTGATCGAGCACAATGGCGGCCTGTGGGCGGCGGTCAAGACCAATTCAGTCAAACCCGGCAAGGGTGGGGCCTACAACCAGGTCGAACTGAAGAATCTGATCGACGGGACCAAACTGAACGAGCGCTTCCGCGCCGCCGCAACCGTCGAAAAGGTCCGGCTGGAACAAAAGGACTTCCAGTTCCTTTATGAACAGGGGGACGCGCTGGTTTTCATGGATTCGGAAACCTATGAGCAGCTCGAACTGCAAAAGGATTTTGTCGGGGATCGTTCCGCGTTCCTGCAGGACGGCATGACCGTCACCGTCGAACTCTACGAGGACAAGCCGATCGGAATATCGCTGCCCGATCAGGTTGCACTGAAGATTTCGGAAGCCGATCCGGTCGTGAAGGGGCAGACGGCGGCTTCTTCATACAAGCCGGCGGTTCTGGAAAACGGCATTCGGGTCATGGTGCCGCCCTTTATTGCCTCGGGTGAGCGTATTCTGGTCGACACCAACGACATCACCTATATCCGCCGCGCGGAATAGGACCAGCCGTCCGTGCCGGCAGCATTTAGGGTCAGGACCCATTAATCTCAAGCTGAAAGACCGTTTCTGATGGCGCGTTCCGCGATTCTCAATGTCATGGTGCAGACCGCAATGAAGGCGGGCCGATCGCTGTCGCGTGATTTCGGCGAAGTGCAGAACCTTCAGGTTTCGATCAAGGGCCCTGGCGATTATGTCAGCCAGGCCGACCGCACGGCCGAGGAAATCATCTTTCGCGAATTGTCGCGGGCGCGGCCGGGTTACGCATTTCTCATGGAGGAACGCGGATTGGTCGAAGGCGACGACGGCCAGCATCGCTGGATTGTCGATCCGCTGGACGGAACCACGAATTTCCTGCACGGCCTGCCGTTGTTTGCCGTCTCGATCGCGCTCGAGCGGCAGGGTGTTCTTGTCGCAGCGGTCGTCTACAGTCCGGTGACGGACGAGCTCTACACCGCCGAGCGCGGTGGCGGCACCTATCTGAACGACCGGCGTCTGCGTGTCGCCGCCCGCAAAAATCTCTCCGATGCGGTCATCGGAACAGGCGTGCCGCATCTCGGTCGTGGCCACCACGGCCAGTACCTGATCGAACTGCGCAATCTGATGGGCGAGACGGCCGGCATCCGCCGGCTCGGTTCGGCCTCACTCGATCTGGCATTTGTTGCCGCCGGGCGTCTTGACGGGTTCTGGGAAGAACCACTCGAGCCTTGGGACACCGCCGCCGGCATCCTGTTGATCAATGAAGCCGGCGGTTTTGTCACCGACAAGGACGGCCGCCAGGATATGCTGGAAAAGCGCTCCATCGTCGCCGGCAACGAAGCCATCCATGCGGCTCTGCTCAAACAGCTCAAAAGGGCTCCTTCGCAATGATGGGATCGCCCTGGATCCATTCGCGGTCGTCGATCACGCCCAATACCCGCACGCCGAGCAAAATTGCTTCCAGACGCCTGTTGCGACGGCCATTGCGAGGCCCTACCATCGCCTTTGTAATAGGTTCGCGATCGCGCAGTTCAGCTTGGTCTTCCCATTCTGCGGTAAATGCGGTTAGGGTCCGTTGATTCGGGTGGTTGAAATTTAATGCGCCAGGGAAACGGGGCTGCCGATGGCATGGTTCAGATCTTCTAGTGTCGATGAGGCCGATACGGGTCTTGATTACGATCCACGGCGGCTGTCCAGTCCGCAGGTGTTCCTTCTGTCAATGCTCATTTTTTTGGCGATCTCGGGTTTCGTCGCAGCCATTCTCTATCGCCAGATTTCCTCGGCCTTTGGAACAAATCCCGGATTGAACGGACTGATCCTCGGTGTTCTGGCGGTGGGTATCCTGCTGGCATTCGCCCAGGTTCTGCGCCTGTTCAGGGAAGTCCGCTGGGTCAATTCCTTTCGCACCGGTATGGACGGCGCCGGATCGAAGGAGCCGATCCTGCTGGCGCCGATGAAAGCACTGCTCGGCCGGCGCTCATCCATGGCGCTGTCGACCAGCTCGATGCGGTCTATTCTTGATTCCATAGCAAACCGCCTCGACGAAAGCCGTGATATCTCACGTTATCTGATTGGCCTCCTGGTTTTTCTCGGCCTGCTCGGCACGTTCTGGGGCCTGTTGCAGACGATCGGATCGATCGGCGACACCATTCAGTCGCTCGATCCCGGCTCCGGCGACACGAACGACGTGCTGAACTCCCTAAAATCGGGGCTGTCGGCTCCGCTGGCCGGCATGGGCACGGCGTTTTCATCGTCGCTGTTCGGCCTTGCCGGCTCGCTCGTTCTGGGGTTTCTCGATCTGCAGGCGGGCCGCGCCCAGAACCGATTCTACACCGAGCTTGAAAACTGGCTGTCGACAGTAACCGATCTTGGTTCCGATCTGGCGCCGGAGACAGCGGGCGCCCCGTCCGGCGAGGTCGAGGAAATCCGCAACCTCACCGACCGCCTGCGCAGCCTGCAGGATACCGGTGGCTCTTCCCAGCGGGTAACATCGGCAATGGCCAATCTTGCCGAGGGTGTGTCGGGACTGGTCAAGAACATGCGCAACGAGCAGCAATTGATGCGTGATTGGGTGGAGGCGCAGGCGGCCGAACAAAAGGCCTTGCGCACGACCCTCGACAAGCTGGCGGACGCCATAAAGAAGCCCGGAGGCAAGTAACATGGCGCTGGCACGCAACCGCCGTGACCGCACCGTTGACTATTGGCCCGGCTTCGTCGACGCCCTGTCGACCTTGCTTCTGGCCATCATGTTCCTGCTGTCGGTGTTCGTGCTGGCGCAATTTCTGCTGTCGCAGGAAATCACTGGCAAGGACGCTGTCCTCAACCGGCTCAACTCGCAGATCAATGAATTGACTCAATTGCTCGCACTGGAGCGCGGCAACAAGCAGGATTTGGAAGACGTGCTGGCCACCATGCAGGCATCGCTGGCGGACACGGAAACCGAGCGCTCCCGATTGCAGCAGATTCTCGATCAGGGCGCCGGAGCCGATGCCGATGCACAAGTTCAGATCGGATCCCTTTCCGAAAAACTGGGCGACGAAAAGCAGATCAGCCAGCGCGCTCTCAGCCAGGTGGAACTGCTCAACCAGCAGATCAATGCGCTGCGCAAACAGATCGGCGCACTCGAGGACGCTCTCGATGTCTCGGAAAAACGTGACCGCGATTCGAACGTCAAAATCGCCGATCTCGGCCGCCGGTTGAACGTCGCGCTGGCCCAGCGCGTTCAGGAACTTAACCGCTACCGGTCCGACTTCTTCGGCCGGCTACGCGAGATTCTTTCAGACCGCGAGAACATTCGGATCGTCGGCGACCGTTTCGTCTTCCAGTCGGAAGTGCTGTTTGCCTCCGGCGGGGACCAGATCAACCGGGCCGGCCGGGATGAAATGGCGAAACTGGCCGGCGCGTTGGTTGAGCTTGGCGGAGAGATCCCGCCCGAAATCAACTGGGTGCTGCGTGTCGACGGTCATACCGACGATATCCCGTTGAGCGGCGCCGGCCGCTATCGAGACAACTGGGAACTGTCGACGGGCCGCGCGACGGCGGTGGTAAAATTCCTGATCGAAAACGGGGTTCCGTCAAGACGGTTGGTTGCGGCCGGGTTCGGAGAATTCCAGCCGCTCGATCCTGCCGACACCCAGGAGGCACGCGACAAAAACCGGCGCATCGAGCTCAAACTGACCGAGCGCTGATCCCTCATTTCCCGGAGAAACAATCCGATGACCGACAGAACGGATGCAATCGTTGTTGGTGGCGGATTGGCGGGACTGGTTGCCGCTGCCGAGCTGGCGGATGCGGGAAAACAGGTCACCATCCTGGAACAGGAGGGAGAGAACTCGCTTGGCGGACAGGCCTTCTGGTCGCTCGGCGGTCTGTTTCTGATCAATTCGCCGGAACAGCGCCGCATGCGGATCAAGGATTCAGCTGAGCTCGCCTGGCAGGACTGGCTAGGATCGGCGCAATTCGATCGCCCCGAGGATCATTGGCCGCGGCAATGGGCAAAGGCCTATATCGACTTTGCCGGCGGCGAAATGCGGTCCTGGCTGCATGCCCAAGGTATGCGCTGGTTTCCGGTGGTCGGCTGGGCTGAACGTGGTGGTTCGTTCGCCGACGGACATGGTAATTCGGTGCCACGTTTTCACATCACCTGGGGCACCGGTCCGGGTGTTGTCGAACCGTTCGAGCGGCGCGTTCGAGAACACATGGCCAAAGGCCTGATCAGTTTTGAGTGCCGGCACCGGGTCTCCAGGCTGATCAAACAGGACGGCGCTGTTGTCGGGGTAGCGGGTGAAATTCTGGATCCCTCGACCGTCGATCGTGGCCAGCAAAGCGGCCGTGAGATCGCCGGCGAGTTCGAGATGTCCGGTTCAGCCGTTCTGGTGACATCCGGCGGCATTGGTGGCAATTTCGATCTGGTCAGGAAGAACTGGCCCACGGAGCGGCTCGGCGGCCCGCCGCCAAAAATGATGGTTGCCGGCGTCCCGCACCATGTCGATGGCCGCATGCTGGACATCACACGGCAGGCCGGTGGCGCGATCATCAATTCGGACCGCATGTGGCACTACACCGAAGGGGTGCAGAACTGGGATCCGATCTGGCCGAAGCACGGCATCCGCATCCTTCCCGGTCCATCCTCGATGTGGTTCGATGCAACCGGAAACCGGCTTCCGGCGCCCTGCCTGCCAGGCTTCGACACGCTCACCACACTGAAACACATTCTGTCGACTGGCCATGAATATTCCTGGTTCGTGCTGACCCAGAAGATCATCGAAAAGGAATTCGCGCTGTCGGGTTCGGAGCAGAATCCGGACTTCACCTCGAAATCCTGGCGCCAGGTTCTCAAAAGGGTCGGCAAGGGCGCACCGCCTCCGGTCGAAGCGTTCAAGAAGCATGGCGCCGATTTTGTCGTGCGCGACAATCTGGTCGACCTTGTCGAAGGCATGAACCAGCTCACCGAGAAACCGCTGATTGACCACGACATGCTGAAGGCGCAGATCGTCGCCCGTGATCTGCAGATCGCAAACCCGTTTTCAAAGGATGCGCAGATCACCGCCATACACGGCGCCCGCGCCCATCTCGGCGACAAGCTGATCAGAACGGCCAAACCGCACCGCGTTCTCGACCCCGAAGCAGGCCCGCTGATTGCGGTGAAACTGCATATTCTGACCCGCAAGACCCTCGGCGGGCTGCACACCAATTTGAATTCGCAGGTCCTAGACGAAAACGGCGAGCCGGTCAAAGGCCTCTATTCGGCCGGCGAAGTGGCGGGCTTCGGCGGTGGCGGCTATCACGGTTACAACGCGCTTGAAGGCACATTTC
>JAJFHT010000139.1 GCA_021775495.1 Hyphomicrobiales bacterium | reverse complement strand
AATGGTTTTCATTTTTCTCAGTTCCTTTTGGTTGGGCGTGTGGTGGCGCTTGGTCGCATTTGATTTCTCGCAACCAGCGATGAGCCGAACTTGCCGGAACCGTGTATCGGACTGATGTTGTTCAGAATGTCATTTGTATCAATACTGTCGCCGTCTGACACAAATGATCAGATGTGGAATGTGATCAGTTGGACCGGCTTTTCGTGATTTTATTTGGCAGCCGGTTTTCGTCGCGACCGCTGCGCCAGCGCCCGCGCCAGCCGCCTGATGCGAATCGCCCGGTTGATTTCGCCGCCGAAAATCAGCACCAGCGCCGACAGATAGATGAAGAACAGCGCCGCGATGACGCCGGCAAGCCCGGCGTAGTAGCTGGCGTAGTTTGCAAAGCTCGTCAGATAGATCGAAAAACCCGCCGCCAGCAGACCCCATGCAAGGACGGTGAGCAGAACACCGGGCCAGATGTTGGAAAACCGCGTCCGTCGCGCCGGCAGGAAAATATGCGCGGCAAACAGGCTGATGGTCAGGATGGCAACCGCGGCCGGATAACGAACCAGGCCGTAGTTGATGGTGGACGGTTCAAACCCCGGAACGAAGCGGTGGGCAAACGCCGCCAATACAGGCACCAGAACCAGCAGATAGGCGATCACCACGAAGACCAGGCCGCCGCCGATGACCACAAGTATGTGGAGGAAATACAGCCACGGTGTCGAACGGTGTTCGCGCAAATCATAGGCACGGTTGAGCGCAACCCGAACGCCATCGACGCCACCAATGGCGAACCACACCGTCAACAGCACACCGATGCTGGCAAGATCGCCGCGCCGCACCGTCAGCACGCTTTCCAGCTCCGCCACGATCGTATCGACCAATGGTTCCGGTACGATCGAAATCAGGAACTCCGTCAGGCTCTTTGCCATCTCGGCATCGCCGACAAAGGCGGTCAGAGAACTGACGAATATCAAAAACGGAAACAAGGCCAGCACTGCCCGGAAGGCAATGTTTCCGGCCGTCGAGAGGGCCTCGTCCATCCACAGCCGCAGATTGGCCTCACGAAACACCGCCCATGCCGCGCGCCAGCCGCGGCCATGCAACAGATCCCTCGGCTGCCCGCTGAGCACGCCCCTGCGCGAGCGGCTATCCCACGATCTCTCCCGCCTGGCTTTCGATTCCATCGCGCAATTCCGATCCCCATCACTGTGACGGACAATAGATACCGATCCGGGTTCAATGCGCAAACGGATTGACACGCCGCCGCCCGGCGACATTTATTGCCGGTGACTTCATCGACATGTCCGATCACCCGCAACGACCCGCAAAAGGCATCTGTTCATGGCCTCCAGCCGTTCCATCATCGTCACCGGTGCCTCTTCAGGCATCGGCGCCTATTGCGCCCGCCAGTTGAAACAGCAAGGTTGGCAGGTCATCGCGACGGCCCGAAACGACGCGGATCTGGCCAGTCTGACAAATGATGGCCTGCATGCGGTCTATCTCGATTATCGTGAACCCGATTCAATTGCCGCGCTGGTTGAAACCTCTCTGGAGCTCACCGGCGGAACACTGGACGCACTCTTCAACAATGGCGCCTATGCCCAGGCGGGAGCGGTTGAGGACCTGTCCATGGAGGCATTGCGCGAACAGTTCGAAACCAATTTTTTCGGCTGGCATGACCTGACTCGCCGCATCGTACCGGTCATGCGGCGACAGGACCACGGCAGGATCGTCCACTGCTCATCCATTCTTGGATTGCTGCCGGTCAAATATCGCGGCGCCTATGCCTCGTCGAAATACGCGCTGGAGGGATTGATGCTGTGTCTGCGGGCGGAGCTGGCAGATACCGGCATCCATGTTTCGCTGATTGAACCCGGACCGATAGAATCCAGTCTCATCAGCAACAGCCTGGCCTATTTCGAAAAATACATCGACGTCGATGGCTCGGTCCATCGCGACGACTATCAGCAGCAACTTGCCCGTCTCAGCGGTGAGAAAGTGTCGCGTTTCAAATTGAAGCCGGATGCTGTTTATGACGTTTTGCAGCATGCGCTTGAGAACAACAGACCGAAACCGCACTATCTGGTGACGACACCTGCAAAACTCGGCATGATGATGAAACGGCTGTTGCCAACAGGAGTGTTTTACCAACTCATGCAGAGAGGCAATTGAACCGGCCAGACTTCAGACCGGTTTTTGACCTTTAGAATTTCAGCGGAAGACATTCATGTCCGGTATTTTCGAATTTCTCGCCATCATCGTCATGCTTGCAGTTGTCGTCGTTTTGATCCGCGGACTGATCAACATGCTGCGCGCCGGTTCAGGCAATGCCTCGAACAAGATGATGCAATTGCGGGTGCTGTTGCAGTTCATCGCCGTGGTGCTGATTGTCCTGGCGGTCTATTTCGGCCGTCCCGGGTAGAGGAGGAGACCGTTTTGGTTGTTTTGAACAAGATCTACACCCGCACCGGCGATGATGGCACCACTGCATTGGGTTCCGGCGATCGGCGCAAGAAATACGATCTTCGGGTGGAGTCCTACGGAACCGTTGACGAAGCCAATGCCTGTATCGGCATGGCACGCCTTCACACCGGCACGGCGCATCCAGAGCTCGATGCCATGTTGAGCCGCATCCAGAATGATCTCTTCGATCTCGGAGCCGATCTTGCCGTACCGGAAACTGGCGAAAAGCTGGAATATGAACCGCTGCGCATCATCGCGAGCCAGGTCGAGCGGATCGAAGCCGACATCGATCTTCTGAACAAGGACCTGTCTCCGTTGCGCTCCTTCATCCTGCCGGGTGGATCGCCGGCCGCGGCTGCCCTGCATCTCGCCCGAACGGTGGCGCGCCGCGCAGAGCGGCTGATCGCGCAGCTGGCCGATGTCGAGGGTGAAAAGGTCAACCCAGAAGCGCTGCGATATATGAACCGGGTGTCCGATTTCCTGTTCGTCGCCTCCAGAACCGTCAATGACAATGGCGGCGATGACGTGTTATGGGTTCCCGGCGACAATCGGTGAGACCAGCGGGAGGGGGCAAGCGGAGACATGTTCATCCCGCTTCATGATGCAAATGGCCTGAAGCACATCAGACTGCAATATATGACGATCGGGCTGATCGCGGCGAATGTCATCGTTTTCCTGCTGACTTCGCTGGGTGACAGGGAAACGGTGCAGGCCGCGGAAATCGGTTTGGGCTATATTCCCGCCGTTGCCAATGACCTGATCCCGCTTCATCCCGATCTCGTGCTGGTGCCGGAAGACGCCACCTACTTCACATACGCTTTCCTGCACGCCGACATCATGCATATTGGCGGCAATATGCTGTTCCTGTGGGTATTCGGCGACAATGTCGAGGATGCACTCGGTCATTTCAAATTTCTGATTTTCTATCTCGCCTGCGCCGCCGCCGGCGCCTTCTTCCATGGCATCATCCTGCCGGACTCGAAAGCCCCATTGATCGGTGCGTCGGGTGCGGTTGCCGGCATTGTCGCCGCCTATCTGCTGCTGCACCCGAAGGTGAAGGTCTGGGTACTGGCTTTTGGCCGTATTCCGCTACGCATACCGGCACTGGTCCCGCTGATTATCTGGATCGGATTTCAGTTCCTCATGCTGTTTACCGATATCGATGGTGCCGTCTCCTGGGGCGCCCATGTCGGCGGCATTGTCACCGGCGCGGTACTTGTTCTTTTCATGCGCCGCTCCGGAGTGCCGCTGTTTGACCGCGCCATCGTTACGCCAAGTGCCGTGGAGACCGCGCCGGCGGTTGCCGAACCGTCGCACGAAACACCGTCGCGATGGGGTCGGCAGTAATTTTTTTCGCCTTGTGGCGCGGCGCGATGCCGCGTTGCAAGACCCCGAAATCCATATTGACGCCTTGCCGGCGTCTCATTAGGTTCCGCCACAAATTGCCGGACCGCCCGAGGGGCTGATCGCGGCGCATCACTATGACTTTATTTCCGTCCCATGTCGGATTTCGACAAGCGGGCCATTCCCACCGCGGCTAGTGTCGCGCGCAAGATTTCACAGGAAAGGTAAAGCGCATGAAAGTCCTCGTTCCGGTCAAACGGGTCGTCGATTACAACGTGAAGATACGCGTCAAATCCGACGGCTCGGGCGTTGAACTGGCAAATGTCAAAATGTCGATGAACCCGTTCGACGAAATCGCCGTCGAAGAGGCGATCCGCCTGAAGGAAGCCGGCACGGTGACCGAGATCATCGCCGTATCGGTTGGCCCGCAACAGGCGCAGGAGACAATCCGCACCGCGCTGGCCATGGGCGCCGACCGCGGCATCCTGATCAAGACAGACGACATCACCGAGCCACTCTCCGTTGCTAAACTGCTGAAAGGCGTGGTCGATGAGGAAAAGCCGGAACTGGTCATCCTCGGCAAACAGGCTATCGACGATGATGCCAACCAGACCGGCCAGATGCTTTCGGCATTGCTCGGCTGGAGCCAGGGCACCTTTGCTTCCAAGATCGAGATTGACGGCGGCAAAGCCAAGGTAACCCGTGAAGTTGACGGTGGCCTGCAGACGGTTGAACTGTCCATGCCGACCATCGTCACGACGGACCTGCGCCTGAACGAACCGCGTTACGCTTCGTTGCCCAATATCATGAAGGCAAAGAAAAAGCCGCTGGATCAAAAGTCGCCCGCCGATTACGGCGTCGACACCGCGCCACGCCTGAAAGTGCTGAAGACCATCGAGCCGGAAGGCCGCAAGGCCGGCGTCAAGGTCGCTTCGATCGAAGAGCTTGTCGACAAGCTCAAGAACGAAGCCGGCGTGCTGTGATCGATCAGGAAAAGGAACAATAAAATGGCTATTCTTCTTGTTGCCGACCATGACAATGAAAGCTTTTCCGATCAGAACGCGAAGGCCCTGAGCGCCGCGCTGCAGATCGGCTCCGATGTCGATGTTCTCGTTGCCGGCAAGGGCGCCAAGCCGGCCGCCGATGCCGCCGCCAAACTGACCGGCGTGCGCAAGGTTCTGCTGGCCGAAGCCGATGAGCTGGCAGAACAACTGGCCGAACCGATGGCCGCGCTGGTCGTCTCGCTGGCCGATGGCTACGACACGGTGCTTGCTCCGGCAACCAGCATGGGCAAGAACGTCCTGCCACGCGTTGCTGCCCTGCTCGACGTGATGCAGATTTCCGATGTCATCGCCGTCGACAGCGCCAATACGTTCCAGCGCCCGATCTACGCGGGCAACGCCATCCAGACCGTGCAGTCCGACGAAACCAAGAAAGTGCTCACCGTTCGCACGGCGACCTTTTCGGCCGCCGCCGAAGGCGGATCGGCTTCGGTCGAGACCATCAGTGCCGCTGATGATCCGGGCCTGTCGAGTTTTGTCGAGAACAAGCTGTCGGAAAGCGACCGACCGGAACTCACCTCTGCCAAGATCATCATCTCCGGCGGGCGGGCTCTTGGATCCAAGGAAAAGTTCGAAGAGGTCATTCTTCCGGTTGCCGACAAGCTCGGCGCCGCAGTCGGTGCCTCACGCGCTGCCGTCGATGCCGGCTATGCCCCGAACGACTGGCAGGTCGGCCAGACCGGCAAGGTCGTCGCGCCCGATCTCTACATCGCCTGCGGTATCTCTGGCGCTATCCAGCACCTTGCCGGCATGAAGGATTCCAAGGTGATCGTCGCGATCAACAAGGACGAGGAAGCCCCGATCTTCCAGGTTGCCGATTACGGCCTGGTTGCGGATCTTTTCGAGGTTCTGCCGGACTTCGAGAAAGCCCTCTAGCGTAAATACATGAAGCTGGAACGGCCGGTGCGCAAACGCGTGCCGGCCGTTTTCGTTTGCAAGGTCCAAGGCGGTTTCCTATGCTCGATTATTAGGTTAGGTTGCACTGCAACAAATTCAGATTGAGGCGCTGGGGCGCCGATCCAGGATCCGGAAAATGACACAGACCATCAAGAAAGTTGGCATCATCGGCGCGGGCCAGATGGGTGGCGGCATTGCTCATGTCTGCGCGCTTTCAGGTTACGACGTGCTTATCAACGACCTCGGCAAGGAGCAGATCGAGGCCGGCATCGCCACGATCAGCGGCAACATGGCGCGGCAGGTATCGTCCGGAAAACTGGAAGACACGGTGCGCAATGAGGCACTGGCGCGGATCGGACCGGCCGTCAGCATGGAAGACCTGGCCGACGCCGATATCGTCATTGAAGCCGCCAGTGAAGACGAAACGGTCAAACGCAAAATCTATTCCCAGCTCTGCCCGGTTCTCAATCCCGAAGCGCTGCTGGCCAGCAACACCTCTTCGATTTCGATCACCCGGCTGGCATCGGCAACCGACCGGCCGGAACGGTTCATCGGCATTCATTTCATGAACCCGGTGCCGATCATGAAACTGGTCGAGGTCATTCGCGGCATTGCCACGGAGAATTCCACCTTCGGCACGACAGAAGCCTTCGTTACCTCGCTTGGCAAAACTATCACCGTTGCCGAGGATTTCCCGGGTTTCATCGTCAATCGCATCCTGCTGCCGATGATCAATGAAGCGATCTACACGCTCTATGAAGGCGTCGGCTCGGTCGAAGCCATCGACACGGCGATGAAACTCGGCGCCAACCATCCGATGGGGCCGCTTCAACTGGCCGATTTCATTGGGCTCGATACGTGCCTGTCGATCATGCAGGTGCTGCATGACGGTCTGGCCGATTCCAAATACCGGCCCTGCCCGTTGCTGGTCAAATATGTCGAAGCCGGTTGGCTTGGCCGCAAATCCGGCCGGGGTTTTTATGACTACCGCGGCGACGTACCCGTGCCGACGCGGTAGGTTATACCCACGGTTCTTCGCAATGACCCATCTGATTGGGTCAGCCGACTTTCGTTAGCCGCAGATAGGAACGGACTTCATCCCAGCCCTGCGGGAAAATCTGGGCGGCTTGCTGATTGTCGATTGACGGGGGAATGATCACCTGGTCTCCGGGCCGCCAATCCGCCGGCGTGGCGATTTTTTCTTTATCACCAAGCTGCAGCGCATCGACGACACGCAGGATCTCGTCGAAATTGCGCCCGACATTCATCGGATAGGTCATTGTCAGGCGAATCTTGTGGTTCGGATCGATGATAAAGACCGACCGCACCGCTTCGGTGGCGCTCTCATCGGGGTGAATCATGTCGTAAAGCCGCGACACCTTGAGATCGGCATCCGCCACGATGGGAAATTGCAGATCTGTGTTCTGCGTGTCGTTCACATCCGAAATCCAGGTCAGATGTTCCGCCACCGTGTCTGTCGACAAGCCGAGCGGTTTCACATTGCGGTCCGAAAAATCGGTCGCCAGTTGCGAAGTTCTGCCCATTTCCGTCGTACATACGGGTGTGAAGTCAGCCGGATGGCTGAAGAAGAAAACCCAGGATCCTTGCGACCATTGGTGGAAATCAATTTCACCTTTCGTCGTATCAATCGTAAAATTTGGCGCGATATCGCCGATATGTAGGGACATGCTGTGAATTCCTGATTTTGGGGGTGTCGAGCCTCAGTGAACGCTGTCGGATCGATCGAAACAGCAATCAATGACAACATAGATCTCATCGGACCGGGCACCTTGACCTGAATCAAGATCACGACTTCACCAACGCGCGGTCGGGTGGTTCACAAGCGTCGTCCTCTTAGCCAACTGGCACCGATCCGGCTGATGGTAGGATCGATCCTTGCAGTGGCAAAATCAACCATCGCATGGTTTTCCGCCACCTTGTGGCTTGCATGAAAGATAGGCATCCTCTCGTCCTGCGTGAAAAGTGATTCTTGGCTTCAATCAAAAGGGAGAGGGAAAATGGGTATTGAAGGACTGATCGTATTTTTGCTGGTGGGTGCGGTTGCCGGTTGGCTGGCCGGGCTCATCATGAAGGGCTTCGGCTTCGGCCTGATCGGCAATATCGTTGTCGGAGTGATCGGCGCATTTGTTGCCGGATTTGTGCTGCCCATGATTGGCATTTCGATCGGCGGCGGCATCGTCGGATCGATTATCCACGCGACGATCGGTGCCGTAATCCTGCTTTTCGTGATTGGGCTCGTGAAGCGCTAGACCACCTCCTGTTTTGATTGAATCACTCTGCCGGTTGATTTTTGGTCAGGATCAAGTTGGTTCGCGAAGCGCGTACCTTTTGGTACGGGCGAGCGGAACGACGCAGATAATGGCGTAAAATCAACCGGCCCGAAAGGTTCGCGACCAGCGGCCACCCGCGGCGTCAGACGTCTCGACCGATGCAAATATGTGTGTTTTTACAGCGGCCGTCTCCGATGACCACAATCAACATCCGATGTATTTACGGATATTTTCTCGATGCTTTTGCGGTGCCCAGTTTTTTCCCACCCTTGCCAATTGCGGTAGCCGTCCACTCATAAGTGTGCCGACCACTTGGAGGACAGGGGCTTGCATATCTGAAAGCACCTGAAGAAACGGTTTTCTGACCGGAATACTTAACGGTTCCGCCCCCATGATTGTAGCTGGGAACATTCCGATCCACCATCTTGAACCGTATCTTCTCAGTTCCTTTCGGAACACTAGAGAGTTTGAAGGCAGGATTGGAAACGCGATTTGGACGTCCTGTATTGCAGAGTTTCAAGTTGCCCCATGAAAAGGATAGGGAAAAAGCCTGCGCATGGGACGGCGCAAACGCGAATATTGAAGCGGCAACGATATAAAAAAACAGCTTGTTCTTGATCATGAACGAAGTCCCCCTTTCGACGAGATTGGCAGGGCCGACGCTAATCTTCGTCCACCCATCCTGCAAGATGGTTCATTGGGGTGTTGTCCCTGAGTTTCCATTTTGCAACGCATCTTCCGGCGAGGGATGAACTTTATCAATCCTCACCCGCCGCTTAACGCCACGTCGATCAGGCGGATCGCGTCTTCGCTGGCCCAGTCAGCCGGGCCGTTCATGTTGGCCAGCATGCAGCCCTCATCGTCGATGAGAATGGTCACCGGCAGGCCGACGGCCAGGGCGCGGCGTTTCAGATCGTTGAAAATGCCCATTGTGTTGTCGCGGTAAAATGCCAGCGACTCCACTTTGATATCCGTCAGGAATTTCTTCGGCTTGTCCTCGCCGCCACGGTCGATATTGACGGCCACGACCTCGAAATCGTCCCCGCCTTTCGATTTCTGCAGCGCGTCCAGCGCCGGCATTTCCTCGCGGCACGGCGCACACCAGGTCGCCCACAGATTGAGCAGCACCGTCTTGCCGGAAAAATCGGCCAGTGACAGGTCAGCTCCGTCCGGCGCCTTGAAGGCAAGCCCTTCAAGCGATGTCGCTTCCGTTGTCGCCAGCATCGCCGCAACTGCACCGGTAGCGGCCTTGTCGATGGCGGCCGACCGCTGTGTCGCGGCAGCGCAGGAAGCCGCGCCGTTCGCCGCCTGCTGATCATTGCCAGAAGGCCCGTTCGTCACGTATACCGCCACCGCGCCAACAATCAGGCCGGCAACAGCCGCCGCCGCGACGAAGCCGAACACCGACCGTTTGTTGGAATCATCTGCCATACAAAATCTCCGGGAACCATTTGTCATGACCAGCGTGAAAAAAGCCAGCAACCAGATGTGGGGTGGACGGTTTGCCTCTGGTCCCGACGCCGTCATGGAAGCCATTAACGCCTCCATATCCTTCGACAAGAGGCTCTACGCCCAGGACATACGCGGATCGCTCGCCCATGCCGCCATGCTGGCACAGACTGACATAATCACCGCCGAGGATCGCGACAAGATAACTCACGGTCTCAACACGATTTTGTCAGAGATCGAGGCCGGTACGTTCGAATTCTCCGCACAGTTGGAAGACATTCACATGAATGTCGAGGCGCGGCTTGCCGAACTGATCGGTCCGGCTGCCGGCCGGTTGCACACGGCGCGCTCGCGCAACGATCAGGTCGCGCTTGATTTCCGGCTCTGGGTCAAGGAGACGCTGCTCGATCTTGATGCGGCGCTGACCCGTCTGATCGAGGTCTTTCTGGACCAGGCGCAACGCCATGCGGCAACCGTCATGCCCGGATTTACCCATCTGCAGACAGCGCAACCGGTCACTTTCGGCCACCACATGATGGCCTATGTCGAAATGTTCGGGCGCGACCGTTCCCGCATGCGCGATGCAGTTCAAAGGCTCGACGAATGCCCGCTCGGCGCCGCAGCGCTGGCCGGTACCGGATTTCCGATCGACCGGCACCAGACCGCAGAGGCGCTCGGCTTCCGCGAACCGACCCGCAATTCGATCGATACGGTTTCCGACCGTGATTTTGCCCTCGAATTTCTCTCCGCGGCAGCCGTCTGCGGCACCCATCTGTCACGGCTGGCCGAGGAGATCGTCATCTGGTCGACCCCGCAATTCGGTTTTGCCCGGCTGTCGGATTCCTTTTCAACCGGCTCCTCGATCATGCCGCAGAAACGCAATCCCGATGCCGCAGAACTGATCCGCGCCAAGACCGGCCGGATCAATGGTGCGATGATTGCGCTGCTGACGGTGATGAAGGGCCTGCCGCTGGCCTATTCGAAGGACATGCAGGAAGACAAGGAGGCGGTCTTCGACGCCGCCGACGCGATCGGCCTGATGGTGGCGGCGATGACCGGCATGATCGCCAATATGACGGTCAGCAAACCGGCCATGCGCAAGGCGGCCGGCGCCGGTTTTTCAACAGCAACCGACCTGGCCGACTGGCTGGTCCGCGAGGCCGGGCTGCCGTTTCGCGAAGCGCACCATATCACCGGGCGGGCCGTCGCGCTGGCGGAGGAAAGAGGCGTCCGGTTGGAGCGGCTCTCGCCGGATGATTTCAAGGCCATCAACCCCGCCATCACAGAAGCCGTCTATTCGGTGTTGTCGGTGGCCAATTCGGCCAAAAGCCGTACCAGCTTCGGCGGCACCGCCCCGGCTGAAGTACGCCGTCAGGTCAGGTTCTGGCGCAAACGGCTTAAATCAGGCTGACAATCACAACACGCTGCTGTTTCCAAAGGGGTGCAATCGGAAAAATTCTCGGTTACAAACGCACCGAACAAGAATTTTGAACGGACGACGCCATGACCGCGCGGCACCTTGCCCTTTTTCTGATTTTCCTGGCAGGCACGGCCACGACGCTGTCGGCTTGCGCCCGGCGGGCGGATCTGGACACGCCGTCACAGGCCCGTGCCCGTGCTGCGGTCGACGCCGGTGAGGAAGTCGATCCGGCTGATCTGCAACCGCCCAAACCGGATAGCCCCTTCATCCTCGATAAACTGATCGAGTAGTATCGTCGCTGCCGCTGGCAAGCGGCGGAAAAATTCCCATCCGGAACCAAAGCCCGTGAACCATTTCGATTACCGAGACGGCATCCTGCATGCTGAAAATGTGCCGGTGCCGGATATCGCGGCGGAAGTCGGCACGCCGTTCTATTGTTATTCCACCGCCACGCTGACACGCCATTACCAGGTCTTTGCCGAAGCCTTCGCCGAACTTGACACCATGGTCTGTTACGCCATGAAGGCGAATTCCAACCAGGCAGTGCTGAAAACACTGGCCAATCTTGGCAGCGGCGCCGATGTGGTCTCGGAGGGCGAATTACGCCGCGCCATAGCCGCCGGCATTCCGCCGCAGCGCATCATGTTTTCCGGGGTCGGCAAGAGCGCCCGGGAAATGGACCATGCGCTGGCGCTTGGCATCCATTGTTTCAATGTCGAATCGGAACCCGAACTGGAATTGCTCGCCGCCCGGGCTAAAGCCGCCGGCAAGGTCGCGCCGGTATCGATGCGGATCAATCCCGATGTCGATGCGCGCACGCACAGAAAAATCTCCACCGGCAGGGCTGAAAACAAGTTCGGCATCCCGTGGCAGCGCGCCCGCGATGTCTATGCCCGCGCCGCCACACTGGACAACATCACACCAATCGGCATCGATATGCATATTGGCAGCCAGATTACCGCGCTGCAGCCGTTCGATGACGCTTTCGCATTGCTGACCGAACTGGTCGGCACGCTTCGTGCCGACGGTTACGCCATCAAGCATGTTGATCTGGGTGGCGGTCTCGGTATTCCCTATCGTTATGACAACGATCCGCCGCCACTTCCCGAGGCCTATGCCAATATCGTGAAAAAACACGTCACCGATCTCGACCTGATGGTGATTTTCGAGCCGGGACGGCTGATTTCAGGCAATGCCGGCATCCTGGTGTCTGAGGTCCTCTACGTCAAAACCGGAGATGCCCGGAATTTTGTTGTCGTCGATGCGGCCATGAACGACCTGATCAGGCCGACGCTCTATGAAGCTTTTCACGAAATCCGCCCGGTGCGCGATGCGGCGCCGGATGCGCCGCGTCTGACAGTCGATATTGTCGGCCCGGTCTGCGAAACCGGCGACTATCTCGGCCTCGACCGCGATCTTTCGGTGCTGCAGGCTGGCGATCTGATTTCGGTCGGTACGGCCGGCGCCTATGGCGCGGTGCAGTCGGGAACCTATAACAGCCGTCTTCTGGTGCCGGAGGTTCTGGTCAATGGCGGCCGCTTCCATGTCGTCCGGCCACGAACGGATTTCGACCAGCTGATCGGCCTCGATTCGGTACCGGACTGGTTGTAAACGAACCCGTTTGCCGGCAATCACATTTTGGTTTGATGCCTCGCCATCGCCCTTTTTGATGTTATTGTTATCGCATCGAAACGCGACGTCATGCCCGTTTGCAAGCTGGACCGCATATGGCTGCTGGACAACAGGAAGAACACGAAGGTGGTATGGCCACCCGATTGATGCGCACGCGCGCGGCCACGCGGGCTTTTATTCTTGTTGAGCGGTTCTGGCCGCGGATCCTGCCGTTTCTGCTGATAGTCGCGCTTTTCCTGACGATTTCCTGGTTCGGCCTGTTCCGATTGATGCCGGACGCGATGCGGATCGCAATCATGGCTGTAATGGCCGCTCTCGGCGCCGCCAGCCTGCTTGGCCTGCGATACGTGCAGATGCCGGGATATACCGAAGTCGACCGCCGCATCGAATCCGCCAACCGGCTTGCCCATACGCCGCTGTCGGCCCTGTCCGACAGGCCCAGCAATGCCGGCGACCCGATGGCCGAAGCTCTATGGCGCGAACATCAAGAACGTATGGCAAGCCGCATCGGGCCATTGGAGCCCGACCTGCCCCGTACCGGCATTCCGGCGCGCGACCCGTTTGCGTTGCGGGCGCTGGTGGTCCTGCTTCTGGTTACCGGATTTGCCTATTCCTTTGGACCGTTGGGCGGACGGATCGTCGACGGCTTTCAAACCCACTCCGCCGTCAATGTCGTTCCACCACGCATTGATGCCTGGGTGACGCCGCCGGCCTATACCGGCCGTGCGCCGGTATTTCTGACCGCGCGCGCCAATGCCGACGAGACGTCATTCACCATTCCTGCCGGCAGCGAACTCACCCTTCGTGTCATCGGCGGTTCCGGAGCCGAGATTCCGGTGCTCCAGGACGGCGCGGGCAATGAAACTCCGGTCGAAACGGTCTCGGACAATGCCAAGCCTGCTCAAACGGCACGGCAGTCATGGCGTCAGTTCCGCACGGTTTTGCGTCAGGATGGTGTTTTGCAGTTGCGCGACGGCGAGACCGATATCCGGTCCTGGACTTTCCTGGTCACACCCGACGAACCGCCGACGATCCGTTTCTCCGGCGAGCCCCGGTACGCCGTCAACGGCACGCTGGAACTTGTGCATGAGATGGAGGACGATTACGGCCCGGCTTCTGCCGCCGCCGATTTCGAACGCGATGAAAGTCTGGCTGCCGACACGCGCCCGCTCTATGAGGCGCCTGACATGCCGCTGAGCCTGCCGCGACGCGGCAGCAACAAGGCATCGAAGACAACCCGCGACCTGACCGAACATCCCTGGGCCGGCACCAGGGTGCGGCTGACCCTGACCGTCGCCGACGATGCCGACCAGACCGGACGCAGCAAAACCAAGATCATCACCCTGCCTGAGCGCCCGTTCACCAATCCGCTGGCAAAGGCGCTGATCGAGCAGCGGCGGATCATCGCCCTTGATGCAAACCGCAAGAACCGGGCGCTGGAACTGATGGACGCCATCACACTGCGGCCGGAAGACACCATCGACAACAAGAGCCACTATCTCGCCATCATGAGCGCCCGCACGCGGCTGAAGACGGCGCATGAGGACGAAGATCTACGCGACGTGGTCGATTATCTCTGGGAGATCGCCCGCGGCATAGAGGATGGCGACCTGACGGAGGCGGAAAAACGCCTGCGCGCGGCCCAGGAAGCACTTAAACGTGCGCTTGAGGAAGGCGCCAGCGACGAGGAGATCGAGCGGTTGGTCGCTGAACTTCGCGAGGCGATGCAGGAATTTCTGCGCGAATTTGCCGAACGTGCGCAGCAAAACCCTTCCATGTCATCGCAATTGCCTCAGGATGGTCGTGAATTGCGTGAACGCGATCTCGACAGCATGCTGGATCAGATCGAACAGCTGGCCAAATCCGGCTCCCGCGACAAGGCCAGAGAATTGCTGGCCCAGATGGAAAACATGTTCAACAATCTGCAGGCTGGCCGCCACCAGCAACAGCAGGGCGATGGCCAGCAGAACCAGATGCGCGAGCAGATGAACCAGCTCGGCGAGCTGATGCGACGCCAGCAGGAATTGATGAACAAGACCTTCCGGCAGAACCAGCAGCAGCGTGGACAGCAGCAGGGCAGGCAGCAACAACCCGGCGATCAGCAGGGTGGCCAGCCGCAAGATGGTCAGAATCCAGGCCAGCAGGAAGGTCAGGGCGGCATGACGGCAGAGGAATTCGCCGAAGCCTTGCGTCGTCTGCAGGAAGGCCAGGGGCAATTGCGCAGCGATCTCGGCGAATTTACCGAAGGCCTTGAGGGCATGGGCATCGATCCCGGCCAGGAATTCGGCGATGCCGGTGAAGCCATGGGCAAGGCCGGTGACGCGTTGGGTGAAGGCGATGGCGGCGAGGCCGTCGGCCAGCAGGGCCGTGCGCTGGAAGCCATGCGCCGCGGCGCCGAAGGCATGATGCAGCAGATGCAGCAGGCCATGCAGGGCGAAAACGGCGGTTCAGAACCGGGCGGACGGGCCAACGGCTCGGACCTCGATCCGCTTGGCCGTCCGCGTGCCTCCAGCGGTCCCGATTTCGATCGGTCGGTCAAGGTGCCGGACGAGATAGACGTCCAGCGCGCCCGCCAGATTCTCGAAGCCATCCGCAAACGCCTCGGCGAAACGCTGGCGCCGGAACTGGAGAAGGACTATCTGGAGCGGCTACTGGACCTGCAGTAGAGAGCGCTTGAGCGTATCTCGTTCATTCGCTCTAAACCGCGTCGCCCTTGACCACACCGACAAAGGGCAGTTCACGGAAGGCGTGGGCCACGTCCATGCCGTAACCGACAACAAAATAGTCCGGACAGTCGAATCCGACGTGGTCGGCATTGATGTCGCTGGTACGCCGCATCCGCTTGTCCAGCAGCACGACATTGCGCACCGAACGTGCGCCGCGCGACAGCATCAGATCGCGGATGAAACGCAATGTCTTGCCTGATTCCAGAATATCGTCGACCAGCAGCACATCGCGGTCGGTGACATCATTGTCGATGTCGCGAAGCATCTTGACCTCGCCACTCGTCGTGCCCGAGCCATAACTGGAAATCATGATGAATTCGACTTCCGGCGAGATACCCGCATCATGCATGGCGCGGATCAGATCCGCGGCAAAAATGAAGGAGCCCTTAAGCACCGAGACGACAAGCAGGTCCTTGTAGTCGCGCTGGGCGATTTCCTTGGCGAGCTCGAGGTTGCGGCTGGCGATAGTGGAGGCATTGAAGAGAACTTCTATGTCTTTCCCGCGTACAACCGGCATCAGCTTTATCCTGGCTTTTCCTGCAACGTGACCGAAACGGATTTCACCCCATCTTTAGGAACATGAACGCGGCTGGAAAAGTCGAACCGGTCGCCGGCATCGATTCGGTGGTGGTTTGTCCCCAGATAATAACGCGTCGTCCCCCCGCCATGATCGAGCACATTGATGCTGACATCGGGAATAATCGCCTGCCGCATGCCGGGATTGAAGATTTCACCATCGACAAAAAGCACCGACTTGCCGTCGCGGGTCTCGACCCGGCTGTCAACTGCGGCGATACGCAGGGACTCGCCAGAAGCCTGAACGCCATTCATCGCGCTGACAACAGGCATCAGTGTATGGCCTCCGGATACCCAGAATGCCGCGAGAGCCACGGCAGCTCCAACAAGATAGAATGCCGGGCCGGCCTTCTGGTTCTTGCTGCCAGTGTCGGCAACGACGGCGCGTTTGAGCATATCCATACCGGTGGATATTGCCGGCGGCTTTACCGTGGCGCTTGATGTCGGGGCGGGTGAGACGGTTTTTCCACCGGCTGTTGACGGGGCGACGGATTCGAATTCAGCGTCGATGATATCAGTGCCGCCGGTGACCCGCGCCGACGCGGGCGGCTGTTGCACGCCAATGATTTCGCCCGATAAAGGGCGCGCGCCGTTCCGGTTTGACATCTGCGCGCCACCATCCTTCCGCAAATTATTTGTCACCGGTAAACGGAAATGGTTAAAGCTTCCCAACCAGACGCTGTTTTCGATTCCCGTTCCGGTGCATTTTAACCGGTCGTTAACCATGTTTTTCGATGGTCCCAAATGTCGCTGAAAACGCTGGAAACCGGGAATTCATGCCGGTTTATGTGTTGCGAGAAGAAACCTACGTGGCGCGGCGGCAATGCGACCGTGCGCCCCGCCGTCCTGTTCAGATATCCCATTGAGGTCGCCTGTCCGTGATTCGTTTTGAAAATGTCGGTCTGAGATACGGAATGGGCCCGGAAATCCTCCGCGACGTCTCGTTTCATATCCCTGCCCGTTCTTTTCAGTTCCTGACCGGACCGTCTGGTGCCGGCAAAACCTCGTTGCTGCGTCTGCTGTTCCTGTCGCTCAAACCGACTCGCGGCCTGATCACCGTGTTCGGCAAGGATCGCACCCGTGTATCACGGCGCGAATTGCCGATGATCCGCCGCCGCATCGGCGTGGTGTTTCAGGATTTCCGCCTGCTCGACCATCTGACGACCTATGAAAATGTCGCCTTGCCATTGCGGGTACGCGGCCGCGAGGAATCAAGCTACCGCAACGATGTCATCGAGCTCTTGAAATGGGTTGGCCTTGGCGAACGCATGCATGTGCTGCCGCCGGTGCTGTCGGGCGGTGAAAAACAGCGTACGGCGATTGCCCGTGCATTGATCGAACAACCGGAAATCCTGTTGGCAGACGAGCCCACCGGCAATGTCGACCCGCCGCTGGCGCGGCGGCTGCTGCGGCTGTTCATCGAACTCAACCGTTCCGGCACAGCGGTGGTCATCGCCACCCATGATCTTGGGCTGATGGATCAGGTTGATGCGCGCCGGATGATCCTGTCGGAGGGAAAGCTGGATATTTATGACTAGTTTGACCCGTATCCTGATGAAACCCCGGACGGCCAAGGGCCGTCAGCTGACACCGATTGTGCCACCCACCAATGTCTCCGGTCACGCACTGATCGCGGTGATCGCCATCATGACGTTTCTGTCCTGCCTGACGCTCGGCGCAGTCACCCTGGTGCGCGACACCGCAGCGACCTGGCAAAGCCAGATCGCCCGCGAAGCGACGATCCAGATCCGCCCTTCCGACCAGGTCGACATGGATGTGCAGTTGATCGAGGCTCAGCGGATCGCCGCCGGTTTCCCCGGCGTGCGCAGCGCCAGGGTGGTTGACCGGGAGGCCACGGCACGATTGCTGGAGCCGTGGCTCGGCACCGGGCTCGACATTGACGAGCTGCCGGTCCCACGTCTGGTCATCGTCACCATCAATGAAGCCGATCCGCCAGACTACCAAGCCCTGCGCCAGGCACTGCAGGACAAGGTCAAGAATGCCAGCCTCGACGATCATCGCAACTGGGTCGACCGGCTGGTGGCAATGTCCCGCACCACCGTCACGATCGGCCTGGCCGCATTGATCCTGATTCTCTCCGCCACTGTCCTGACGGTGGTGTTCGCCACCCGCGGCGCCATGGCGGGCAATGGGCACATCATCGAGGTATTGCATTTCGTCGGTGCGGAAGCCCGGTTCATCGCCGCGCAGTTTCGGCAGCATTTTCTGCTGGTCGGCCTGAAGGGCGCCGCCGCCGGCGGATTCACCGCCATTTTGGTTTTCATCGGTTTCAGCTGGTGGTCGGCGCGCAATCTGGCGACGCCCGAGGCCGATCAGGCAGCCGCTCTGTTCGGTGATTTTTCGATTGGCATTGATGGCTATAGCGGCGTCGCGGCAATCGTTGTCCTGATTGCCGGATTGACCGCAATCACCACCCATCTGACGGTGATCGCCTATCTCGGCGATGTCGATTCCCATCATCCCGACCAGAATTGACCGTGACATCGTTCTCATCAAAAAACACTGTTCAAACATAACCTGTCGCAACATTGGCTATTCATTGCCGCAATTCGGCACTATGAATTGCAGTAATGGACAATCGGAAGCTGTATTCCGGCGGGGGTGGGCCTGCCAAGAGTTCTGATGCTCCGGGCACCAAGGCCCGGCCGATTCGCCATGTCCGGCGCCTGATTTTTGCTCTGCTTTTCGCCGCCGGGGTGTTTTCGGGTGGTTTTGCCTGGTTCGCCAATCACGTAAGTGCGCTTGAAACGCCGAATACACTGAGCCAGGCCGATGCCATTATTGTTTTGACAGGCGGCCAGTTTCGGATCAACGCCGCCGTGCATCTGCTGGAATCGGGCAAAGGCAAGCGTCTGTTGATAAGCGGCGTGAACCCGGCCACCAAACCGTCCGACCTGCGCACCGCCACCGGTGCGGAACAGTCGCTGTTCGCCTGCTGTGTCGACATCGATCATGCAGCGCTCGATACCATCGGCAATGCCGAGGAAAGCGCCAAATGGATCGTCAAACATGAATTTCGCGATGTCATTCTGGTGACCAACAACTACCACATGCCGCGCAGCCTTCTGGAAATGCGGCGGCTGACCCGAGAAGCCAGCCTGGTGCCCTACCCAGTCGTCAACAAAGACCTCAAAACGGCAGACTGGCTGGTCACACCGAAGGCCACGCGGCTGCTGTTTTCCGAATACACCAAATATCTCGCCGCCGTGGTTCGCGGAGCGTTTTCCGTGAGGCAGGTGGCAGTCAATCCGGTTACCGCGGCCAGCCAATAAGAAAAGACCGATATCCGGTTTTCTTGCAGCTGCTCGATTTGTCACAAACCGGTACCCACTTTTGTGATCTCGCTGGATTTTTGCCAATGCTCGATTTATCACAAAACCGGTACCCACTTTTGTGATCTCGCAACATGGTGTATCGAACGGCCGGCAACCTGATCGGCAGTTCATTCTCCATGCTTTACCTGCGCTCGGCACTTTTCAACGCCGCTTTCTATATCAATCTGATCATCATGATGATCGTTTTCACGCCTTTCTATTTTCTGGCACCGCGCAGAATGGCCTGGTTCGTGCCGAAAACCTGGGTGCGCGTCAGCCTCTGGTTGCAGAAAGTAATTGCCGGGACCGATTGCGACATCACCGGTATGGAGAACCTTCCCGCGGGGTCATATATTCTGGCGCCCAAACACCAGTCCTTCTGGGACGCGATCGCCTTCCTGCCGCACATTCCCGATGCCATCTACATATTGAAGCGCGAGCTAATGTGGATTCCGCTGTTCGGCTGGTATGTCGCCAAAATGAAAATGATCCCGGTCGTTCGCGGCAGCCGGGCCAAGGCACTAAAATCAGCTGTCGACGGCGCTAAGAAACGCATGCCGGAAGGCCGCCAGCTGATCATATATCCCGAAGGAACCCGCAAGGCGCCGGGGGCGGAACCGGCCTACAAATGGGGTATTGTGCAACTCTACACAGAGTTGAATCTGCCCGTGGTTCCGGTCGCCCATGCGGCTGGCCTGTACTGGCCGCGGCGAAAATTTTTGCGCTTTCCCGGCACAATCCATGCGCGTTTCTTGCCGCCGATCGAGCCCGGCCTGGACAAGGAAGCCTTTCTTCAACGCCTGATCAAGGAAACCGAAACCGCCAGCGATCAGTTTCTGCTCGAGGCAGCGAGATCTGAAAATCCGCCTGCCATGCCGCCCACAGCGGTCGAGCGATTGCGGCAGATGGGCTTCGACAATACTGGTCATCCGCTCTGAACAAGGCCGGGGAGCCGACATCCATGACCGATCGCCAGACCATAGATACCTACGACGAACAGGCCGGCGCCTATGCCGATCTGACCAGGCGGGATAGGCCCGATCCGCAACTTGTGGATTTTGTCGCCCGCCTTCCAGTCGGCGGCCACGTGCTTGATCTTGGCTGCGGACCGGCCGCTGCGTCGGCCTACATGCGCCACGCCGGACTGCAGGTCGATCCGGTTGACGCATCATCTGAAATGGTCCGGCTTGCCAATGATACCCATGACATCGGAGCGCGGCAGGCAACGTTCGAAGAAATCGACGCGATCGATACCTATGACGGCGTTTGGGCGAACTTCAGCCTGCTGCATGCCAGGATCGCCGATTTTCCCCGTCATCTCACCGCGCTGCATCGCGCACTCAGACCATCGGGCTATTTCCACATCGGCATGAAACTCGGCAGCGGCGAGGCACGGGACCGGCTGGGGCGTTACTACAGCTACTATTCACGGCAGGATCTGAACCGGCATTTGACCGAGGCCGGCTTTGACGTCATCGCGGTCTCGACCGGTGAGGACGCGGGTCTTTCCGGTGAGGTTGCACCGTGGATCACCATGATGAGCCGGATCGGTTGAATTCGGTGAGCGAACGCTCCCCTTTCTTTGCCTACGCGCTGGTCGCTCTCGGTGCGGTCTGCATGACCGTCGGCGATTTTTTCATGAAAAAGGCAACGCAGACCGGAGTATCCATCGGAGCCTATTTCATGCTTGCATGGCCGATCAGTGCCGCGCTGCTGGTGGTTCTGGCGGCGCGAATGGGAGGTATCCGCCACCATCTGACGCCGCGCAACCCGAACGCGCTGCTGATCCGATCGGTATTGCTGGTCGTGGTCGCAGGTCTCGTCTTTTTCGGCTTCCGGTACAATCCCTATTCGCAGCAGGTCATGCTGCTGCAACTTGCGCCGCTGATGGCTATCGCGCTCGCAGCTTTCTGGTTGCGCGAAAAAATCGATGCCCGCTTGCTGGCATCTGTCGCTGTCTGTCTTGTCGGCATCTGGTTGATTGTCGACCCTCGACTTGGCAGCGGTTCCCCCTATCTTCTGCTGGCGCTTGCGGCCGCAATGATCAATGCCGCCGCCAATGTCTTTGTGGCGGCACATCGTGACAAGGCCACCGCGCTCGGATTCACGTTCTATGCCATCACCCTGGTAGCGATACTCGGAGCCGTCATATGGTTTGCTGCCGGACGGGTCCAGCCAACCGGTGACGCGGTGCTGTGGATCCAGCTGAGTTCACTTTGTGCAACTGTTGGACTGACTTTCATCGCTTCGGGCATGCAATCGGCCGGTTCGAGCGTCGGCCGGGTAAATGTAATGTTGTACGCGCAAATGCCCGCTGCACTGATTCTGGGCTTCCTGTTCCTTGACGAAATCCCAACGGCCGCCGCACTTCTCGGCGCGGCATTGATCTTCACAATGGGAGTTTCCATTGTCATCTGGCGAACTGGAACCACGGAAGTCTGACGATATGGGCTTTTGACCGGGTAATCGGTTTCATGCCGATGTAGCCCAGATGACCAGCAAGCCGACCGCGGCACCAAACAGGGCCGCCAGGATATTCCGTATCACGCCGCTGGCTGCGGTTTTCTCGCGAAAGAGCGCCACTCGTCGCGGCTTCCGGTCATCCTCTTTGCCTGCGGCTCCGTCCTGGATTTTGGCATCTGCAACCAGGGATGAGATGAATGTGTTTCGCATAACGAATCCCCATGAGAGCGTTTGATCAGCCTGGTCGGGCGGGATTGTCCGACGAACTGAAACCGCACTCTGGCGGGGATCGAAGAGATTCGCGTTGGCATTTCGCAACGTGCGGCCAATCTGGTTCGAATTTCCCGTCTGCGACAAAAAGAGAAACATGCGTCGGCAATGGCGGCCCAGTCGTTCCGCTGGAACCTGGGCCACGGCTCATCGCATCAGATTTTCCTGAGGATTCCGCTCGATGTGAGGATAACCGCCGGTGCGGCTTTCCAGTTCGGCAACAATTTGGTGATGATGTTGGATTCCTGCGATAGTTCGCTGCCGGAAACCCAATAGGCGCCGGACGTGGTGAACTAATTGTAGTCAAACAGGAAATCGATGAAACACCCGTCAATGCCCGCTCCCTATAGAGATCGAAATGGTGCATTGTCATCTTGATGTCAGGCCCGCCGCCCTTTGACCTTGACGGGCCGTAAAACAACCAGGCGCTGGCCGGGCTGGCATAACGCCGATCGCCCTGAACAAAGATAGCGACACACATAGACGCACAGAAATCATTCTCTGCGACCAGAGTGACGAGCGAGACATGACGGCGCATCTCGGCCAGGATCGAAATCACCTTCAGTCCTTCCCGGTCGATGCCGCCGGGACTGTTCAGCCTGAAAATGACCTTTTGGAAGCGCTTGTTCTTCCCGATGTCGTTCCAGATCGTTCGAAGACCTCCGGCGGTTTCCGCATCGATCGCGGCGCCAAACAAGGCCGCCAGGATATTTCGAATGTAGCATTTGCCCAGGTCATAGACTCACAAACAGGGTCGAAATGGCGTTGAAACTGCAAAAATATGCGACGCGAAGCTGAATTGCCCCAAAGAGCCTCAGTGTGATCACAAGACCTGTCCCGTTTGCTTTCGGGATTGTCTTGCTGGCACTATCATGGAGGTAGGAGGAGCATTGAAAATGCGTTTGCGATTCACGACCGGATCACCATTTGCCCGCGTGGTCAGAATTGTCCTGAGCGAAAAAGATATCGCCTATGAAAAAACCGAAGAGATCACAACAACCGCGGCGGCAGAGCGCAGCCGCGACGCGCCGACATTACAGGTGCCTGCCCTCTCCGACGGTGAGACATCTTTGTGGGACAGTCTCGTCATCATCGAGTACCTGATGACCAGATATCCGGATAACAAGGCCCCAGCCGGATCTATGCCGTTTGCTTCGGAACTGCTGAGAGGCGGCCGGGAGATCGAGGACCGGCTGCAATTGGCGACGCTGCAAACCCTCGGAACCAGTACCGCGACGATATCACAGCTGAAATGGTCTGGAGTGGGATTGGACAACGATTTCGCGGCAAAAAACAAAGAACGTATCGGCTACCTTCTCGATTGGTTCGAAACGCAATTGATCAGCACCGAAGAGGGATTTGTCCCAGGCGTCGTATCAGTACAGGACATCTGCCTCGCAGCCTGGTTGATGTTCATCGACAATCGTCCGCTTGGGATGGACTGGCAGGCCGACAGGCGGCCGAAGATCCGGTCTCTGGTCGGCAGATTGTCCAATCGCCCGAGTTTCACTGAAAATCCGATCTGGTGGTGGGAACCGGGTGTAATTGGATATTCTGAGGACGGAACACCGCAATATGCATAGGGTCATGACCCCGGCTGAATCAAGAAATGAGACAATGACCCAGGACAGGCTTTCAAAACAGCTGGATTTCCTAGTCGAAGCCGACAAGCTGAAAACGGTGCAGCGTGCCAACACGCTATGCGACGCGTCGCGTCTGGAAAATTCGGCGGAGCACAGCTGGCACATTGCGCTCTATGCCATGATCCTGGCGGAACACGCGAACCACCCGATCCGTATAGACCGCGTTCTAAAAATGCTGCTGATTCACGATTTGGTGGAAATCGATGCGGGGGACAATCCGATCCATGGCGACCATGATGTTGCCGCGGTGGAGGCGATCGAACAGGCCGCGGCGGACCGGATCTTTGGTCTTCTGCCTGCAGATCAGCGAGACTCTTTCCGTGATCTCTGGGAAGAATTCGAAGCAACCGAGACTGACGACGCCATTTTCGCCAAATCAATCGATCGGGTGCAACCAGTCATTTGCAATCTTGAAACCGACGGCGGAACCTGGCCCGATTACAACGTGACCCGAGAGCAACTGGAAAGCCGCGTCGGGGTGAAAGTTGACCGTGGCGCGTCTTCGGTCTGGCGCCATCTGAAAGCGCGCATTTCAGCACATTTCAACGGCTAGAGTATCCGTATTCTCACTTCAGATTCCCGGCCACCGCCTCGAGCCAATGGTCGCGAATGCCGATCTGCTTCAGGTGATCGACCGTGTTGAGCACGTAGGCCTCATTCGGGCCGGACTTTCCGATCGAGCCGCGCACACCCTCGATGGCTTCATCGACACCAAGCGAGCCGGCATATTGCCTGTGCGATCTATCAACGACATAACCTAGCGCGTTTATGTCGCGGCCATCCCTCAGGCGCACCGACAGCCAGCGTTCCAGATAGACATTGGTCACCAGTTCGCGCTCGCGCAGATAGTCGATCACTTCACCGCGGATCTTGCCTGGCACCCGGAAAGCCAGGCCGAGGCAGGAGCCACCGCGGTCGAGCCCGAGCACCAGTCCGGGACGCTGCTCGGTGCCGCGGTGCACGAAGGAGCGGATGCACAACGCCCGCCGATAACCGAACAGCCGTGCCCGCTGCGTTTCGACATGGGCAAAACCCGGTTGCCACAACAGTGAACCGTAGCCAAAGACCCAAAAATCGCCCATACCATTTGTCACAAAATGACCTTTCCCGGCCGCTGTATTGACCGGGATCAGCGTTAACGGGACTGTGGGCATGGCGTCAACTCAAGGCAGATCTTCAGGCAGGCGTTTTGTGTATCTGGCAATCGCAATTGTGGTTCTTGCCGGTGCCTACAGCGCCGGCTGGAAAGTCCTAGCAAACAAGCTGGAATCCGGTGCGACACAGCTTGTTCACCGCATCAACGCCAACGGCGACCGGGCCAATTGCGAAAACATCTCGGCAAAGGGCTATCCGTTCCGCATCGGCATATTCTGTGACGCGGTGTTTTTCGAACGGGCCGCTGCCGGAATCTCCGTGGCCGCCGGCGCACTGCGTTCCGCCGCCCAGGTCTATCGGCCAACCCTGGTGCTCAGCGAAGTGGACGGGCCGGCCAGGGTGCTTCTGCCCAACATGCTGCCGCTGCGACTGAACTGGGAAACAATGCGCACCAGCACGCGGATTGCCTCACCGCTACCGGAACGATTCTCGCTTGAATCATCCAGACTTGCCGCAACATTCGGAGACAGTGAAACGGCTGAACCTGCGGCGCGTGCAACGCGGACCGAACTGCACGCTCGCCCCAATGGCCCGAATCTCGATGTGGCCACAAGCATCAGACAATTCGAGCTGGACCCGGCACTGTTGCCCGGACGCAAGGTTCCGCCGACCGACATCGAAGCCGATATCACGATCAAAAATGGCGTCGGGCTGGTACTTACCGGCGATCGTAATCTGCGCGGTTATTCCGGCGTACTACGCAATCTTTCCCTGCTCGCCCCCGGCGACACCGGAATATCGCTGAAGGGCCCGTTTTCGATTGCCGCGGACGGATTGCTGGATGCGGATCTTGTTCTTGGCGTCAAACGCCCGGAAGATTTTGCCAGGCTCCTGGCGGAAATCATTCCCGAAGCCCGCAGCCAGATCCGCAACGGCCTGATGGCCTTTTCGCTCACCGGCAGCGGCGCCGACGGAAGCTTGGAACTACCGCTCAAGATCACCAGAGGATCGGCCGCGATCGGCTTCATTCCGCTCGGACGGATCCCGCCGCTTTAGTTACTCCATCGTCTTCAGACATCTCCCTCGATGTGCGGGTGCTTGGCTTCGTACTCGGCCCGGGTGGCGCGACGGTGATTACCCTCTAGCCGGACCGAGGCCATAGCGCGGTCGGCGTATATCTCAGAGCGTAGCGGCCAGTCGTGTGCCTTATCGAACAAACCCGGCATCAGGTCGTAGCCCGACGCCTCGTTCTCCACGTCCCGCATCCAAAGATGCGAACCACATGTCGTGCAGAAGGCCCGTTCCGCGAACGCAGTCGAGGCGAAGCGCGTCACCGGTCCCTCGACCGTCACTGCCTCATCGGTGGCATGAAAGCACAGGAAAACCCCGCCGGACCATCGTTGGCACATGCGGCAATGGCACGCCCCAGGGCGCGGATCATGCAGGCCGTCTATGCGCACCTTGACGGCGCCGCAGAGGCAGCGGCCTTCCAGATATCCCGCGATCTCGCTCATACGGCAACTCTCTCGGTTGGAGGCAGCAGGTGCGGCCGCTCGACCTCGTACTCCACCTTTGTACACTCCATATCACAATGCTCAGCGTTTATAGCAGGAGACACCGCTCGAGAAGGACATACAAGCGCCGATGTGGCCTGAAGTGGTGAGCCCATTTCGGCCCCGTCATGTCGGCGACTATTCCCAGTGACGCCGATTGACAAGATACCGTTTCTTGAGATCACGGCCCACGAAATGGCATTCCACAAAATCGGATTTGGCCGCGATTGTTTCTTGTTGATCGAAGCCGGAGATGCGAGCGCTTTGGCGTTAGCAGTCTGATAAGCCTAATCCAATTCAACCAAGCTGCCGATACACTTGTTTAACTGACATGATTCATGCTCCCGGTCTGATTGACTGTGGGGGGTCTTGGACATGACAATAAAACTTTACGCTTGTTTGGGTTCTGGAAACTGCTTCAAAGCGTGGCTTGCACTTCAGCAAATCAACAAGCCTTTTGACTTCCAGCTGATTGATGTTCTGGCAGGTGAGCAGAAGTCACCCGCGTATCTGGCAGTGAACCCGATGGGTGTTGTTCCTTACATGGTCACGGCCGATGGTATCGGCATAGGCGAGAGCAACGCCATGCTCTGGTATCTCGGTGAAGAGACCAGTCTCATGCCGGATACGAAAGAGGAGCGCGCAACGGCATTGAAATGGATGTTCTTTGAACAGTCCAAATTGGAGCCGTTCATCTCGCCCGCCCGTTTTTTCACAACCATCGTACCCGAGATGAAGGCGGAACAAGCCGAAAAAATCGCACAATGGCAGGAAAGCGCGAAGCCCGGCCTTTCGTTTCTGAACGAACATCTCAAGCGTTACGAATTCATGTTGTCATCCGGCTATTCTCTGGCCGACATTTCAGTCTTTGGATATACCCATGTCATCGATGAGGCAGGCCTTCCGTTCGCGGACTACCCGGCAATAGCGCGATGGAAGAGCGCCGTTGAAGCGACCGCCGGCTTCAAACCGCTATCCCAAATGGTGCCTCACGGCGAAGCCGTCGCCGCCTAGGCAGCAGTTCTCTGTGGGATCTTCATTGAAAAGAGCATTGCGCTCCCCGACGGGTCGCAAGCACGCCAAAAAATCGCGAGTGCCGTCTGATCCGTTTGCACTGGCAAGACGGTTGAAGACACCCGTTTGGGTCTTTGACACTGACAACAGCCGAATTGCCTA
>JAJFHT010000138.1 GCA_021775495.1 Hyphomicrobiales bacterium | reverse complement strand
CCGACGAGCAGCAGCGCGAATGCCGAAAGGGACAGGAAGGCGAAGTGCTTGTCCGCGGTGAAAATGTCATGCGTCACTATCGTAACAATGAAACGGCAACGGCCTCGGTCATGACCGGCGAGGGCTGGTTGCGTACCGGCGATCTCGGGCGAATGGATGATGACGGATATGTTTTCATCACCGGGCGGTTGAAGGAGTTGATCATCAAGGGCGGCGAGAACATCGCCCCGCGTGAAATCGACGAGGCGCTCTATGCGCATCCCGATATTATCGAGGCTGCGGCCTTTGCCAGGCAGTGCAGCCAATATGGTGAAACCGTCGAGGCGGCCGTCATGGTTCGCGAAGGATCGAAACTGACCGAAAAACACCTGATCGAACTCTGCGCCGAGAAAATCGGTGTGTTCAAATCTCCGGACCGGGTTCACTTTCTTCCGGAATTGCCAAAAGGACCATCCGGCAAGATCCAGCGTCTGCAGCTCGCCGAATTGACGGGCTGATCGCAAACCAATCCGGGTTTCGGCATCGGCTCTGCTTCAGGGTGTTGGCGCGTCGCTTCGCATAAGACCCTCGGCCTTCAGATCTGCCCACAATGCATCCGGGATGACCGCGCCCAGATTATCAGCATTGTTGGCAACCTCGCCGGCAGATTGGCCTCCCGGAATAACAGAAACAACACTTGGATGGTGCAGCGGGAACCGTAATGCCGCTTCGATCAGTGCCACGCCATGAGCCTTGCAGACCGCATCGATGCCGGCCACGCGGTCAAGAATGTCCTGCGGAGCGGGATCATAGTTGAAAAAGGCGCCCGGCTTCGGGCCGGTGGCCAGAATTCCGGAATTATAGGGACCGCCCAGCACTATTCCGATGCCGCGTTGCTCGCAGAGCGGTAGGAAACTGTCGAGCGATTCCTGTTCCAGCAATGTGTAACGGCCGGCCAGCAGAAACAGATCGAAGTCACCGCGCTCGGCCATGTTCTGTGCCGGCTGCCATTCGTTGATACCGGCGCCGAAAGCCTTGATGACGCCCTGATCGCGCAACGACAGGACGGCCTTGTATCCGGACGCCATGAATTCATCGATGCGGGCGTCGCAGGCTTCCTGGCTGCCATGATTGAAAATGTCGAGATCATGAGCAAAAAGGATGTCGATCCGATCGACGCCAAGGCGCTCGAGCGAATATTCGATTGACCGCATCACTCCGTCATGACTGTAGTCGTAGACTTCCCTGCGATTCGGCGTCTCGAAGAATTTGTCGATGCCGGTGCGCTCCTCCGGCGGGCAGACCTGCAGGAGACGACCAACCTTGGTGGAAAGCACATAATCATCGCGACGTTTGGTCCTGAGAAAACGGTTCAACCGGGTCTCGGACAGGCCGAGCCCGTAAAGTGGTGCCGTATCGAAGTAGCGGCATCCCACTTCCCACGCCTTTTCCAGTGTCGCGTGAGCATCTTCATCGCTGATCGCCCGGTAGAGATTGCCAAGCGGCGCAGTGCCAAACCCCAGTTCGCAGAAATCAATGCCGCCATTGTCGATCCGCTTCCAGTGTCGGTGTTTCATGCAATTCTCCCGCTTCCGCCGCTTTCAATGGTTATCTTGATGCAGTCGGTAACCGCATCAATAGACAGTATTTTGTGCAGGTGATACCTATCGCCTGCAACAGGGAAATTTGTTTTTCACATGACCGGAAAATTTGAAAAAGTGTTCGGCGGTATCAAACCCGCCATCGCAATGGTTCACATCGGCGCGCTGCCGGGAACGCCGCTATATGATCCTGAAAAGGGCATTGACGGGCTGGTCGAGGATGCGCGCAAGGATCTGGTTGCGCTGCAGGCTGCCGGTTTCGACGCGGTCATGTTCGGCAATGAGAATGACCGGCCATATGAGTTGAAGGTCGACACCGCTTCCACGGCAACCATGGCCAGCGTCATTGGTCAATTGAAGACCGAGATCGTCGTTCCCTTCGGTGTCAACGTGCTGTGGGATCCGATGGCGACGGTCGCGCTGTCGGCGGCGACAGGGGCGTCATTCGCCCGCGAGATATTCACCGGCGTCTATGCTTCGGATATGGGCGTCTGGTCACCCGATGCCGGCGAGGCGGCACGTTACCGGGCGCGCCTTGGACGCTCCGATCTCGCGTTGCTGTTCAACATCTCGGCGGAGTTTGCAAATTCGCTGGACCGGAGAAGTCTTGCAGACCGGGCCCGCAGCACAGTGTTTTCCAGCATACCCGATGCGGTGCTGGTCTCGGGTCAGATTACCGGCGAGGCAGCCGCGATGAGTGAACTGGAATCGGTCAAGGCTGTGTTGCCAGACACGCCGGTGCTCGCCAATACGGGCGTCAAACACGAGACAGTCGCTGATGTTTTCACCGCTTCGGACGGCTGCATTGTCGGCTCCTCGCTCAAGGTTGATGGCGATACCTGGAACCCGGTTGATGCGGACCGTGCGGCCGGTTTCATGAACGAAGTCCGCCGCGCTCGCGGAGGTTAGTTCAGTCCAATGTCAGATCAGGCAAAAACCGGCGAGATATCGCGTCAGCGGATCCTGGACGACCTGCGTTCCTTGATGCTGATACCCGGCCTGTGCGGTTATGAAACCCGCGTGCGATTACAACTGAAAGACCAGCTTGCCGCTCTCGGCCTTCAGACCCGGACGGATCGTCTCGGAAATCTCATTGCCACGCTCGATGGCAATGGTGACGCTCCATCGGTGATGCTGTTTACTCACATGGACCAGCTTGGTTTCGTGGTTCGACGCATCGAGGCAGATGGGCTGGTCCGGGTAGAGCGTGTCGGCGGCGTACCTGAACGGGCGCTGGCATCGCAGGCTGTGCTGTTCCAGATCGGCGAGGGCAGGGACCGGCTCGGCATCATTGCCAACAAGAGCCACCATGCCACCGCGCCGGATGAGAAATACCGGGTCGTGCCGTATCCCGAACTCTACATCGACTGCGGTCTCGCCAGTCGTGAGGCCGTGCTTGAGGCCGGCATCGATATCGGCACTCCGGTGGTCTACAGGCCCCAGTTCATCGAGTTGACCGAGGACCGTGTTGCCGGGCCTGCGGTTGACGACCGGGCCGGCTGCGCTGTGTTGCTGGAAGCCCTGCGGCATCTGATCAAACTCCCGGATTGTCCGACCGTCCATATCGTCTTTTCCGTGCAGGAGGAATTCAATCTGCGCGGAGCGGTCACGGCGGCAGAAGCGCTGCGGCCCGATATTGCCATCCAGCTCGATCTGGTTCTTGCCAATGACACGCCCGACATGCAGGCGCGCAGCGATATTGCGCTCGGCGGCGGTCCGGCAATGAGCTTGTTTTCCTTTCACGGTCGAGGCACGCTCAACGGCGCCATCCCGCACCCGGCGCTTGTGAAGCATTTCGAGCAGTCGGCAAAAACCATCGGCACTCCGCTGCAGAAAAGCGCCCATATCGGCGCTCTGACAGAAACCTCCTATGTCCAGCTCATTGGGGAAGGTATCGCGGTCATCGATATGGGTTTCCCCTGCCGGTACACCCACTCCTCGCTGGAAGTGTGTGACCTGGGTGATCTGACGCTCCTTGCCCGATTGCTGGTGGAGGCGATCGGCACAATTGGAAGCGATTTCAGCCTCGACCGGGATCGGTTTCCACAATGAGTTATTATCTCGGCATCGATATTGGAACCTTCGAGTCCAAGGGTGTTCTGGTGGATGCGGACGGCAATGTGGTCAGCATGGCAAGCCGCCCGCATGAGATGCTGGTGCCGCGGTCCGGCTGGGCCGAGCACCGTGCCAATGAGGACTGGTGGGGCGATTTTGTGTTTATTGCCGGTAAGCTGTTGGCGGACAGCCGGATCGATCCGAAGGCAATCCGGGCCATTGGCTGCAGCGCTATTGGCCCCTGCATGCTGCCGGTCGATGACCGTGGCGAGCCGTTGATGAACGGCGTTCTTTATGGTGTCGACAATCGAGCCGCCGCGGAAGTTGAAACTCTGACAGGGTTGATCGGCGAAGACGTACTGGTCAGGAGCTGTGGCAATGCGCTGACCTCGCAGTCGGTCGGACCGAAAATCCAGTGGCTGAAACACAACCACCCGGATGTTTATGCCAAGACCGACAAGATCCACACCTCGACAACCTTCCTGGTCCGCAAACTGACCGGCAGGACCGTCATCGATCATTACACCGCCGCCAGTTTCAGTCCGCTTTATCTGGTCGAGGAACAGGGATGGAGCAGCGCGCTCAGCGACGACATTGTCGACCTGGACCGGCTTCCCGACATTCACTGGTCAACCGATATTGTTGGGCAGGTCACCGCCGACGCGGCGTCCGAAACCGGATTGGCCGCCGGTACGCCGGTGATCACCGGCACTGTCGATGCCGCAGCAGAGGCGATCAGTGTCGGCGTGATGTCGGATGGCGAGATGATGTTGATGTACGGATCAACCATCTTCATAATCATGCCGGGAAATGAACGCATTGCCGATCCGCGCCTTTGGTATGCGCCCTGGCTGTTTGAAGGCCAGCACGCCTCGATGGCCGGGCTGGCGACCAGCGGCACGCTGACCCATTGGTTCCGCGATCAGTTTGCCCGGGACCTGACCCGCGGGAACGCTTTCCCCGTTCTGGCTGAAGAAGCAATGGCTTCGCCGCCTGGAGCCAACGGCTTGGTCCTGTTGCCGTATTTTTCCGGCGAGCGCACCCCGATTCACGATCCGAACGCCAAGGGTGTTCTGTTCGGTCTTGACCTGACCCATACGCGCGGCGATGCCTATCGCGCGCTGCTGGAAGGCATCGCCTTCGGTACAAATCATGTGGTCGAGACCTACCGCGACCTCGGCAAGGCACCCAAATCGCTGCATGCCGTTGGCGGCGGAACCAAGAACGAGGTCTGGCTGCAGGCGACTTCAGACATCACCGGCCAGTCACAGGTTCTTCGGGAAAGCTCACTTGGCGCCTCCTTTGGAGATGCCTTCCTGGCAGCCATCGCTGTCGGCGATGCGAAACCGGAAGATATCGATGCATGGAATCCCCGGGCAGGCGAGGTGTCGCCCCGAGTGCAATATTCTGAGTTGTATTCAGGGCAATATGAGGTTTTCCGCGGCATTTACGATCAGACCAGCGGACTGATGGCAAAGGCCGGCGGTCCGCTGTGAACTGTCTGCACCTTCTGCCTCCAACGGATGATCGCTCATGCTCGCTGATATCAATCTGCCGCTGATTCTCGCCGCTGCTTTTGTCGCGTCAGCCAGCCCGGGACCGGCAACATTGGCAATCGCCGGAACCTCGATGGCATCCGGACGCCAATATGGACTGGCGATGGCCGCGGGAATCACATCCGGATCACTGACATGGTCGGTTTCGGCAGCGCTTGGTCTGGCAACGCTGATGCATTCCAGTGTCTGGGCGTTTGAGGTGATGCGTTATATCGGGGCAGGATATCTGTTGTTTCTTGCCTTCAAGTCAGCCCGTTCGGCGATGACCCCCGGCAAACCCAAAACGCTGAAAATGCCCGTCGGATCGTTGCGGTCAGCCTATGGCAAGGGTCTCGCGCTGCATCTCACCAACCCGAAGGCAATCCTGTTTTTCGGTTCGCTCTTTGCTATCGGCGTTCCAGCGGGCACATCGATTCAGGACCTGGCACTCGTCATTGCAGCGATCGGCGTTCAAAGTGTCCTGGTGTTTCACGGATACGCATTGTTGTTCTCCAGCCCGCCACTGGTCGCCGGTTATGCG
>JAJFHT010000137.1 GCA_021775495.1 Hyphomicrobiales bacterium | reverse complement strand
AGCCTGTCGCGGCCAGCATCGACCCGCTGCAGCAACATGGCTGAAGACAACCGCAATCCGGAAAACCGAGCGCGTTTTTTCTCGGTATTTACCTGCAGGCCCCGACCGAGCCGCATCGCGGCTTCGTCGAAACGCCGCCTTGGCAGGGCCAGCAGACCATCCGCCGTCGGCAAGGCGCGGGCGGCAGAATGCAGAGCCTGACGACGGCGATCGATCAGCCGGGATACACCGCCTTTCAGCCGCGCAGCGAGATTGGCGAGTTGGGCTTCCAGTTCGGCCCGCACCGGCACGGCCATTTCGGCTGCCCCGGTCGGTGTCGGGGCGCGGGTATCGGCCGCGTGGTCAATCAGGGTCCAGTCGGTCTCATGACCAACCGCTGAAATCACCGGAATATCGGATTCGGCGACGGCCCGAACCACGGCCTCGTCGTTAAATCCCCAGAGATCCTCCAAGCTGCCGCCGCCACGCGCGACGATAAGCACGTCCGGCCGGGCAATCGGCCCTCCCGGCACCAGTTCGTTGAACCCCGAGACAGCGTTGGCAACCTCCGCTCCCGAGGTCTCTCCCTGAACACGCACCGGCCAGACTATGACATGCAGCGGGAAGCGGTCGGTGATCCGGTGAATAATGTCCCGGATCACCGCACCGGTCGGCGAGGTGACGACACCGATGACCATCGGCATGAAGGGCAACAATTGCTTTCGCGCCGGATCGAACAGGCCTTCCGCCGCGAGCTTGCGGCGACGTTCCTCCAGCAGCGCCATAAGCGCTCCGGCGCCGGCCGGCTCCAGGCTGTCAATGACGATCTGGTACTTGGACGAACCCGGATAGGTCGTCAGCTTGCCGGTGGCGACGACTTCCATGCCCTCTTCCGGCGGAAACTTGAGTTTGGAAAACACCCCACGCCAGATCACCGCCTCAAGCCGTGAACGATCATCCTTGAGTGCGAAATAGGCATGGCCTGAGGAATGCGGACCGCGATAACCGGAAACCTCGCCGCGCACCCGCACACGGCCATAGGTTTCCTCAACAGTGCGCTTCAGGGCGCCAGAAATCTCACTGACGGTGAATTCCGCAACATTCGATTTCGGATCGCCGGTGGCTTCCGTCACTCGGATTTCCCGGCTGTTGTTATCAGCACTTTATTCAACGCCTGCCGTCCATTCCCTTCACGAACTGATCGAAAATGGATTCCATATTGCTTTGATAGTCGTCCCGCGCTTTGCTGCCGGTTTCGAACATCTGGCCGAACAGGTCGTCATAGGGATTTTTCTGCTGGCCGGATGACTGTCGCTGCGGCTCAGGTTCGGGCCTCGGTTCCGGTTCCGGCTGGCGCTGGCCGCCGCCGAGCATGTCCTGAAAAATCTGACCGAGCGGGTTGTCCTGGAACGGGTCGGACTGGCGTTGAGGTTGCCGGTCAGGCTGCTTGCCACCACCGGCACCTCCGAACATGCCCTCCAGAACCTTGCCGAAAGGATTATCGAAGGGATTGGGTGCGCCGCCGCCGGAAGGTTCGGGCGCGCGCCTTTGCTGCCCGCCGGTCTGCTGGCGCATCATCTGCTCGATAACCTCGCCAATGATATTACCGCCGCCAAACCCACCGGCCTGCATCTGTCCGGTCGACTGCTTGAACAGGCCACCCATGATCATGGCCGCCATGGCCGGCAACATCTGCTGCAATGTAGACGCGCCGATGCCGGTCGCTGCGGACGCCTGCGCCGCAACCGCGCGCGACAGTTCCTTCGATCCGAACAGATGGCCCAGAATTCCATTGCCATCCGCCATTCCCGAAGCAGAGAACGCCTGCGCAGGATTGTCGAAATAGTTCTGATGATTGCCGCTTGCCAGAGCATTCATGAAGTTGCCGACCCCGTAAGGATCGACGGCATTGCGTTTGAGCCCTTGCGAAAATGCCGGCAGCAACGCCTCCATTGCCTGGGTGGCCTGTTGCTGGGACAGACCGAACTGGCGCGCCATGGCGTCAATTCCATTGCCGTTCTGGGCATTCGCCAGCATGTCAAAAAGCGGAAGCATGGCCGAATCTCCTCACGTTGGACCTTTGATCTCGGAGAAGCTTAGCGCAAGTTCGCCGCAGCGCCTATGTGCCTGTGGTCAATAGGCATATTCGGTGAACACGGGTTCGATCGAGCCTCCCCAGCGTGTGTGGTAGGCCTTAACCATTTCCTGGGCAGCTGTGGACCCGCGGGCCACCGTTTCCTCCAATGGGGCAAGAAAATGGGCTTCGTCGTAACCATCCGGGTTCAATCGCGCGCGGTTCTGCAATCCAAGTCGGGAAATGCCGAGAACCTCTCGGGAAATCCGATGCAGGTCGGTCTTGCCAATCTTCGCATCAAGACCATTTGATGGGACCGATTCGCGCAGGGCAAAGACCTCATCGAAGCTCCAGTTGGCGGTGAGTTGCTCCGCGGCGTCCAGCGCTTCATCATCATAAAGAAGGCCTACCCAAAGGGCCGGAAGCGCGCAGATCCGCCGCCACGGCCCGCCGTCGGCGCCGCGCATTTCGATAAAGCGTTTCAGCCGGACGTCGGGAAACAACGTCGAAAGGTGGTTCGTCCAGTCGCCCATGGTCGGCAGGCCGTCGGGGACGGAATTGCGCAGTGCACCCTGCATGAACTGGCGGAAGGTCACATGGGTGACATCGTGATACCTACCGTCGCGCAGAATGAAGTACATCGGCACGTCAAGCGCCCAATCGACATAGTCGGCAAAGCCGAAATTTTCCGAAAACACAAACGGCAGCAGTCCGGAGCGCTGATTGTCGGTATCGCGCCAGATATCGGACCTCCAGGACTGCAGTGAGTTGGGTTGACTTTCGGTGAAAGGCGAGCTCGCAAAAAGAGCCGAGGACAATGGCTGCAGCTTTGTGGAAACCTGCATCTTGCGGCGCATATCGGATTCGGAACTGAAATCGAGATTCACCTGGATGGTGCAGGTGCGATACATCATGTCGAGGCCTTGCGAACCAACCTTCGGCATATAGGCGGTCATGATGTCATAACGTGATTTTGGCATGCGCGGAGTATCGGCGAGGGTCCATTTCGGACTGCCGCCCAGACCGAGAAAACGGATACCAAGAGGCTCGGCGATCTCCTGCAATTGCGACAGATGGGCGTTGCTCTCGCGGCAAGTCTGATGGATGGTTTCCACCGGCGCACCAGACAGTTCGAACTGTCCACCAGGCTCAAGCGAAATGGCACCCTGCCCGGTCGGCTCGACCAGTCCAATAATATGTCCGGCATCCAATATCGGATCCCAGCCAAGCTTCTGTTCCATTCCCTCCAACAGCGCGCGGATGCCATTGTCTCCGCCGTAGGGAACGGGCGCATTGCCATCGATATAGAATGGAAATTTCTCGTGCTCGGTGCCGATGCGCCAGTCTGATGGGGGTTTGCAGCCCGCGGCCAGGTAATCCACAAGCTGATCGATCTGTTCGACCGGTTCCGTATCCACGGTGTCACGCGCCATGCAGGTGTCTCCCCCTGAGCCTCTCGCGGATGGACCGCAATTCAATGCCTGACTGCTTGACCAATTTGCAGGTGCGGATCAAGTGAAAATTCCTTCAGCAGCTTTCAAGAAAAACTGATCAGTTCCAGTCGCCGATCGCGGCCTGCACCACCGCGAGCGCCGCCACGGCTGCTGTGTCAGCCCTCAAAATGCGTGGTCCGAGCGGGATGGCCGTTACAAAGGAGCAGCCATGGAGCTGTTCCCGTTCCTGATCGGAGAACCCGCCTTCGGGGCCAATCAGGATGGCAAGTTTTTTCTCCCCGATGGCTGCGAGAACCGGCAGCGGATTTTGCGACTCATGCGCTTCATCGCAAAAGATCAGCCTGCGGTCCGGCGCCCAGGTGGCCAGCAGGCTTTCAAAACGAATGGGCTCAGATATTTCAGGTATGGCCAGAATGCCGCATTGTTCGGCCGCCTCGATCGCGTTGGCCGACAGGCGTTTGCCGGAAATTTTGTGCATTTGCGTGTGCCAAGTCAGCACCGGTTGCAACCGCCCCGCTCCCATCTCGACAGCCTTCTGCACCAAATAGTCGAGCCGCGCCTGTTTCAGTGGCGCAAAACAATAGACCAGATCGCCTGGTTCCGGCTGTGGCCGTAATTGCTCACCGACTATGAATTCAAGCTGTTTTCGAGACCGGGACTCCAGCCGGGCCAGCCATTCTCCGTCGCGGCCGTTGAACAGCTGGATCGAGTCGCCGGGGCCCATGCGAAGAACATTGGCCAGATAATGGCTCTGCGTCGCCTCGGCGGCGACAACCTCTCCGGCATCCAGATGCACACTGACAAACAGCCGCTGTATTTTGTAGTTCGCACGCATGAGCCTGAAGCGATCGTCCTTTGTCATTTGGGCGCCGAGAGCGTTGTTTGCACCCGGCAGTTGATTTTTTGTCAGACCGGCGCTCCGGTCCCTCTGCCATTATGGCTTGACGTCGCAATAGTTCAATTGCGACACTCCTGTCACCGAGCCGGATAAATAAAAATTTCAAAACGGCCGGTGAGCAAAAAGAGGGGAAGCGCATGAGCGGCGTGATGGGACTGATCGTGAAGCGTCTTGGCCTTGGCCTTGTGACACTTCTGGTCGTATCAATAATCATATTCGGTGCGGTGGAAATGTTGCCGGGCGATCTTGCCCAGCAAATCCTTGGCCAGTCCGCAACAGAGGAGACCGTGGCACAGCTGCGGGAGGATCTGGGACTGAACCGACCGGCCTTCGTGCGCTACTTCGAGTGGCTCGGCGGCGCTGTTCAGGGGGATTTTGGCGTATCGCTCGCCAATAACCGCTCCGTTGCCGAGCAATTGGCTCCGCGTTTTGCCAACACGCTGTTTCTTGCCGGGCTTGCCGCAGTCATAGCCGTCCCGCTTGCAATCGGACTTGGCGTGATGGCCGCGCTGTATCGCAATTCCGTATTTGACCGGGTTGCAAACGTGGTCAGCCTGGGGGCGATTTCCTCGCCCGAGTTTTTCCTCGGATATATTCTGATCGTTTTTCTTGCCGTGCAGAACCAGGTGTTCCCTGCGATTTCCAACGTCTCGGGAGACATGGATTTCGGTACAAGGCTTTATCGATCTATGCTGCCCGCTTTGACGATGACGCTGGTGGTCACCGCTTACATGATGCGCATGACCCGTGCGGCGATCATCAATCTGCTGGCATCGCCCTACATCGAAATGGCGCGACTGAAAGGCGTGTCGCGTTCGCAGGTCATCACCCGACACGCTCTTCCCAATGCACTGGCACCGATCATAAACGTGGTTGCACTGAACCTTGCTTACCTCATTACCGGCGTGGTTCTGGTGGAAGTGGTCTTTGTTTACCCGGGCGTTGGGCAATTGCTCGTCGACAGTGTCACCAAACGGGATTTCCCTGTGGTGCAGGCCTGTTGCCTGGTTTTCGCCGCGACGTTCATTCTTTTCAATCTGATCGCGGATGTGGGGGCCATACTCTCCAATCCACGCCTCAGGCATCCCAAGTGAGGACCGGTTAGATGAGCAATTTTATGATCGCCTATTTTTTCCTGCTGATCGCGGCTTGCTGCACAGCGGCGTACTACCAGTACCGGACGGCACTTTTGCTGCTGTTCTCGCTGGTCTGCGTGTCGCTGCTGGCCGGTCTGCTCGGCGGTGAATCGGTTCTGATCAATATCACCATTGCGATAGCCCTGCTGGCCGCATCGGCCGGTCTCGCCTACAGCTTCCGAGAGACTTTGATCCAGATATTGCCGCGTGGTGGCGCGAAACTGATGCGTACAGCGCCGCTGACGGCGTCTTTCGGTCTGCTGTTGATCATTATCTACATTATCGCAGCCGTATTTGCGCCGATCATTGCGCCCTATGGTGAAGCCGAAGTCATTGCCGGAGCTTTTGCTCCGCCGGACGAAGTCATGATTCTGGGCGGTGACCAGCTCGGACGTGACCTGTTCAGCCGACTTGTGTACGGCGCGCGAAATACCGTCGGCATTGCCCTGATGACCACCGCGATTGCCTTCGTTGTCGGGACAGTTGCAGGATTGTCCGCAGCCGTACTCGGTGGTTGGATCGATCAGGTTCTTGGGCGCATCGTCGATACTTTGATGGCCATTCCACAGCTGATCTTCGCGCTGTTGCTGCTGACAATCGTCGGAACAAGCGTAATCAATCTGACATTGGTCATCGCCCTGCTCTACTCGCCGCTTATTTTCCGTCTTGCACGGGCAGTTGCCGGGAATATCGTGGTGATGGACTACATCGAAGCGGCCCGGCTTCGGGGCGAATCGACCTGGTACCTTGTCATCAAGGAAGTGCTGCCGAATGCGACAGCGCCACTTGCGGCTGAATTCGGCCTGCGGTTCTGTTTCGTCTTCCTGGCGATTTCGGCCCTGTCGTTCCTCGGTCTGGGTATCCAGCCGCCAACCGCCGACTGGGGATCGATGGTGCGCGAGAACGCAACGCTGATCTCATTCGGTGAAATCACACCACTGATTCCAGCCGCCGCGATTGCTCTGTTGACGGTTTCCGTCAACTTTGTTGTCGACTGGATGCTGCATATCTCCTCCGGACTGAAGGAATAGAATATGGCTGACGAAAAAAGCGTTCTGCTGACAGTCAAGGACCTTCGGATCGAAGGTTACTCAGACGAAAAATGGATTGAAATCGTCCATGGTGTCGATCTCACCCTGCACCGCGGCGAAGTGATGGGCCTGATTGGCGAGTCCGGCGCAGGAAAATCCACGATTGGACTGGCAGCAATGGGTTTTACCCGCGACGGCTGCCGCATATCCAATGGCACTGTGGAATTCGACGGGATGGAATTGACCTCAGCGACCCGGTCTGAACGGCGGGCATTGCGCGGCTCCAGAATTGCCTATGTGGCGCAATCGGCCGCGGCTTCGTTCAACCCTGCGCACAAGCTGATCGATCAGCACACCGAAGCGCCGTTGTTGCACAAGATCGATACCAAGGATGAGAGTACAAAGGACGCCATCGAACTTTATCGCCGGTTGCGGCTGCCCAATCCCGAGGAAATCGGTTTTCGTTATCCGCACCAGGTATCCGGCGGACAGTTGCAGCGTGCGATGACCGCCATGGCGATGGCCTGCAGGCCGGACCTGATCATCTTCGATGAGCCGACGACCGCGCTCGACGTGACAACGCAGATCGAGGTTCTTGCCGCGATCAGGGACATTGTCGATCAGTTCAATACGGCAGCGCTCTATATCACCCATGACCTGGCCGTGGTTGCGCAAATGGCTGATCGCATCAAAGTGCTGTTGAAAGGTGATGAGGTCGAAGAAGCCGAAACCCGCAAGATGCTGGAAGACCCACAGGAGGAATATACAAAGACCCTTTGGGCAGTACGCAGCTTCAAGCGGAAACCGAAACCGGCGCCCAAGAAGGACGAGACGCCGCTCGTGACGGTGCGAAACGTTTCCGCGGCCTATGGTGATACCAAGGTTCTCGATGATGTGTCATTCGACATTTATCGTGGCCGTACAGTTGCGGTGGTTGGCGAGTCTGGCTCGGGCAAATCGACGACGGCCCGCTGCATCACCGGTCTATTGCCGCCAATCGGTGGTGAAATCCTGTTCGACGGCAAGGTATTGCCGCCGCGATACCAGGACCGAACAAAGGACCAATTGCGTCAGGCCCAGATGATCTACCAGATGGCCGATACGGCGCTGAATCCAAAAAAGAAGATCGGTGAAATTATCGGCCGGCCGATTGAATTCTACAGCGGGGTTACGGGCGCTGAACTGAAAAAGCGTGTCGATCAGCTGCTCGACCAGATCGAGCTTGAGCCGTCACTGTATTATCATCGACTTCCTTCCGAATTGTCCGGCGGGCAAAAGCAGCGCATCGGCATTGCCCGTGCGCTAGCGGCAGAACCGGCATTCATCATCTGCGACGAAGTGACGAGCGCGCTCGACCAACTGGTCGCGGAAGGCATTTTGCGCCTCCTCGACAAGCTGCAGAAGGACCTCAACCTGGCCTATATGTTCATCACCCATGACCTGGCAACCGTTCGTTCGATTGCCGACGAAGTGGTGGTGATGAAGGAAGGCAAGGTGGTGGAACAGGGGCCCAAGGATGTGATGTTCAAGCCGCCGCACCACGAGTACACCGACCTGCTATTGTCATCGGTTCCGGAAATGGATCCCGACTGGCTGTCCAATCTTCTGGATGAGCGTGGCGTCGACAATATCGGCGAAGCCGCAAACAAGAGCTGATCCGGAACAAACTCTTTTCTGTTGATGCAGACGCGCCCTACCGGCGCGGCTGCAGTCGTGACAGGCCGTAGGCGATGTAGTTTCGTTGAGCATAACCGAGCGCAACAGGGTCATCTTCGCAGATGGCGCGATGCACTTCATCAAGTTCATCGACCAGGGAAGCGGCAACACCGGTTGGATCGAACCGGGCATGTTGATACCAGATGCGTGCCGCCTGAAAGTAGAAATGGTCCCACATCTGACGCAGCGCTGAATTACCGATAATGCCGGAGATCAGGAAATGCAGGTCATGATTGATCTGCCAGTACATCTCGATACGGAACCTGGCCTTCAATTCCACTGCCCTGCCGCGCAATGCCTCAATCTCTTCGCGGTGGACAGCCGAAAACGGCAAGGGATCCATCTGGCCGATCAGTTCCGCTATTTTCAGCCGCATTCGATATATATCGCGAATTTCAGAAAAACTCAGTTCGGTCACGATGGTGCCCACCCCATCGCGCGATTCAATCAACCCCGCATGGGCGAGCTTTTGAAGCACCGCGCGAACCGGCGTCCGACTTACTGAAAATTCCGTCGCCAAATCGGCTTCGCGCAGAACCGTGCCGGGCGGATAATCGAGAAGACAGATACGGTCCCGCAATATCGAGAATATTTCTTCCGCAGAGGATCGTTTGTCGGTCTTGGCCATGACTTCAGGATTTCAGTGATTCAACAGCAGTTTTCCGTAGCGACCGATGCGATCGTCGATCCCGGCCAGACGCAAGGTGTCCCAGATCATAGCCTGGTTCGAGCAGATCACAGGTTTTCCGGTGCGTTCTTCAATGTCGGCAACCACATCAAGCGTCCGCAATGCGCCGCATGAAATGAAGATTGTGTCCGCATCCGGCCGGTTAATCGACTGTGCGAATTCACAAATGAATTCCGGCGTGACGCGAACCATATCACTGTCCCGTTCCAGATTGAGACCCTGGATATCGACCACCTCAAATCCCGCCTTCTCAAGGTAGGTTTTCTCAAGGGTATTGACCTCATCGAGATAAGGCGTTCCCACAACGATACGTTTTGCCTCAATCTTACGAAGAGCCCTGATCACTCCCGTGATCAAGGAGGTCGCAATGGCCTGTGGCGCACCCTTATTCAATTCGTTGAAAACACGTTCTTCGCCAATAACCAGCGAACCGGAGGTACAGGCGTAACAGATCACGTCGAGTGAACCATCCGGCAGCAGCAGGGACGCACATTGCGCAAGCATGTCGGCTTGGGATTGCAGATTATCGCTGGTAATCGAATCGGGAATGGCCGCACGAGTAAAATGCGCTGCGGCGCCGGCAGGCATCAATTTCGCAACATCATCCTCTATCGTCTGCTCAGTCGCCAGCAGTACAAACCCTATTTTGGCGCGGTGATGGCGGCCCGCATCGAAGCGAACGTGCCAGGGTTTGGACAGGACCTCACTCATAGCCGTTCCTCGATGGTCAGTGAAATTGAGTCATATTCAGCTGTGCACAGCTTAACGTGATTTCGCAAGAAATTACAATTTTTCTTTGCTATCAACATCAGGGTGTATACACTTCACCTGAGATCGTTGAGGAACGTCACATGCTTGAACAGGCACGCCAGCGAACAGTCGAGTTTCAATCGCGGCTCGGGGAAAACGGGATTGATGTCGCAGTTTTCACCGATGAGAGCTCCATTGCCTACCTCGCCGGGTTTTGGGGCTACCTGTCGATCGAGTTCGGTCGTCCGACCTTTCTGATTGTCCGGCCAACCGGTGACCCGGTTGTCATCACGCCGCTGATGGAAAGCGAGATGGTCGGATCGATGACCTGGGTACAGCACATCGAGACCTGGCAGGATGCCGGAACCGAACGGTGGGAAAACGTGCTTGCCCGGGTGCTGACAGACCGGCCCGGCAAGATCGGAATTGAATCCTCGGTGCTGCCGTCGATGGTCAGAAACTGGTTTGACGATCAGATGCCAGGCACACCGCTGCATGACATATCGACCGTTCTCGGCGACATGCGCATGATCAAATCAGCCGAGGAGATCATGATCATGCGGCAGGCAGGCGATATTGCCGGCGCCATGATGCAGGCCGCGGAATCGGCGCTTGGCCGGGGCGTAGCCGAATACGAGGTCGCGCTCGACATCATCAATGCCGGAACACGCAAAGCTGCCGGTTTCCTGACAGACAAAGGCTGGGATGCGTTCATCTCTCCGATGATTCACAATCTGCAAATCATGCAGTCGGGCCGCGACACCTCGATGGTGCACCGGCGGGCGAGCGTCAAACGGCTCGAAAAGGGTGATCCGGTCTATTTCTGTTTCTGCAACATGGCCCAATTCAAACAATACAAGCTGGGTTTCGACCGGATGTTTTTCATTGAAGAACTGTCAGATGAAGCTGCGATCGTCCAACAGACCGCCATCGACGCGCAACAGGCTGCGATCGCAAGCATCCGCCCCGGCATAACGGCTGAAACAGTCGCCGAAGCCGCCAATGAGGTCTATCGCGAGCGCGGATTTGAAACCGGATACAGGACCGGCAGATCGATCGGCATGTCCTATCTTGAAGCCCCCGAACTCAAACAAGGTGACCGGACCATCCTGCGACCGGGCATGACGTTTGCGGTCGATGGAGGAATATCGGTTGACGGCAGGCTTGGCGGGCGCATCGGAGACTCGGTGGTGGTCACCCAAACCGGGTGCGACTATCTGACGGATTATCGCCGCGAAATCCTGCTGGTGGACCGATAGAGCAATGAGAGCAGGTGTATTTCAGCCGGAGGCCGGCGGGTGTGACACTTCCATGCGGCTTGAAAGCCTTGCTGCTGCACTCCGGGCGACATCTGTGGACCTTGTTGTCTGCCCGGAACTTTTCCTGTCAGGATATGATGTCGGCGATACCGTAGCCGAACTGGCCGAAACCAGCGACGGACCGTTTGCCGGCCACGTTGCGGACATTGCCCGCGCAACCGGCACCACAATCGTCTACGGATATCCGGAACGGCACGGCGAGCGCATATACAACTCAGCCAATTGCGTCAGCGCATCCGGAAGCAGCATCGCAAACCACCGCAAGATGTTCTTCCCTCCCGGGCGCGAAAGAAGACTGTTTGATGCCGGCGACCAGCTGACGGTATTCACACTGAACGGCGTGCGCTGCGGCATCCTGATCTGTTACGAAGCCGAACTGCCGGAACTTGTGCGTGCAACCGCCGAATTCGGGGTTGACGTGATCGTCGTGCCGACGGCTCTTTCGGACTCGTGGACGTCGGTGGCGCATCAAATGATGCCGACCCGGGCGTTCGAAAACGGCGTGTGGCTGCTCTACGCCAACCATGCAGGCGCGGAAAACGAGACAGATTATCTCGGTGCCAGTT
>JAJFHT010000136.1 GCA_021775495.1 Hyphomicrobiales bacterium | reverse complement strand
TGCATGCAGTTCGATCCCGTCAAACCCGGCCGCCTTCGCATTGACTGCGGCTCTTCGATAGTCATCGACAATACGGGCCATCTCGGACGTCTCCAACGCGCGCGGCGTCGAAGTCGGTACGAATGCCTCACCGTCAAAAGTCCGTGTTTCCGCCGCCAGGGCCGACGGTGCGACGGGCGGCTGCCCGCCCGGCTGTAGCGAAGTGTGCGACACACGGCCGACATGCCACAACTGGACGAATATCCGCCCATCCCGGGTGTGGACGGCATCGGTCACCTGCTTCCATCCATCGATCTGGGCATCGCTGTAGATACCGGGTGTCCAGGCATATCCCTTGCCTTCCGGCGATATCTGCGAGGCTTCCGTGATGATCAGCCCGGCACTCGCCCGCTGTGCATAATATTCGGCATTCAGCGCGTGCGGCACATCGCCGTCGTGCTTTGCCCGGTTTCGAGTAAGCGGTGCCATAACGATACGGTTGGGCAGTTCGAGATCGCCGAGGCGCAGGCCGTCAAACAGGGTCGGTTTTGTCATGTTGAATGTTCCTATCCAGTGATCGAGATCGGCAAATTGGTACCGAGCGGTATTCAAATAGGCACTTGATTTTTCGGTTCAAGAAATTAAAATACCACTCGGTACTAATATTTGACGTAAAGCTTGAACTGAGGACAAATGAACCGCGGCCGACCACGCAAGACCGACCCGGACAAAGCCCTGGAAACAGCCATGAAGCTGTTCTGGAAGCAGGGTTTCGAAGGCACATCAATGAACGACCTTGCCGCTGCAACCGGCATGGCCAAGCCCGGATTGTATGCAACATTCGGTGACAAGGAGGCTGTCTATGCAAAAGCGCTGGAGCATTATTTCAAGGAATTCGGCTCTCCGCTGATCGATGAGCTGCTGAAATGTCCGCATGCGCTGGATACCGTCATCCGTCATTTTCTCCAGGCGATCGCCACATCCGCTAGCGACAAAAAAAGCCCTGGCGGCTGTTTTCTGGTCAACAGCGTCATCGAATGTTCGGACCAGTCAGCCGCACTGGAGGATTTGGGACGAAGCCTCAACATGAACCGCCGGGAAGCGCTTCTTGAGCGCTTCAAAGCTGCCAAAAACCACGGCGAATTGCCCGCGGATGCCGATCCGAAAGCCCTTGCCGATTTTTTTGCCGGACAGGCGCTGGCGCTGTCGGTCATGGGCCGCGGTGGCTCCGACCGGAAATCGCTGGAACGTTTCATCGATGTCGCAATGACAGCGCTGCCTGCCGTCCGGCGGCAATGACAAGGAAACTTCAGGAATATACAGGAAATCAACCCGAGCGAAGAGCCGATATTGCTCGCCTTCTTCAACAGAAATGGAACCCGATCAATGAGCTACACTCCTCCCAAAGTCTGGAAATGGAACAAGGAAAGCGGCGGCAGGTTCGCCAGCATCAACCGTCCGATTGCCGGCCCGACCCATGACAAGGAACTGCCCATAGGCAAACATCCGCTGCAGCTCTACTCACTGGCCACACCCAACGGCGTCAAAGTCACGGTGATGCTGGAGGAATTGTTGGCACTTGGACACAAGGATGCCGAATACGACGCCTGGCTGATCAAGATCGGCGACGGCGATCAGTTCGGCAGCGGTTTCGTCGCGGCGAACCCCAACTCCAAGATTCCGGCGCTTGTCGATCACAGCACGCCGTCACCGACCCGGGTGTTCGAATCCGGCGCCATCCTGCTGTACCTGGCCGAAAAATTCGGCGCTTTCCTTCCCAGTGATCATGCCAAACGGACCGAATGCCTGTCATGGCTGTTCTGGCAGATGGGAAGCGCTCCCTATCTCGGCGGCGGTTTCGGCCATTTCTACGCCTATGCACCGGAAAAATTCGAATATCCCATCGATCGTTTTGCCATGGAGGTCAAACGCCAGCTCGACGTTCTCGACCGTCATCTGGCGGACAATCAATATATGGCCGGTGAGGACTACACGATCGCCGATATGGCCATCTGGCCCTGGTACGGAGCTTTGGTGTCCAATCTTGTCTACAGCGCCGCCGAATTCCTCGAGGCCGACACCTACACCCATGTCAATCGCTGGACCAAACAGATTGCCGAGCGGGATGCGGTGAAACGAGGGCGCATGGTCAACCGCGCTTTCGGAGAGCCGGAAACGCAGCTTCATGAACGCCATGATGCAGGCGATTTCGAAACCCGGACGCAGGACAAGCTTGAAGCGGCGGAATAGGTTCTGAACGCTTCGGACGAAGGTCGGCTGCCCTACTTTCCGATCTTCGAAATGTCGAAGGGCGTGGTCTGGTAGAGCTGGTTGATCCAGTTGCCGAACAGAAGCTGGGCGTGGCTGCGCCAGCGGTTCTCGGGCTGGCGATTGGGATCGTTCTGAGGAAAATAGTTGCGCGGCGGCAAAATCGGTTTGTCCGCTTCGCGGTCGCGCGCAAATTCCTCACTGAGGGAATTGGTGTCGTATTCGATATGATTGAACATGTGCAGCGACCGTTGCACCGGGTCATCCAGTAGGCACAGGCCGGTTTCATCCGATTCCATCAGTGCGCTCATGCCGCTGGCCGCCGGAATATCCTCGTTCCGAACCTCGGTCCAGCGCGACACCGGAACCGAAAAATCGTCGGAAAAGCCGCGCAAATAGGGTGAGGCCGGCGCCAGATTGCGGTGACGGAATACGCCGAATGCTTTCTCCGGCAACTGGTATTTCGGCATGCCGTGGAAGTGGTGGACTGCCGCCTGAGCGCCCCAGCAGATGTTGAAACAGGTGTGAACGTGGGTCTGGGTCCAGTCGAAGATCCGGCGCAACTCGTCCCAGTACGTCACCTGTTCGAATGGCAGTTTCTCCACCGGAGCACCGGTGATGATGAACCCGTCAAACCGTTCTGTATTGATCTCCTCCCAGCCGCGATAGAACGACGTAATATGCTCGGCCGGTGTATTACGCGCGACATGATTGGTGATTTTGACCAGGGTCAGCTCCACCTGAAGCGGGGTCGAGCCAAGCAGCCTGGCGATCTGGGTCTCGGTCCTGATCTTGTCGGGCATCAGGTTGAGCAGGCCGATGCGCATCGGCCTGATATCCTGGCGCACCGCATCCGCCTCACTCATCACCATCACGCCTTCGGCATCGAGCAGCGCGCGGGCGGGCAGGTGATCGGGTATCTTTATCGGCATAGACTCATCACGCTCTGTTCGGATGAAAAATTCTCACCCGCGGCAGCCCCTGAATGCAGGCGCCGCAAAAACACAAGACACGTGCTTCAATATCTGGATGCGGAAATCTAATCCAGTGCCTTGACGATGGACTCGGTCATCTTCTTGGCGTCGCCAAGCAGCATCATCGTGCCGTCCTTGTAAAACAGCGTATTGTCGATGCCGGCATAACCGGAGCCGAGCGAGCGTTTGACGAACAGGCAGGTTTTTGCCTTGTCGACATCAAGGATCGGCATGCCAAAAATCGGCGATGACGGATCGTCTCGCGCGGCCGGATTGGTGACGTCATTGGCTCCGATGACATAGGCGACATCCGCCTGCGCGAATTCGGAGTTGATGTCCTCCAGTTCGAACACCTCGTCATACGGCACGTTGGCCTCGGCCAGCAGCACGTTCATATGGCCGGGCATGCGACCCGCAACCGGATGAATGGCGTATTTGACTTCGACGCCCTCCGATTTCAGCTTGTCGGCCAGTTCCCGCAGGGCATGCTGCGCCTGCGCCACCGCCATACCGTATCCCGGAACGATGATGACCTTCGATGCATTGGCCATCAGGAACGCCGCATCGTCGGCGGCTCCCTGTTTGACCGTACGTTCGATGCCGTCATCGGCAATGGCAGCAGTTTCACCACCGAAGCCGCCGAGAATGACCGAGATAAACGAGCGGTTCATGCCCTTGCACATGATGTAGGACAGAATTGCACCTGAGGAGCCGACCAGCGCGCCGGTGACGATCAGCGCCAGATTGCCCAGCGTGAAGCCGATGCCGGCCGCTGCCCATCCCGAATAGGAATTGAGCATCGACACCACCACCGGCATGTCGGCGCCGCCGATCGGGATAATGATCAGAACGCCGAGCGCAAAGGACAGAAGAACAATCAGCCAAAAGACGAAATGGCTTTCGGTTCCAACCAGGATTGCGACCAGAACGACCAGCGAAATCGCCAGACCGGCGTTGATCGCATGGCGCATCGGCAGCATGATCGGAGCACCGGACATCCGGCCATCCAGCTTCAAAAATGCGATGATCGAACCGGTGAAGGTGACAGCGCCGATCGCCACGCCGAGCGACATTTCAACCAGTGCCTGTGCGTGGATCTGCCCGATATCTCCGATGCCGAAGGAGGACGGCGAATAGATGGCCGCAGCGGCCACCATGACGGCTGCCAGACCGACCAGCGAATGGAAAGCTGCCACAAGCTGAGGCATTGCCGTCATCGGAATACGTTGGGCAATGACGGCACCCGCCGACCCGCCGATCGCCAGGCCGACAACAATCAGGAAAAAGCCGCCGAACGAGGGCGTTGCCAGCGCCAGGGTCGTGACGATGGCAATGGCCATTCCGACCATGCCGTAAGTATTGCCCTGCCGGCTTGTCGTTGGATGCGACAGGCCGCGCAACGCCAGGATGAACAGGACACCCGAGACAAGGTAGAGGAAGGCTGCGATATTGACCGACATCACTCAGGCCCTCACTTGTCTTTTTTCTTGTACATGGCCAGCATTCGTTGCGTGACCAGGAAGCCGCCGAATATGTTCACCGACGCCAGGACCAGGGCAACAAACCCAAACCCGGTCGCCAGCCCGCTGGCCGATATCCCGACAGCCAGCAATGCGCCGACCACGATAACCGAGGAAATCGCGTTGGTGACCGCCATCAATGGCGTGTGCAACGCCGGTGTTACCTGCCAGACAACGTAGTAGCCGACAAAAATCGCCAGGACGAAAATGGCAAGTCTGAACACGAACGGATCGACCGCGCCGCCGGATGCCGCGTGGGCAAGTGCGCCGGCTGCGTCCGACGCAACCAGGTTTTCACCGGCTTGTCGAACCGCGTCCGACGCGGCGGAGAGCTGATCGAGGGCTTGTTGAAGCGCTGAGTCGGCCATCAGGCGTCTCCCTTGCTTGACTTGGCTGGTGCCGGTTTTTTCGCCGCCGGTTTCTTGGTCGGCGCCTTGCGGGCGGGGCTGGCTTTTGCCGCCGCACGCTTTGCCGGAGTCTTAGCGGCCGCCGGTTTTTTTGCCGCCCGTGCCGATTTGGCCGCGGCACTGGCAAAATTCGGATGAACGACCTCGCCGTTGTTCGTCAGCATTGTGGCGCTGACCAGTTCATCTTCCGTGTTGATCGCCAGCGTGCCGCTTTCCTTGTCGACAAGTGTCTCGACGAAAGCCAGCAGGTTCTTGGCGTAGAGCAGCGAGGCGGTGGCAGCGATCCGGCCTGGAACATTCATGTGGCCAACGATTTTGACACCGCCGGTTTCCACCGTACGGCCGCCGCGCGCGCCTTCGACATTGCCGCCACGTTCGACAGCCAGATCGATCAGCACCGATCCGGGTCGCATCGAAGCGACCATTTCTTTCGACACCAGTCGTGGAGCCGGCCTGCCAGGAATCAGCGCAGTGGTAATGACGATGTCCTGCTTGGCAATGTGGTCGGCCACCAGCGCGGCCTGTTTGGCCTGGTATTCCTTCGACATTTCCTTGGCGTAGCCGCCTGCGGTTTCCGCCGCCTTGAACTCTTCATCCTCGACGGCGATGAATTTCGCACCGAGCGAAGCAACCTGTTCCTTCGCCGCCGGCCGTACATCGGTCGCGGTCACCACGGCGCCAAGCCGCCGTGCAGTGGCGATGGCCTGAAGGCCCGCGACACCGACGCCGATGACGAACACTCTGGCGGCGGGAACGGTTCCGGCCGCTGTCATCATCATCGGCAGCGCCCGGTCGTATTCGGCTGCGGCGTCGATCACCGCCTGGTAGCCGGCCAGGTTCGCCTGTGACGACAACACATCCATCACCTGTGCCCGCGTGATCCGCGGCATGAACTCCATGGCGAATGCCGTCACGCCGGCCGATGCCATGGCGGCGACGTCCGCTTCATTGCCGTACGGGTCCATAATGCTGATGACCGCGGCGCCTTTTTTATAAGACTTGACCTCGGCAGGCTCGGGCCGTCGGACTTTCAGGATGATGTCGGCCTTGCCGGCGTCACCGGATTTTCCGATCCGCGCTCCAGCGGCCTTGTAGTCGTCGTCCAGAATACGCGATGCAGCGCCTGCACCAGCTTCAACGACCACCGACAGGCCCAGCCCGGCCAGCCGCTTGACCGAATCGGGCGAGGCGGCGACGCGTGGTTCTTCCGAATTGATTTCCCTGGGTATGAAAAGGCTGTGTCCCACCCTGCAATGTCCTCTCGGTTGGAACCCCAAACAACACCCCCGGCAAGATCATGCCGGTTCCGGTGCCGTGGTTCAGGCACGAATGCGCATCGTGTTACGCCAGGAAGAACCCGGCAACACAAATTAATATGAACAGGGCAGACGCGGAAAAGAAGCCCGCGCTGGTGAAGAAGCCGAAAGCCATCGCAACCATTAGAGCAACGCAGGCAATCGTTCCATATTTGAACAGAGCAAGGAACCCGGCATAGGTCCGCTCATGTTCGGGGTAGTCCATCTCCGCACCCATTTCGACCGGGCCGCTATTTGTCTCTTCACTCATGATCTGTCCCTTTGGGAAATGCTCTCGACCGAATAGCGAAATACCAGGTCAAGGGCAATGGGGGGTGGCGCAATGGCCGCAGTCAGGCCAGCCAGCGCTTGCGGCGCTTGTAGTGTTTGACGTCGCGAAATGATTTGCGCCCCTCGCCCGAAACGCCGAGGTAGAACTCCTTCACATCCTCGTTTTCCCTGAGGTCGGCGGCATCGCCATCCAATACGACGCGACCGGACTCCAGAATGTAGCCATATTTGGCGTAACGCAGCGCTATATTGGTGTTCTGCTCGGCCAACAGAAACGACACGCCCTGATCTTCGTTGAGCTGCCGCACGATCTCGAAAATTTCCTCGACCAGTTGCGGTGCGAGACCCATCGACGGCTCGTCGAGCAGGATCATTTCCGGCTTCGACATCAACGCCCGGCCGATCGCCGTCATTTGCTGTTCACCGCCGGAGGTATATCCGGCCTGGCTGGTGCGGCGTTCTTTCAGCCGCGGAAAATACTGATAGACCATGTCAAGATCATCACGGATCGCTGCCTTGCCGTCGCGGCGCGTATAACTGCCGGTCAGCAGATTGTCTTCGACCGAGAGATGGCCGAAACAGTGCCGCCCCTCCATCACCTGGATGCAGCCGCGGCGTACCAACTCGTTGGGTGACTGCGCCTGGACTTCATCACCCTTGAAGATGATGGCACCCTTGGTCACCTCGCCGCGTTCGGCATGCAGCAGGTTGGAAATCGCTTTCAGCGTCGTCGTCTTGCCCGCCCCGTTCGCCCCGAGCAGAGCCACGATTCCACCTTTGGGCACATCCAGCGATACGCCTTTCAGCACCAGGATGACGTGATCATAGATCACCTCGATATTGTTCACCGAAAGGATCGGAGCGCTGGTGTCTGATGCATGGGCCGGAAGCTTGGACATTGGTGGAAAACCTGCGCGAGAAGATTGCCGGACGGTATGCTGGAAGTGTGGCAGATACCCTCCCCCGGCCAGGCCGGGAGAGGGAAGTTCAAGCGGTGCTTATTTGCACGCCTCGTTCACCGGCCATGGAGCATTGGCTTCGGCGTATTCCATCGCCTTGACCTGCTCGAGTGCGGAAATCGCTTCGGCATCGGCCGTCAGCTTGTCGGAAATTGGTGCGAATTTTCCACCGTCCCACTGCAGTATCCACGCCCCGGAATGTCCGGTGTGATTGCTGCAGCTGGTTGAGAAAGGTCCGACCATACCGGTCATGCCAAGCTCGGCTATTCTGGCATCATCGATTTTCAGGTTCTCAAGACCCCAGCGAAGCTGTTCGGCATTGACGACCTTGGTATCGAAGTGATCCTGCGCGACACGGATGCCTTCCACCAGGATCATCGAGATCAGGACGCCGCGCTGATAGAACACGGTGTCCATGTCATCAGCGCCTCCGATCAGGGATTTGCCGGCATCAACAACGTGTTTCTTGATGTCGGCCATAACAGGGGCGTCGGCAACCGGAACACTCCAGGAAATCGATTTGTATCCCTTGCCCTTCTCGCCAACCGTTTTCATGTCGCCGTCATGACCCGACCACCAGATGCCGATGAACTGGTCCATCGGATATTTTGTCTTGACCGCTTCGGTCAGAGCACCGGCATTCATCGCGCCCCAGCCCCACATGAAGACAAAGTCAGGTTTCTCGCGGCGAATCTGCAGCCACTGAGCCGACTGGTTCTGCATTTCCTTCAGGCCGACAGGAACCGGCAGGAAGGTAAATCCGTGTTTTTCTGCCATCGCCTGGAACAGCGGGATCGGTTCTTTTCCGTAAGGATGATCAAGATGCAGAAGCGCGATCTTCTTGCCTTTCAGGCTGGCCATGTCGCCGCCCGATACATAGTTCAAGAGCATCGATGCGCCATCCCAATAGGACGCCGGCGGATTGTAGGCCCACTGGAACACTTTGCCGTTGGCCATTGGCGAGAAACCGTATCCTGGAGCCAGGATCGGAATCTTGTCGACATTTGTCTTCGGCAACACCTGCAGAGTGATACCGGTCGACCACGGCTGGGTCACGATCGCCTTTGATTTTGTCTTCTCGTAACACTCAACACCCTTTTCGGTGCTGTAGCCGGTCTCGCACTCGTCGTAGTCGATCTTGACGCCGTTCACGCCGCCATCGCGTTCGTTCAGCATGAGAATATAGTCACGCTGGCCATCCATCAGCGGAATACCGGTCGCTGCGAACGGTCCGGTCCGATAGGAAAGATTGGGCGCGTATACGCTGTCCTGTGCATAGGCGGCCGGTGCGGCCAGCACGGCTCCAACACCAAGTGCAGCGCCGAGCATTGCTGTTTTGACAAAAGTCTTCATCACTTCTCCTCCACGTGTTCGTTTTTCCCTGTTGGATCGGGCGAACTCACCCCGTTTTCACCCAACCGGCTGTTGCCGGTCGAAGATGCAGTTGCCTCAGTGCGGGAATGGCCAGATGATCAGCTTTTCCCGGATTATCGCCCAGAAGCGGGCCAGTCCATGCGGTTCGACGATCAGGACGGTGACGATCAAAGCACCGATGATCATGATGTTCAAATGCTCCAGAGTCGCAGCGTTAATGTCCAGGCCGAGTGCCTCCGGAACGATGTTGAGAACAACCGGCAGCGCAACAATCAGGATCGCTCCGAGATAATTCCCCATGACCGATCCGAGTCCCCCGATAATGGCGATGAACAGCACCCGGAACGACAGCGGAATATCAAACAGGTTGGGTTCGGCTGCTCCGCGCCACATGAACACGAACAGTGCCCCCGAAACGCCAACAATATAGGACGATACACCAAAGGCGATCAGCTTGGAGCGCAGCAGATTGATGCCGACCAGTTCAGCCGCTATGTCCATGTCACGCACGGCTTTCCATGATCTGCCGATATGACCGCGAGTGATATTGATCGCGAAAAAAGTCATCAGGCCGACAACCAGCAATACGAAGTAATATTGCACGATCGAAGATGCTGTTGGTCCCGCGACCCGAATTCCGAACATATCGATAGTGGGAACCTGAATCGCGCCCGAGGCATTGTAGTTGTAGAGCCATGCCCATTTTTCAAACAGCCAGACGAGAAAGAACTGCGCTGCAAGCGTCGCAATCGCCAGGTAAAATCCCTTGATCCGCAGCGACGGCAGGCCAAACGCCATGCCGACCGCAGCGGAGAAAAATCCCGAAAGACCTATGGCAACCAGCAGATTCATCTCCGGAAAGATGGTGATCAGCTTGTAGCAGGCATAGGCGCCAACGCCCATGAAGGCGCCTGTTCCAAGCGACAATTGCCCGGCATAACCGGTTAGGATATTGAGTCCGAGCGCCGCCAGTGAATAGATCAGCACCGGGATCAGCAAGGCCTGAAACGTAAACTCGCTGGCCGTCAGCGGGAAAACCACGAGCGCGCAAATCAGGATCACTGCCAGAAGAACGGCATCCTGACGAACCGGAAACAGCGCGTGGTCGGCACGGTAGTTGGTCTTGAATTGTCCTGCGATGCGATAAAGCATTGGTTCCGCCCGGTGCTCTGAATTAAATGCGTTCGATGATCTTTTCGCCGAACAGGCCTTGCGGCCGGAACAGCAGGATGACCAGCGCAAAGACGAAAGCGAACCACGTTTCGGTGTTGCCTCCAAGCAGCGGCTGGCCCCAGTAAAGCTCGAACAGTTTTTCAAGAATGCCGATGGCAAGGCCGCCGACAATTGCACCGGTGACCGATTCAAGACCACCAAGCATCAGTACCGGAAGCGCCTTGTAGGCAATCACGTCGAGTGCGAACGACACGCCTGCGCGGGCACCCCAGACGATGCCGGTAGCCAGTGCAATCACGCCGGCGATGAACCACACCAGAACCCAGATCGTCGACAGGGAAATACCGACCGAAAGGGCTGCCTGATGATCATCGCCAAGTGCCCGGATGGCCCGGCCCATTTTCGACCGGTTGAGAAACAACAGCAGGATCAGCACCAGCGCGATAGCGCCGATCACCGCCGTCAGATCTTTCTGCTCGATCAGCAGGAAGCCGCCAAACGGCTCGAATGTGTAACTGCCGGTCGGAATCAATAGCTGTTCGGTGATCATCACCTTGTTTTCACCGCCAAAGATAAGTTCGCCGAATCCGATCAGGAACAGCGTAATACCAATGGTCGCCATGAACAGGATAATGTCTGGCTGGTTGACCAGCGGCCGCAGCACGACTCGTTCGATCGCCACGGCCAGCATCAGCATCACCAGCAGGGTAAGCGGCACCGCAAGCAAGGCATGAACGCCCTTCTCATGCAGTCCGACCAGCGTCAGCGCGGCGAAAACCACCATGATGCCCTGGGCAAAATTGAAGATCCGCGAGGATTTGTAGATCAGCACGAAACCCAGCGCGATCAGCGCATAAAGCACGCCCGACACCAGGCCCTCCCAAAGCACCTGCATGAGAAAGTCCGGGGCGGCCACCATATCCGCGAACGGTTTGATCAGAATGCTGTGCAGAAAGTCCATCCGGTCATCCAGTTCTAGTGTGATACGCCGAGATAGGCGTCGATCACGTCCTGATTGCTTTTCACTTCATCCGGCGTGCCGTCGGCGATTTTCTTGCCGTAATCCAGCACGACGACGCGGTCGGACAGGTCCATCACAACGCCCATATCGTGCTCGATCAGCGCGATTGTCGTTCCGCGCTGCTGGTTCACATCGATAATGAACCGGCTCATATCTTCTTTTTCTTCCAGATTCATTCCGGCCATCGGCTCGTCCAGCAGCAAGATGGACGGTTCCATGGCCAGTGCCCTGCCAAGTTCGACGCGCTTTTGCAGACCGTAAGGCAATTTGCCGACCGGTGTTCGGCGAATGTGCTGGATTTCGAGGAACTCGATTATTTCTTCGACCTTTTCGCGGTGTTCGATCTCTTCCCGCAATGCCGGGCCCTGCCACAGCATCTGCCAGCCGAGGCCGCGCTTCATCATCACGGATCGGCCGGCCATGATGTTGTCAAGCGTCGACATGCCCTTGAACAGGGCGACGTTCTGGAAGGTGCGCGCTATGCCCTGTCCGACAGCTTCGTGCGGTTTCATGGAAATCCGCTCGGCTCCGCGAAACCAGATCGTTCCGATTTGCGGCGTGTAAAATCCGTTGATGACGTTGAGCATCGACGTCTTGCCGGCGCCATTGGGTCCGATTATGGCTCTGATCTCGCCTTTAATCACATCGAAGGAGACGCCACCAATGGCCCGCACTCCGCCAAAGGAAAGCGTCACATTTTCGACTGCAAGCAACACCTCGCCGGGAGCGACACCGTCATCAGTCGCCTCGAAACTGTTCTGAACAAAAGCCTTGTTCATTCAGCCGCCTCGCGCATCTGACCGGTGGGGTCGTAAACTGTAACGTCAACGATCTTGACATCCGCGGCGATCGTACCTTTGCGGCCATCCTCGAACACCACTTCGGTTTCGACATGTTTTTCGACCGATCCATCATAAAGCGCCTCGATCAGTTCACCATAACGTTCGGCAATGAAGTTTCGGCGCACTTTCTGTGTCCTGGTCAATTCGCCGTCATCCGCGTCGAGTTCCTTGTGAAGAACGAGGAAGCGCCGAATCTGCGCCCCGGCCATCATCTCGTTTTTCGACAGGTTGCGGTTCACCTCATCGACATGATCGGTCATCATCCGGTAGACCTCCGGATGGTTGGCAAGCTCCTGATAGGAAGCATAGGCAATATTGTTGCGTTCAGCCCAGTTGCCGACCGATTGCAGATCGATATTGATGAACACGGCGCAGAACTCACGCCC
>JAJFHT010000135.1 GCA_021775495.1 Hyphomicrobiales bacterium | reverse complement strand
CATCATCGCCGAACGCCGCTCCAGCTTCCGAACGTGCTGTCGACAATGCCATGGCAAGATCTTCACGTGTCTGTGCGACCTTCATTCCACGGCCGCCGCCACCGGCGGACGCCTTGATGATGACCGGAAATCCGATCTCCTCAGCCACACGGATAGCGTCGGCCTCGGTTGTGATCGGACCATCCGACCCTGGCACCACCGGTATTCCGAGCCGCTTGGCCGTGCGTTTTGCCTCGATCTTGTCGCCCATCAGCCGAATATGATTGGCGGTCGGGCCGATGAAGGTGATGTCGTGCGCCTCGAGAATCTCAGCGAACTTGGCGTTCTCGGACAGGAATCCGTATCCGGGATGAATCGCATTCGCACCAGTGATCTCGCACGCTGCAACGATCTGGTGGATGTTGAGATAGCTGTCGCGTGATGGCGGCGGTCCGATGCAGACGCTTTCCTCAGCAAGGCGGACATGCATCGCGTCGGCGTCGGCGGTTGAGTGCACCGCGACCGTTTTGATGCCGAGTTCTTTGGCGGCGCGCAATATCCGCAGCGCTATCTCGCCGCGGTTTGCAATCAGGATTTTGTGGAACATGATCGCTCTCTGTCCGCGCCTATTCGATTACAACTAGCGGTTCGCCGAACTCGACGGGCTGTGAGTCTTCGACCAGAATGGCAGTGATTTTTCCCGCCCGCGGGGCTGAAATCTGGTTCATGGTCTTCATGGCTTCGATAATGAGAAACGTCTGACCTTCGGCAACGGACTGGCCGACTTCGACAAATTGCTTGCTGCCGGGAGCGGGTGCCAGATAAACCGTTCCGACCATTGGTGAGGGGACCGCGTTGCCGTTGTCCGCACTTTTCGCCGAGGCCGGCTCGGGCGTCTGTGGAACGGTGCCAGCAGCCACCAGCGCCGGCGCGGCAGCAATGGAAGTCGTCTGGACGGCTGCCACCTGCCGGGATACGCGAACGCGCAGATCGTCCTGTTCGATTTCGATTTCGCTGAGATTGGTTTCGTTGAGTATGTCGGCGAGGTCGCGGATCAGTTTCTGGTCCACTCCGGTTTTTTTTGTCGACATTTATGCCGTGTCCTCGTTGTTTGCCTGTTGAATCAAAGTGCTGCGGCGACGGCCCGCACGGCGAGTATATAACTGTGCGATCCGAAACCGAAGATTGTTCCTGTGACGACGGCGGATATCGTCGACACCTGACGGAATGCCTCGCGGGCATGGATGTTGGAAAGGTGAACTTCAACCGCCGGCATGTCGACCGATCGCAGCGCATCGTGGAGCGCTATCGATGTGTGCGTGTACGCACCAGCGTTGATGATGACGGCGGCGGCCTTTTCCCGAGCCTCCTGAATCCAGTCGACGAGATCTCCCTCGTGATTGCTCTGCCGGAAATCAACATCGAAACCGAGCTCTTTAGCGGTTTCACGGCAGTCCCGTTCGATGTCGTTCAGCGACTGACTGCCGTAGACCGCCGGCTCACGCGTGCCCAGAAGGTTCAAATTCGGCCCGTTGAGCACAAAGATTGTCTTTGACATTGCTACCACCCGCCCGGAGAGCCCGGCTCGCTCGTTGCGTCTTCTATAGTCGGCTTGGTGCCCGGACTCAATTGGATGGATGCGTCTTAATCAGGCGTTTTCCATTGGCTTTCGCCGGATCAGCTGCGGTTCAGCATGTGGCGCTCTGGCATTTCCGCAGATTCGCGACTTTTTCGGTCAGCACTTCCTGGCCCAGTGCACCAAAAACCACTTCGTCGCCAACCACATATGAAGGTGTTCCGGTTATCGCCAACTGGTTCGCCAGTTCATAGGTCTCGGCGAAAGCATCGCTGATTTCGGGATTTTTCATCTCTTCCCGCAATGCAGCCTCCTCGGCTCCAAGTTCCATGGCAATCTTGACCGCACGATCCTCGGTGGCACGCCCCGGACCGTTCAGCAAGCGACGATGGAATTCGGCATACTGATCCGGTACCAACGCACGAAACGCCATGGATACGACATGGGCCTTCTGCGAGTCGGGACCAAGAATCGGAAATTCCTTCAGCACGAAACGGACATTGCTGTCGGCGCTGACCATCGCGTCCATGTCGGCCATGGCCCGTTTGCAGAATCCGCAATTATAGTCGAAGAACTCGACCACAGTTACATCGCCTTCGGGATTGCCGGCTACGCCATCATAGGATGCTTTGAAGATGGCTTGGGACGCGTTGGTAATCGTTTCGAGCTGCGCCACTTTTTGTTCGGCATCACGCTTGGCTTCAAGCGCCGTTTGGACCTCGACAAGGATTTCGGGGTTGGTCATGAGGTAGTTGCGGACAATTTCCACGACCTTAGCCTCATCGAGTTGCGGCTCGGGCTTGGGTTGTTCGACGGCAGCTTCCACAACAGCGGGAGCGGAACTCGTTCCAAGTTGATAGCCGAGCGCAAGAACGCCGAGCGAAACCAAGCCGCCAATCGCACCGATCAAATATGCTTTGTTCATGTTGTCACTGCTGCCTTTTCTAGATCGATTTTTAGCGCCGCTTCTTCTTTGGCACTTTAAAGTTCACAATATCTTGCGCCTGAACCCAGCGAGGAGAACCGCGCTTTAGCCGTTTTTGGGCCCTGAGCGCAAATATCTTGGCTTTCTCGTAATCGGCTGAATAAAAATGCATCTCCGCCGTCGCAAGTTCCGCTTCAGGAATACGGCCCAGCCGACCATAGGCCTGCGCAAGATAGCGGTGACCGCTGACAAGTTCACGGTCGCGGTCGAGCCCCTGGCGAAATACCTTCGCTGATTGTCTTACCGAGGCTTTGCTACCGGCCGCAAGCAATGCTTTTCCGTAGGCGATTTTCAAAACACCCGATTTCGACCGGTCCAGCTTGACCGCCTTTTTGTAGGCGGCTGCGGCGTCGGCAGGCTTGTTTGCCTTCATCAGGATTTCACCGCGCAACTCGTGATAAAACGGATTGTTCGGGCTTTTCTTCAAGAGCGCATTCGCCTTTTTCAGGGCAGACCGCAGCGAGCCGTAAAGGAATGTCGACATCGCATCGCCGTACAGGGCAGCCGCGCTCCTTGGATTGTCGCGGAACAACTGCCTGACCGCACCGGCTCCGTCGGTGTAGGCCGCTATTTTGGCGCGCATCATATCGTGGCGCTGCTGAAGCGCTGGAGGATCGGTCTTGCCAAAATGCGGGCTCTTTTTGGCGAGGGTGGAGATATTGGCGATACGTTCCCGTGGCAAAGGATGGCTGATACGATACGGGTCGACCTTGACTCCGGACAGGGCCAAACCCTTGGCGAACCTTTCGAAAGTGACCAGCATTCCCTTTGCCGACTGCTTGGTCTTGTTCAGGTAGGTGATTGCGGAACGGTCGGCCGTTGTTTCCTCCGAACGTTGGTATCCCAGCAATCCGCGACGTGCGAATTCCGCACCACCGAGGGCAATCCCTCCGCCAGCCTGGGCAAGGCCTCCGGTATCCGTGGCAGCGCCCGCTATTCCGACACCGATACCAAGCAAGGCTGCAACGATTGCCAAAGTCTGGGCCGCTTCCAATTGCTGGCGCAATCTTTCCTGATGACCTCCAGCGATGTGGCCGGCTTCATGTGCCAGCACGCCAATGATCTCGTTGGGTGAGTTGGCGGCCAGAAGTGCCCCGGTGTGTACGAAAATACGGCGGCCAACCACAAATGCATTGAAATTGGGGTCGTTGACCAGAATGATTTTGATGTTCGATCTACCCAGACCCGCTGCCTTCAGAATCGGACGAGCGTATTCTCCGACCAGCGCTTCAATCTCGGCATCCCGGACGATCGGCACCTGTCGTTGAGCCGATGCGTACGGGATCGTTCCGGCTGTCATCTGAACCGCGAGCAGCAGGATCAAAACCAACCGTATGACGGTTTTCCCCATGCCGGGGTATCGGAATACAAGAATGTTCTTCATTGCACCTTCACTGGTAAACCAGCCCAGAACCCTTGAAAAGACGCGGGACCATCAATCAGCAACTTGTGATCCGAGTCCAATCGGGCAATTGTGCGGCGGGCGGGCAAGAAGCTCTATTCATCTGCCAACTAAATCGGAGTGAAAATGGGAATTTCGGTGTCGGACCGCAGCGATGTTGCGCCATTTTATGCCATGGATGTTCTGGCAAAGGCCAACCGTCTTGCTTCTGAGGGAAATCCCGTATTGTCGATGGCAGTCGGGCAGCCATCCGATCCGGCACCTGATATTGTCCGAGATGCTGCGGCGAGGGCACTGCGTGAGTCGCAGATCGGCTACACGGACTCGCTCGGAATTCCGCAGCTGCGTGAAGCGATAGCCAGGCACTATCTCGATCATTATGGAATCTCGATTTCGTCGGAGCGCGTGGTTGTCACGACCGGTTCTTCGGCGGCATTCAATCTCGCATTTCTAGCCATGTTTGATCCGGGAGACAGGGTTGCCATTACCGCACCGGGATACCCAGCCTACCGCAATATTCTGAAAGTGCTTGGTCTCGAGGTTGTGGAAATCGTGCTGGATGGAGATGGCTATCTCAAAGCTGAACAGGTTCGTGCCGAGCATGCCAAGCGGCCAATAAAGGGGCTCTTGTTTGCAAGTCCGGCAAATCCGACTGGTGCAATCATCCCGGCAGATGAACTTGAAGCCGTTCTCTCGGTCACGAAGTCGCTGGGAATTGCGGCAATCTCCGATGAAATCTATCACCGGCTTTGTTTCACCGGGCCTGACCGAAGTGCACTCGACATTGACGACGAGATCGTCGTCATCAATTCATTCTCGAAATATTATTGTATGACCGGCTGGCGCATTGGCTGGATGGTTGTTCCCGACGCATTGGTGCGTCCGATCGAGAGGATTCAACAGAGCCTCTACATCTCGGCACCGGGGCTTTCGCAGACAGCCGCTGCGAACGCCTTCGACGCAACCGATCAATTGGAAGAGGTCAAACACCGTTATGCCCGCAGCCGCGAGTATCTGATGACCCGACTGCCGGAAATCGGGTTTTCCCTCGCTGCCCCGATGGACGGGGCTTTCTATGCCTATTGCGACGTCTCCCGCTTCACAAATGACAGCATGGAATTCGCTGATCGCATGATCGCCGAGACATTCGTTGCCGCAACTCCCGGCCTGGATTTTGACCTTGGACAGGGCCAGCGTTTCATGCGCTTTTCCTATGCGGGCCAGTTCGAAGACATGGTGGAAGCGACCGAACGGCTTGAAAAGTGGCTAGCAGGAATGTGTTGACCGGGACCGCAATCCCGGCAACCGAATTCCGTTTTTCGGATCATGCTTCAGAAAAAGCTCCGGCGTTGCCACCAGCCACCCTTGCGCGGTTTTTCATCTCCTGCCGGGGGTTCGGCATCCGAGACGACCGACGTTACCACCGGTTCTACCGGTTCGGCCGCGCAGGTAGCCGCTGTGTCCTTTCGCCGACTTGCCCGTTTTTTGACGGGTTTTGCGGTATCGGGTTCCGCCTCGCCAGCGATCTCAGCCTGATTGTCGGAGCCTTCTGAAACGGTCGGTTCCTGCGATGCCGTGGACTCATCAGTCGGGACATCGGCCTTCGCCGCCGCACGCCTCCGCGGCCTGCGTGCCGGCTTTTCAGGAGCTTCAGTGGCTGGTTCTTCCGGCGCGCCAGCTTCTGTTGGCATCATGCCGCTGTCATCAGGCTGGGATACCTGGGTGTCAGCGGGGTCGACCGTCGCGGCTTCGCTTGCCTCAGCTTCGCCGTCGCGCTCATCATCTGAACCGCGGTTGCGTTTGCCTCCGCGTTTGCCGCGCCGGCGTTTCTTGCGATCTTCGTCTTTGGTTTCGTCCCCGGCATCAAGGGTCGCCGACTGCGACTCGGCACCGGCATCTTCCTCCGAATCTGTCTGCTCATCCGTGGACGTCGCAGTTACGGATGCGTCTTCGCGGTCACGGCCGCCACGCCGGCGTCTGCGTTTGCGGCGCCTGCGGCCAGATCCGTTTTCCTCTTCGCCTGTTTCCGAAGCGTTCACTGTGTGATCTGCGGTATCGGCTGTGTTGTTGTCTTCCGCATCGGCATCGCTGCCAAATTCAGCAACACTTTCGCTAAGTTGATTGTCCGCAGTGCGCTCGACAACGCCATCGCGGCTGATGACCAGATATTGCGTACCGACACTATCGTCGGCGTCAATCGTGATGGAAAGGCCAAACCGTTGTTCAAGGTCGGCCAGAAGCTGGCGTTTGTTATTGAGGACATAGATTGCGGTGGCAACCGGTGTCCGAACGGTAATGTGATGACGGGAATCCTTGATCAGGTATTCTTCAATCGACCTGATCACATGGAGCGCAATCGACGATTCGGAACGTATATGACCGGTGCCGTTGCAATGGGCGCAAGGTTGCATGGTGCTGTCCAGCACACTTGCACGAATACGCTGGCGCGACATTTCCATCAGGCCGAAATGTGAAATGCGGCCGACCTGTATGCGGGCACGATCGTTCTTCAGACAATCCTTCAGTCTTTTTTCAACCGCGCGGTTGTTGCGTTTTTCTTCCATGTCGATGAAATCGATGACGATCAGCCCTGCAAGGTCGCGCAATCGCAATTGACGGGCAATTTCCTCGGCAGATTCCAGATTGGTCTGCAAAGCCGTGTCTTCAATGGAGTGCTCCCGGGTGGAGCGTCCGGAGTTGACGTCGATCGCCACCAGCGCTTCGGTCTGGTTGATGATGATATAGCCGCCGGATTTCAATGTGACCTGGGGCTGAAGCATCCGGTCAAGCTGGGCTTCTATACCGTTGCGGGCAAAAATCGGCACGTCGTCGCGATAGGGCTGAACGACCTTTGCGTGGCTCGGCATCAGCATCCGCATGAAGTCCTTGGCCTCGCGGTAGCCTTCGTCACCGGACACAAGAACTTCGCCAATTTCCTTGTTGTAGAGATCGCGCACCGAGCGCTTGATCAGGCTGCCTTCCTCATAGACCAGCGAGGGTGCTGTTGATTCCAGGGTAAGCGTTCTGACACGTTCCCACAGCCGCATCAGATACTCGTAGTCGCGTTTGACCTCCGCTTTTGTCCGGTTTGCCCCGGCAGTACGAAGGATGACGCCCATGCCCTGGGGCACGTCCAGTTCCTTGACGACTTCCTTCAGCCGCTTGCGGTCCTGCACATTTGTGATTTTACGCGAAATGCCACCGCCCCGCGCCGTATTCGGCATAAGTACCGAATACCGGCCAGCCAGCGAAAGATAGGTTGTCAGAGCGGCGCCCTTGTTGCCGCGTTCTTCCTTGACCACCTGAACCAGAAGAATTTGACGGCGCTTGATGACTTCCTGAATCTTGTAGTGCCGACGCTGGGTCTTCTTACGGTTCGGCAGTTCCTCGAGCGCGTCCTCGGCGCCAACGGATTCGACTTCAGATCCGTCGCCGTCGCCATTATCCGAATCGTCGGCACTCACGTCCTTTTTTGCTGCAGACTTTCTGGAACGACGCCGGGTCTTCTTGGCCGGCGGTGAAGCTTCTTCGCTTTCGGGCAGGGCTTCGGACGTCTCGTCCGGCTCTACAGCCGCGGCCATCGAGGTTCCCGACTCATCGGAGCCGTTGTCAGCGGCGGCGGCATCATCCGTTGCGGTCGGTTTATCTTCGGATGCAGCGTCGTCTGATGCGACGGGCTGAACCTCGGATTCATCCGTCGCAGCGGTTTCGACAGGGGTTTCCGCTTTGGGTTTTCTCCGGCTGCGTCGTTTGCGACCGGTTGGAGCCGCCTCGGCCTTCGGCGCCGGTGAATCGTCGTCATCGTCATCAGACCGGGCGTCCTCGGCTTCCGCATCAAGCAGCGCCTGACGATCGGCAACCGGAATTTGATAGTAGTCGGGATGAATTTCGCCGAATGCCAGAAATCCGTGGCGATTGCCGCCATATTCGATGAAGGCGGCCTGAAGCGACGGCTCAACACGCGTTACTCTGGCTAGGTATATATTTCCTCTGAGCTGCTTCTTATCCTGGGATTCGAAATCGAACTCTTCGATACGATTACCGGTTGTGACTACAACCCTTGTCTCCTCCGGATGGGAGGCGTCGATCAGCATTTTGTTGTTCATTACAAACTGTCTCCCCGGCAGCGTTCAACCGCAACCGGCTCAATAGAATTGGCCGTTTTGATGGGAGTGGAAGAAGGGTGCCGGATAAATTGTCGTCCGTCTGCCGTCGACGGTCAGCAAGCGTGGGAAAGCTGCTCGCGATGCGAGTGCAGCATGCCCCGTCCTCGTTACTACTTGCTGTTTGCGCTCTAACCATAGCAGGCGGAACCATTAAAAACACGATCCGGGAACCCCGGATCAACCTCGTTCGCTCCAATGGAGCCCGGATCTGAGTCCTGCTCGACCCGATTTACTCAAACAAAGCGCTGGATTCACAAATCGCGCCTTGAAGAATTTTCAAAAGGTTACCCCAGTGCCCGACGCGAATCTTGTTTGGTGGAAAGCCAACCGCCTGAAAAGCATGGTATTCTCGGCGTCAGCGAAAACCGATTCTAGGCGTAGGGATAGCCTTGTGTCGCTTTTATGACGTGCACAGGGTCATGGCAACCCCGATTCAATCGATTGCAATTTTTCAATTGACGCAGCGGCACGGTTTGACAGTTCAGGAATTTGTTGTTGATTGTACGGAGCATCTGTGAACAACCCGCCACTGATAGTTGGCGGGCAGCGGTCCGTTCCGACAGTCGCTTTTTGAGGTGGCGCGGATGGTATCAATTGTTGATTAACCACACGCAGTTACAAACCGTTAAGATGTTGCGAATTTGGACGGGGAGAACCGGGTTCCATTGATGTGCGATCACGAGCAACCTTTAGCCAATGAGAGTTCGAGGCAACCGGCGGAATATCGTGCCGATCGCGCGCGGCTCTGGAGTTTCCGCGTGGTGACCAAGCTGTGCACGGCTCTTGTGCTCGGGCTGGTCGGTCTTTTCCATACTGATCCCGCGTTCGCAGATGATGATAAACCGCTTGCTGCGCTCGACTACAAAATGGCCGGCGACGCCAATCGGGCGCGGATTGTCATCCATTTTGACCGGGAGCCTGAACCCAAATGGTTCTTGCTTCGCGGACCCCATCGCCTCGTTGTGGATTTGCCCGAGACAACTTTTGCTTTTGATCCGTCGAGCCTTGAACCGAGAGGCCTCGTATCCGGGGTTCGTTATGGCCTGCTGAGCGAAGGCAGGTCTCGACTCATACTGTCGACCTCCGGATCGTTTCAGGTGGAAAAACTCAACATCCTGAAAAACAAGACAACAACCGGATATCGCCTTGTCGCGGATCTGAGTTCCGCATCGGAGCGCCGTTTCGATGAGCTTTTGACCGAGCAGGCGACCAAGACGGGTTCGACACGCACTGCAAAGAAAGGGGACCGTCTGGGGCAACGGCAACGCCCGGTGCAGAAACCTTTTACGATCGTCATCGATCCGGGTCATGGTGGAATTGACGGCGGCGCCAACGGCGTGAGTGGGATCAAGGAGAAAGTTATTACACTTGCTTTCGCAAAAGAACTTAGAAAAAGCCTGGAAGATGTTGGAAAATATAGAGTTTTCATGACTCGCGAGCGAGACGAATTTCTTCGCCTCGATGAACGGGTCCGTGTCGCGCGCCAGCATGAGGCAGATCTTTTTCTGTCGCTTCACGCGGACACGATCCGGCTTCGCGGTATCCGCGGAGCGACGGTCTACACGATTTCTGAAAAGGCGTCCGACGCTGTTTCAAAGGCAATTGCGGAACGGGAAAATCTGTCCGATGCAATTGCTGGCGTGCCGCTGGCAGACGAAAAGCAGGAAGTTGCCGATATACTGATTGATCTGGCACGGCGGGAGACCCAGATATTTTCGATACGGTTCGCGCGACAACTCGTCGGTGAAATGACCGGTGAGGTAGAACTGATCAACAATCCTCATCGTTCGGCGGGGTTCAAGGTGTTGCGGGCGCCCGATGTTCCCTCGGTGCTGGTCGAGCTTGGCTATCTGTCCAACTCCAAAGACGAAGCGTTGATGCGTAATCCAGACTGGCGCAAAAAAGCCGTTCGAAGCATAACCTCGGCAGTCACGCTGTTTGCATCGGTGCGTGACGGTAAAGACGGGTGAACAATGATTTTCGTCATTAGTACCCAAATTCTTGCAATGAGAGCGGCAATTCGCGATATCGTTGCCTGGGGAAAGGGCTTTGACTTGTCTTTGCCGCAATTTGTACACATCACGGGAATCGGGTTTTTGCCATACGGTGGCCACGATGCTGAAAAATCGACGGCACATGATTTGACGCCTGAAAACAACGTCATGGAGCGGGCATGATACGTCTGATCGGATATTTGTTCGGAGTAGGAACGGTAGTGGCATTGCTTGCTGCCGGTGCGGTCGCGATTTACGTTGGGGATTTGTCCAAAGATCTGCCTGACTATGAAGTCCTGTCGCGATACGAACCGCCGGTTACGACACGCGTACATGCTTCTGACGGAGCGCTGATGGCCGAGTTCGCGCGTGAGAGACGGCTGTATCTGCCGATCCAGGCGATCCCGGATCTGGTCAAGGCGGCGTTTTTGTCGGCGGAAGACAAGAACTTCTACAAGCATCCTGGTGTCGACGTGTCCGGACTGGCCCGGGCCGTGGTCACCAATTTCAGAAACGCCGGATCCGGACGGAACAAGGTCGGCGCCTCGACGATAACACAACAGGTCGCAAAGAATTTTCTGCTGACCTCCAAACAGACCTATGAACGGAAAATCAGGGAAGCGATTCTGGCATTCCGTATCGAGCAGGCTTATTCGAAGGACCGTATTCTCGAACTCTATCTCAACGAGATTTTCTTCGGTCTGGGGTCTTACGGAATTGCCGGCGCGGCGCTGTCCTACTACGACAAGTCGGTCAACGAACTGAGCTTGGCGGAAATTGCCTATCTGGCCGCCCTGCCGAAGGGGCCGACCAACTATCATCCGTTCAAGAAAACAGATCGTGCCATCGAACGCCGAAACTGGGTGATCGACCGGATGATCGAAAACGGTTACGTGTCGCTTGAGGACGGAGAAAAGTCAAAAGCGCTTCCGCTTGGCGTGCGGCCCCGGGCCCGCGGCACCAAGCTTTTTGCCGCTGAATATTTCACCGAAGAAGTCCGCCGCGATATTCTTGGCCGCTATGGCGAAGACGCACTTTATGAGGGCGGTCTTTCCGTGCGAGCGACCATCGATCCGAATTTGCAGGTGATTGCCCGGCGTGCACTGCAAAACGGTCTGATGAAATACGACACGCTTCGCGGATATCGCGGTCCGGTCACGTCGGTTAACGTGTCCGACGACTGGGGTGTTCCACTCGGCGACGTCAAGGGAATGATCGACGTACCGGAGTGGAAACTGGCGGTTGTGCTGCAATCTTCGGAGCAGGGTTTGTCCATCGGGTTGAAACCCGGGCGGGAGATTTCCGGCGCATTGAAGGAAGAACGTGAAAACGCGACGATCGCCGCCGACGACATGAAGTGGGCTTTCCGGTACCGCAAAGACGGCAAACGGGTCAAAGCCAAATCGCCGGCCGAGGTTCTGAAACCCGGCGATGTCGTATATGCGGAAAAGAAATCTGAAGGCGAAGGCTGGCTGCTGCGACAGCCGCCGGAGATCAGCGGCGGGCTGGTTGCGATGGATCCACATACCGGGCGTGTCCTGGCGATGGCCGGCGGCTTCTCCTATGCCGAGTCCGAGTTCAACCGGGCGACCCAGGCCTACCGGCAACCCGGCTCCTCATTCAAGCCTATCGTTTACGCTGCCGCACTCGACAACGGCTATACGCCAGCATCCGTCGTACTTGACGCTCCAATCACCATTCGGACGGGAAACCAGGTCTGGCAGCCGAAGAACTATGGCGGAAAATCTGCCGGACCCTCCACCTTGCGCCTTGGTATCGAACGTTCGCGTAATCTCATGACCGTGAGGCTGGCCAAGGACATGGGCATGAAACTGGTGGCTGAATATGCCGAACGGTTTGGTATCTACGACGACATGCTTCCGGTATTGGCAATGTCGCTCGGATCAGGTGAGACGACCGTGATGCGCATGGTCTCGGCATTTTCGGTCATGGCCAATGGCGGTAAGCAGATCCGGCCATCCATCATTGACCGGATTCAGGATCGTTACGGCCGAACAGTGTTCAAACATGATGATCGTGGCTGCGATGGATGTGTCGCGGAAAGCTGGGTCGGTCAGGAAGAGCCGGAATTTGTTGATAATCGTGAACAGGTTCTCGACCCGATGACCGCCTACCAGATCACATCGATGATGGAAGGTGTGGTGAAGCGCGGAACGGCAACGACCGTATCAGAGCTCGGCAGACCAATCGCGGGTAAGACCGGCACCACGAATGATGAAAAAGACGCCTGGTTCGTCGGATATACGACCGACCTCGTGGTCGGGGTCTATATGGGATTTGATACGCCGCGCCCGATGGGCCGAGGGTCAACCGGCGGAGGGCTGGCGGCTCCAATATTCAAGGAGTTCGTTTCCGAAGCGCTTGGATCCAAGCCGCCGGTCGAATTTCGTGTGCCAAACGGCATGAACCTTATTGCGATTAACCGCAAAACTGGAATGCGCGCGGCAGCCGGTTCGCCAGGTGTCATCATGGAAGCGTTCAAGCCCGGCACCGGCCCGGCAGACAGCTACTGGGTGATCGGCCTGGACGAAGAGGAATTGCGCGAACGGGCGCAGACAATTTCACCGCAGGCTAACCGGGCGATCGTGAGAGGATCGGGCGGGCTGTACTGAGGTCGTGCCTGTGCGGTCGCGCGGCGCATTGGTGCGCGGGTGCGTCTTGCCTTCCACAAATTGCTCTTGTAGGTAATCGTTCGTGCTCCAAACGGTGCATATATCCCGAATTCGATCATTGGAAACACTGCGATGCGCGCAGAGACAGAAAGTCTTGTTGACGAAATCAAGCAGGCCCTAAGCCTGCTGAGGAGGCATCTTTGACTGGGATCAGGCGGTAAAACGGCTCGACTACCTGAACCAGCGTGCCGAAGATCCGACATTGTGGGACGATCCGCAGCAGGCGCAAAAGCTTATGCAGGAACGCCAGCAGCTTGATGACACGATCAATGCCATCAACAATCTCGGCAATTCCCTGGACGACAATATCGGCATGATCGAGCTTGGCGAGGAAGAGGGCGAAAGTTCGATCGTCGCCGAGGCAGAAGAAGCCATTCGCGGCCTGCAGGACGAGATCGCCAAACGCCAGATCGAGACATTGCTGTCGGGTGAGGCGGACAGCAATGATTCCTATCTGGAAATCCATGCAGGAGCGGGCGGAACCGAGAGTCAGGATTGGGCCAACATGTTGCTGCGCATGTATACCCGCTGGGCCGAGCGCCGTGGCATGAAGGTCGAGCTGCTTGAGATACACGCCGGCGAAGAAGCCGGAATTAAGTCGGCGACACTGCTTGTCAAAGGACACAACGGCTATGGCTGGTTGAAGACGGAGTCGGGAGTTCACAGGCTTGTCCGGATTTCTCCTTATGACAGCAATGCTCGCCGGCACACATCGTTTGCCAGTGTTTGGGTGTTCCCGGTTATTGACGACACGATCGAGATCGATATTCCGGAATCGGAAGTCAGAATAGACACTTACCGGGCCTCCGGCGCCGGCGGCCAGCATGTCAACACGACGGATTCGGCGGTGCGCATTACCCATGTTCCGAGTGGAATTGTCGTCCAGTGCCAGAATGAACGGTCGCAGCACAAGAACCGTGCGACAGCATGGGATATGTTGCGGGCCAGACTCTACGAAGAAGAGCTGAAACGGCGGGAAGAAGAGGCCGACGCCACGAATTCGGCGAAGACCGAGATCGGATGGGGGCACCAGATACGATCCTACGTTCTGCAACCCTACCAATTGGTCAAGGATCTGCGCACCGGTGTGGAGAGCACAAGCCCGCAGGATGTACTTGACGGTGACCTCGATCCCTATATGGAGGCCGCCCTGTCGTTGCGGATCGACGGGGTAAATGCACAGCTGGTCGAGGACCTTGAATAGGCAATGTCGGCCAGTCGCCGTGGTTTGGTCGAATAAGCGCGGTTATGACCGCGTTTTCAAACCCTCGCTCAGCGCAGCAAACAGGGTGTCGATGTCCGAAGTCGAATTGTAGACGTGCGGGGCAATCCTCATGGCCACCATGTTGTCGGGTTGTTCTGAAGCGTTTGGCTCGTCCGTTTCGGATACCGGCCATTTCACCAGGCAGTTGGCATTTTCAAGCGACGCATGAATGGCTTGTGCCTGCTCAGCAGGAATGGCGAGGCAAACCGCTCCGGTTTGTGGCGCTATCTTGGTCAGTGTGTCGAGGCCATGGCTTCGGGCACACTGATAGGCGTAGGCACTCAGTCCGCCGATTTGTTCTTCAATCGACTTAAAGCTGATCTGTCGGATTTCGGCGATGGCCGTGCCAAGGCCGAGACGAAGCGCAATATTGGTGTCGAACTGTTCAATCGATCCGGCATTAAGCTCATCAGGCGCTGAGGGTGACATCCAGAACAATGCCGTTTCCTTTGGCCCCCTTAGCCATTTGCGACAGGTGGCAACGAGGGCGTCGCAGGAAAGGTTTGAAACATCAATTTCCACCTGCCCAATTGCCTGCGCCGCATCAATGATCAGATTGCAGTGGTCAGGTCTCGGCAGAGCGCCGATCGCTTCAACCGGATAACGATGACCTGATATGCTGGTCACCATCGGAACGAATATGGCGGCAACATCCTCGTCGATTCTGGCCTGCCATTCACTGACATCGGGCGCGCTCAGGTCGAGCCGAGGTAAAACCTCGATCTGTGCTCCGGCGTTGCCGGCAAGTGTCTTCAAGGTGGCGACATTCGCGCCCCATTCGTGCGGTGCAACAAGCAGGCGTTTTCCAGCAATGTTCAGGCGTGCGACAATCGACAGCCAGGCTGACGAGGTGGTCGACGAAAAGCCGGTCTGGCCGGTTGCCCCTCCAATCAGTGAAGCGGCCTGGTTCCTGATTTCCGAAAGTTCCGGCTCGACAGTATCCGAGGCTGCCACCGCTCCGATCTGCAGCTCCAGTCCGACGTAGTCACAAATTCGCTGCTCCGTTTGTTTTGAAGGCAGGCCGCGGCTGGAAGCATTCAGATATGTGGTCATGCCTGACGAGTTCTCGCTGACTATTGCGGTCGAATCGAGAAATCGCCGCGCGGCTATGTTTGCCGGGTGAACTTACGCACAGATCGGAAAATGCTCAATCGGCAGGTTGGCTGGGTGTGCCCGGTGTCAGGACAGCAACACCAAATAGTCCGTCAGGATCCGTCCACATTGGATCGCTGTGCCAGCCGGTATCGGCGGCCAGGCCGGCAAATCGTTCGACGGTAAATTTGTGCGAATTTTCCGTGTGAATTGTTTCGGCTTCCGAAAAGAGGAATTGTTCTCCGAGAATGTGTGCTCGTTGCGCGCACCTGCTGACGAGGTGCATTTCAATGCGACTTCTGCCGGCATTCCATCTTGCCTCGTGATGAAAAGCGCTCAGCTCAAAATGAGCGCCCAGTTCACGATTGATGCGGGTCAGGAGATTGAGGTTGAAATCGGCGGTCACACCCTCTGCGTCGTCATAGGCACGGATCAAGGTCTTGGCGCTTTTCACCAGGTCCACCCCGATCACAAATGCGGTGACATTCCTCATCCCGCGAAGCGATGTGAGCAGGCCGGTTGCTCCCTGGACAGTGAAATTACCGATCGTCGATCCGGGAAAGAAAAGGATTTTGGGCGCTTCCTGCAACTGCGGTGGAAGCACTATCTCATCGGTGAAATCGCCCACAAGCGGGTGGACACAGAGGTTTCTGTAGTCCCGGGACAGTCGATCGGCAGCAGATCTAAGATGCGATTCGGAAATATCGACGGGCACGTAGGTTTCAAGCTCGGGCAGGGCATCCAGAAGCAATCGTGTTTTTGTGCTCGAACCGCTGCCCAACTCGACAAGAGCTGTTCCTTCTCTGATGAACCGGCGCAATTCGACCGCGCGCTGCCGCAAAATTCCAGTCTCGGTCCGGGTTGGATAATACTCATCGAGCTCGGTAATGCGATCGAACAGATGCGATCCATGGGCATCATAAAGCCATTTGCTTTCGATGCGTTTTTGAGGTTCGCGAAGGCCTGCGATGATCGAACCGGCAAAGTCTCCATCACGACCGGTTTCCGGTGCGATTACGGAAGGAGAAAGTGCAATTGTCATTGAAACCATCCTTGTGGGTCAGGCATCGTCTGCAAGCCGCAGACCAAGCATTTGCCAGCGCTGGTGGGGATAAAAGAAGGTGCGGTAGGTGGCCCGCATCTGTGCGTGCGGTGTTGCGCAAGATCCACCGCGCAGCACGAACTGGTTGCACATGAATTTGCCGTTATATTCGCCGATCGCCCCCGCTGGCGGGCGGAAGCCGGGATAGGGTGTGAACGGGCTCTGTGTCCACTCCCATACATCTCCCCAGAATTGTCCCTGGTTGTCAGCCTTGGGCTTGGCATTGCCGGTCTGAACATCGGGCGGGAGCGGTCGGAAACTCCTGCTGTCGAGGAAATTGCCGTTGATCGGGCGGTCCCGGGCGATTACCTCCCACTCGGTCTCGGTCGGTAGGCGTTTTCCGGACCACCGGGCAAATGCATCCGCCTCATAATAGCTGACATGTACGACGGGCGAATCCAAATTGACCGGCTGCGCGCCACGAAGTGTATAACTCCACCACTCCCCGTCCTGCTGCCACCAGTAGAGCGGCGCATCCCAGTTTTCGCGCTCGCGTGTCGCCCAACCATCAGACAACCAGACGGTGGGTTTCAGGTAACCGCCATCGTTGATGAAGCCAATCCAGTCTCGATTGGTAACCGGTCGGGATGCGAGCCTGAACGGATGAAGATAGACCTGGTGGCGAGGCCCTTCGCAATCATAGGCGAAATCATGTCCGGCGTGGCCGATCTTTACCAGGCCGCCATCGTGGCGGATCCAGGTCAGTGGGCGCTCATTCGCAACGGGTAACGGTTCCGGAGCGCGATATGCGGGCAGAAGAGGATTATGCGAAAATGCATGCAGCAGATCTGTAACCAACAGTTCCTGATGCTGCATTTCGTGATGGCACCCAAGTTCGGCAAGATCGAGAATCTCAGCCGCATCTTCGCGGTCATCTTGCATGAGAGCCTGCATTGCGACGTCGACATGTCTGCGATAGGCGAGAACGTCGTCGACGGCGGGACGGGAAACGAGGCCGCGTTTCGACCGCGTATGGCGCGGCCCCGCCTGAACGTAATAGGAATTGAAAAGATAAGCGAAACGCTGATCCGGTGAAACGTAACCGCTGAGCCGGGGCTTGAGGATGAACTCCTCAAAGAACCAACTGGTATGCGCCAAATGCCATTTCGCCGGGCTTGCATCCTCCATGGATTGCAACCCCATATCTTCAGGTGAAAGCCCTTCGATGAGGGAATGCGACCTGGTGCGGACCATGTCATAAAGATCGAGGATAGTGCTTTTTGATGGAGCGACTTTTCTTCCTGCCTTCATTTTGGGCACAATCTCCTATGTCATGCTCACGGTTGATGTTCTTTGCGAGCGGGCTTTTCAGCCTTTTTTTGAACTGCGACTTCAGTGCACACAGGATCGTCGTGCCAATCTGGCTAAAATTTGGCGCTCACTTCACACTCCTGACAACTGAGGCAGTTGTTACGCCCTGTTCATCAGAGTTGAATTTCAAACAGGCCCCCGATCGCCAGACATAGCGTTTAAACCCGCAACGGCATTGCCGGTTTTTCCAACATCAGAATATGTGGGCAGTGAACGGCCGGGCCAAAACGGCAGGAATCAAACCGCTGCGGATCGAAAACGATCCTCGAACATGCGCGTTTGTGTGAAGTTGCCAACCTAACGGGACGGCGGGAAGATTGACCGAATCTGGCGTCTGGCAGTCAAGTGATCGGGACTTGGTGCGTCGCGAATCTAAAAAGAATGCGATTCAGGAATGAGTGCCGGCTGAAAGCAAGCCCAAGGCCGTCTGGGCTCAGATGTGTTTTTTGACTTCTTTTCCTGCCTTCAGGAAGAGCACCGGATTGACTGTCTTTCCGTGCCCGCGGATTTCGCAATGCAGGTGAGGGCCGGTGCTGCGGCCGCTGCTTCCGATCTTACCAATGATTTTGCGCACATTGATCCTCTGGCCCTTTTTGACCAGAATTTTGCTCATATGGGCGTAACGTGTCTTCAGGCCGTTTCCATGATCAAATTCCACCATTCGGCCATAACCGCCCGTCCATCCCGCTTTGACAAACTTGCCGGAAGCGGTTGCGCGTACCGGTGCGCCGCTCGGAGCGCGGAATTTCATCCCGGAATGGAATGCCGGCGTGCCGAGAAGCGGGTCCCTGCGCACACCGAAACGACATGTGATCTTGAGGCCGGGTGCTGGATATGGAATCGACGCCGTCAATACGTTTCAATTGAGCAAATGAGCAGTCGATTGAGGACTTGGACTGAAGTATCAGGATTTCCTGCTACGGTTATTTCGCGGGTTCATACGCTCAAGATGGACTTGCCTTGTTTAAGTGTTTTGTCCCGGCAATTGATGGATTGGGCGGAGTTTGAATCTTTGCTGCTTTATTGTTCACTGTTTGCAGATGATTTCATAAGGCGTCATGCCATTTTGCGTTTTTGGGCGGCAGCCAAAATTGAATGCGGCGATAGAGTCATGGAGCTTACCGATCTGCACCAGCACCGATGTCTGATCCCAGTAGATGTGCCCATTGAAGAGTATGTCTCCGCGGAAGCGCATTTTCATTTCCCGCATACTTGACGATTCAGCTAAATTATCGGGATGTCGAAACCGACTTTGACCCGGTCCATAACAACATGGCTTTCGAATCGTCGCACATTCTTATTGGTGAAAAGAAACCGTTCGACATATGCGTCATAACTTTCCATCGACTCTACCGTCAGGATAATCACAAAATCAGTGCTACCCGTG
>JAJFHT010000134.1 GCA_021775495.1 Hyphomicrobiales bacterium | reverse complement strand
ACGAGGCGAACGCTGATTTCCGCATTCACCTTCGAATATTTCCTGCTGGGGCTGGCGACGGCCCTGTTCGCACTTGCTGCCGGTGGTGTGGCAGCCTGGTTCGTGGTCGCCCGGATCATGACCCTGCCATCGGTTTTCCTGCCAGAGATCGCTGTCGTGACAATCGTGACCGCGCTGGTTCTCACTGTCGGTTTCGGCTTGCTTGGAACCTGGCGGGTACTCGGACACAAGGCAGCGCCAGTGTTGCGCAATCTCTAGTTGATATTTGCGGCGATCAAATATCGGATCAAATTGTAAACAATTGTGATCACTCCAGTAAGGAAGCAGTAAATATATCGGCAAAGCAAACTGGAAGTAATGCTGGAATATTTTCACGATCTCTGCTAGCGTTTTCTCGTATTCCCGAACTCACGTTCTTTCCGTCCGGCCCCGGGCGGAGAATAAAGATATTTTTTAACGTGAAAGGCGGTGGGAGACATGGCAACAACCAGCGATTCCGGCTGGAACAAACGGGCCGGTCCGGTTTTCAAATATGGACTGGCGACCGGATTTGCACTGGTGTTGCTGGGCGGTCTCTCGCTCGGGCTGTCCCTGACAAATCTGTTTTTGGAAATGCTGGTGGTCTGCGCGGGCCTCGGTGTCATACTTGGTGCATTCGGATCCACCGCGAGCCTCAAGGTCCCGGTTCAAGGTGCCACACTCGCAGGTGTCGCTGCGATCGCAGTGGCGTTGTTCATGGTTCTGCTGGCGCAGATGGATGATCGCTATGTACGCGTCAAACTCGGCGGTGACATCGAGAATGCGGCGGTCGAGTTCGTCGGTGACCAGAACTATCTCGGTGCTTACCGGGAGACCCATCGGACACATGATTTCATCGTCTTCGGCAAGGAAATCAGACGCAAGCGGCTGAATGTGTTCATTACGCTTGCGGACAACTCCGAATACCACTTCGAATGCATCAGTTCGGAAGTCCTGCGCCCGCATCTGGCGACTGGCAACACCGTCGAATGGTCGTTTCAGATGCCGGTGGGCGACGACGGTCGGCCACGAATTGTCGATGTGGATAGCGGGTCGCCGATCGCCGACGATGTCGGCGATTGTCGGGCACGCGGCTCGACCGATTTTGTTTCTGCTAGCCCCGGATCGCCGATCGTTTCGGCTCCCGACGTTTTTACAACTGCCCAGGCACAAACCACAAATCCGGCAGATGACAAGAAAATCCGCAGGCTGATCAATCAACTCGAGTCCGATACAAGCCATGTTCGGCGCCGTGCCCGTTCGAGCCTTGCATCGATCGGTCCACAAATCATCGCTCCGGCGCTGCGGCGGCTGTCCGACCGGACGATATCCTACCGTCTGCAGCTTGGATTGATCGTCGCCCTTGCCGAGATGATGCGTGACTACAAGAAGGACCGGAGCGAAATCATTGCAATGATCGGCCAGGATGATCTGCGGCGTCTGGTCGACGCCTCAGCCGACCGGGACCGGACCCTTCGGATCCACGCCTCGGAGTTTCTTTTCGATCTTGGTGATCCGCGGGCGATTCCGCTGGCATTCGGCCGGATGCAGACAGCCTCACCGAATGGCCGTTACAACCTGCTGCTGATCGTCAAGGGCGCCGTTCCACATGTCGCACAACGTAATCAGCGGGCATCCTTTGCCCGCCAGGCATCGTCGTTCAAGGCCGGCAATACACCAAAAACCAACAAGCTGATCGAATCGATCGAGGCATTGGCGAGATAGGGCGGTTTTAAAAGTGAACTGCGGCCTTCGATGCTCCGTGATAGCGCGGTGCACGGCTTGCAGAGGGGTTTTGATAACCATAATGGCCAAGATTGGGCCAATAGGTTGATAAACCGGGCCAGAACACCGTGATTGAGGCACCGTAAGGGCTTGTTCTTGCGGCAAAGAATACTCATATTCACGATAGGCATGCTGGATGTTCCGCCAGCGGCGCCTGGATGCTTGTCTTAACGGCGTCCGACACCGGACGGAACAAAAGCAAAGAGGATAGAATGGCTGATCTTCGAAATTTCCAGGCACGTGCCGCGACAGCTGGCGCCCGTGCCGATACTTCAATAGACGAAGGCCTGCGCGCATACATGATCAGGGTCTACAACCTGATGGCAATGGGTCTGGCGATCACCGGCGTAGCGGCATGGGGTTTCTTCAACCTGGCGACGACGGGCGATCCGACGGCCGGTGTTGCCCAGGTTCGTGAAGGCCTTTACCTGACGCAGCTCGGCGCCACAGTGTGGACGTCGGCACTGCGCTGGGTGCTGATGCTGGCGCCGCTCGGGCTGGTGTTTTTCCTGAGTTTCAGGGTTCACAAAATGAGCGTGCCGGCTGCCCAGACGACGTTCTGGATATATGCCGCGCTGGTCGGACTGTCATTGTCGACGGTATTTCTGGTGTTTACCACTGAAAGTATCGTGCGGGTGTTCTTCATCACGGCTGCAACATTCGGTGCCTTGTCGTTGTGGGGCTATACCACCAAGCGTGACCTGACAGGCATGGGAACCTTCATGTTCATGGGCCTGATCGGAATCATCGTCGCGTCGGTGGTCAATATTTTCCTGGCGTCGAGCGCGCTTCAGTTCGCGATCTCTGCGGGCGGTGTTCTGGTGTTTGCCGGTTTGACGGCTTATGACACCCAGAACATCAAGGAAATGTACTACGAGGGCGATGGCGAGGTGGTTCAGGGCCGCCAGGCGATCATGGGCGCGTTGCGCCTATATCTCGACTTCATCAACCTGTTCATGTTCCTGCTGCACTTCCTCGGAAATCGCGAGTAGCCGGGTCCCGGCAGTACCGAACAAGAATAAAGCGGCTCCCTTTAGGGGCCGCTTTTTTTCTGGCGCGATCCAAATTTGGATATTCTGGACGCTCCTGACCGAGCAGAGATGCAACGGTGCCACGAGGCGCTGATCGCCAGACCTCTTCTGGCTGCGCAAAGCGACGGACCTGTATGCAGTTTTGCCTATGCGGGCGCATCTCGGACAAGCCCGGCCTACCGATTCGCTACCGGAATAATCTCTGGTCTGATTGCCGCTGATCGCGAATGTCTTCAGGCTTTGACCAGCCGCAGTCCTTTGTCAAAATAGCGCAGGACCCGACTCAACTCGTGGCCGCGCTTGGCGATCATTCCCGCCGGAGTCACGATGGAATAGGCGCCCTGCCGGCGGGCAAGTTTCGGATTTTTTTCGATTCGAAACAGCGGAACCTCACTGGTTCGCCGAAAGACCGAGAAAACCGCGCGGTCGGATAGATGATCGATGGCGTAGTCGCGCCATTCATTGGCGGCAACCATCTGGCCGTATAGCCTCAGAATCTGATCCAGTTCACGACGGTCAAACGAAACGGGACGGATTTGGCGCTCACGACGGTAATCGTGAAACGCGATGGGCACTGAGGAATCGTCCCCGCCCTCCCCACTCTCACTGCGATCAACCATGCAATGATCCTTTTGTGACAGATACACGACAATACATGATTGGAATCGTTGCGCGTCCGACCCGCTTTTGCAACCCCCTCCAGCTTGACATGGGAATTCAGAGGCGAATCAGCATGGTTTTTCAATCGGATCAGGGAATTAGCTGATCTGTTAAACTCTGTGCAAATGGATGGATTTTAGTGTGGATCTGCTCCGTCTGTTCACGAATCGGGACAGACTGTAGAAATAGGTGATCGATGGACACAATGTGGCCGCGTTTCATCCACTTTACAGCCCCATTATCCGACGACGATCCCCCTGTTGCCTGAGACGGTTCGATCTGGTGGAGGCCCCACAACCCCAAGCCCCCCGCCCATGGGGTCAAAGCTGGGTCGAACCACTCCGGCACTTTGGACCTCATTCCGGTCCGGGTGCTTAGCCCAGGCGATCGTCTCCCGATCAGCTACCTGTACCGGCAATAATGGTTGCGCCGATAATCGCGCCGGGTGTTCCATCAGGGCCAACCGACTGCAGCAGAACTGCACATCCGTCGCCTTGTTTCGATATTTCTGTTTCCGGCAGTTCGAACCGAGCCTTTTCGCCGTGCCACATGCCGGCCGTCTGAACGCCGGTGACCGAATTGACGTAACGAATGACCTTGCCGCGATTTTCGCCGCGCTCGATTTTGACCGAACGGTCACGCTCATAGAAAACCAGGACCAGATGGGCATCTGCTGTGCCGTTCGCAGCTGCGCCGGTTTCAATGACAATGCTGCCATTGTGGCGACTGACATTGATGTCCACGGCGAGCCCGTTGCCCTCCGATGACATCTGCGCCAGGCCGCCGACCACCAGTTGGCGGTTGGAACCGTTGACATGCGATCGGCCGTTCAGGACGGCCTGCGGCGTGTAAACCATCCGGTTGCCGAGGGACTTGGCGTAGTCATATTGGCGTTTGGTATATTGCTCGCTGCCCAATGTGTCTTTCCAGCCAAGGTAGTCCCAGTAGTCGACATGATAGGCAAGCGCGACGAAGTTGCTGGTATCGGCCAGTTCAGCAAGCAGTGCGTCGGCTGGCGGGCACGAGTGGCAACCCTGGCTGGTGAACAGCTCGACGACACCCAGCGGCTTCGTATTGTCTGCCCGGACAGGCGCAACGGCTACCGAAGCCGCCAGAATGGCGCCGGCCAATACGGCTATTATATTCATTTTCATCTTTTACCCGCGTGCTTCCCAGTGCGGTATCTTCCGGAAAGAAGATCACGATTGTGCATTGGTTTGATGATTTGGCGCAAACCATAGACGCGCCGGTCTTTCAACAGGAAGTCACGTTGCGGTGAGGTGCGGTCACAATTATCCGCGCCCCAGAGCGCATCCGGGGCGCGGACAAGGATCATGAGACGATGGTCACGCGGCAAGGTCCCGAAGGACGTAGTGTAGAATTCCGCCGTTCTTCAGATACTCGACCTCGTCTTCGGTATCGATGCGGCAGATCAACGGAACATCCTTCGTCTCACCGTCGGCATAGGTCACCTTGGCGGTGAATTTCTGCCTGGGGCTGACGGAATCGATGCCGGAAATCGTCACTGTCTCATCGCCGGTCAATCCGAGTGATTCCCATGAGGTTCCGTCTTCCAGTACGAACGGGATGACGCCCATGCCAATCAGGTTCGAGCGGTGAATGCGTTCGTAGGATTGGGCGATAACCGCGCGGACACCAAGCAGGTTCGTGCCCTTAGCGGCCCAGTCCCGCGATGACCCGTTGCCGTATTCGCCGCCGGCAAAGACGACCAACGGCACTTTCTCCTGCCGGTAGCGCATAGCCGCGTCATAAATCGGCATTTCTTCCTTGGACGGGTAGTGGATCGTGTATCCGCCCTCGCGGCCATTCTCACCCAGCATCTTGTTGCGAATGCGGATATTGGCGAAGGTGCCGCGCATCATCACCTCATGGTTGCCACGCCGGGTTCCGTACTGGTTGAAATCGGCGATCCCGACCCCGTGATCCATCAGGTACTTGCCGGCTGGCGACTGGGCCTTGATCGAACCGGCCGGGGAAATATGATCGGTGGTGATCTTGTCGCCGAACAGGCCAAGCACACGAGCACCCGAAATGTCTTCGAGCTTGCCGGGCGTCTTGCCCATGCCGGTGAAATAGGGCGGGTTCTGCACATAGGTCGAATTGTCGTCCCAGTGATAGGTGTTGCCGTCCGGAATCTGCACGTTGCGCCAGTTCTCGTCGCCCTTGAAGACATCTGCGTATTTTTCCTCGAACAGCTTGCGGGTGACATGTTTGGCGATGAAATCCTGGATTTCCTCAGAGCTCGGCCAGATGTCCTTCAGGAAGACGTCATTGCCATCGGCATCCTGGCCGAGGGGCTCCGTCGTCAGGTCCCTGGTCACCGAGCCGGCGAGGGCGTAGGCCACCACGAGCGGCGGCGAGGCAAGGTAGTTGGCCTGGACGTCGGGCGAAACACGGCCTTCGAAATTGCGGTTGCCGGACAGCACGGCAGCGGCGATCAACCCCTTGTCGTTGATGGTCTTGGAGATCGCCGGCTGCAGCGGCCCAGAATTTCCGATGCAGGTGGTACAGCCAAAGCCGACGAGGTTGAAACCGATCTTGTCGAGCTCATCCTGCAGGCCGGCGGATTCCAGATATTCTGCGACGACCTGCGATCCGGGTGCCAGCGATGTCTTGACCCAGGGTTTTTGTTTCAGACCGAGCCGGTTGGCGTTGCGGGCCAGGAGCCCCGCTCCGATCAGCACGCTCGGATTGGAGGTGTTGGTGCAGGAGGTGATCGCCGCAATGGCGACATCTCCGTGACCGAGATCGAAATCCTCGCCCTCAACGCCGTATCGCTTGTCGGCGCCGGCAGTGACGTTGAATTCCGATTGCAGCGATGTTGCAAAACCGGAGGCAATCGATTCGAGCGGAATGCGGCCCTCGGGCCGTTTCGGGCCGGCCATGGACGGCACGACATCGCCAAGGTCGAGTTCGAGCGTGTCGGTGAACACCGGTTCCGGATCGGCCGTATTGCGGAACATGCCCTGCTCGCGTGAATAGGCCTCGACCAGCGCGATCCGGTCTTCTTCGCGACCCGATGTTGTCAGATATTTCAGGGTCTCGCCATCGACCGGGAAGAAGCCGCAGGTTGCGCCATATTCGGGACCCATATTGGCGATCGTCGCACGATCGGCCAGGGTCATGTTGTCGAGACCGGGACCGAAAAACTCGACAAATTTGCCAACGACGCCACGCTGGCGCAGCATCTGGACGGCGGTCAGAACAAGATCGGTGGCGGTGACACCTTCTTTCATGTTGCCAGTCAGGCGGAAGCCGATCACTTCGGGAAGCAGCATGGAGACAGGCTGGCCGAGCAGTGCGGCTTCGGCTTCAATGCCGCCAACGCCCCAGCCCAACACACCGAGGCCATTGATCATTGTGGTGTGCGAATCGGTACCGACGCAGGTATCGGGATAGGCAATGACCTCGTCGCCCTCGTCGCGGGTCCAGACCGTCTGGGCCAGATATTCCAGATTGACCTGGTGACAGATGCCGGTACCGGGCGGCACGACGCGGAAATTGCGGAACGCCTGCTGGCCCCATTTCAAAAATCGGTACCGTTCGCCATTGCGCTGGTATTCCAGCTCGACATTGCGATTGAAAGCACGCGGCGTGCCGAATTCATCGACAATGACGGAATGGTCGATGACCAGATCGACGGGCACCAGCGGATTGATTTTTGCCGGGTCGCCACCAAGCGACACCATCGCATCGCGCATCGCCGCCAGGTCGACCACGGCGGGGACGCCGGTGAAATCCTGCATCAGGACGCGGGCCGGGCGATAGGCGATTTCGACACCGGCCGTCCCCTTGTCGTTCAACCATGCCGCAACAGCCTCGATGTCGCTCCTGGTGACAGAGCGCCCGTCTTCATTGCGCAGCAGATTCTCCAGCAGGATCTTCATCGAGAAGGGCAAGCGCCCGATACTGCCCAATCCGTTTTTTTCCGCCTCCGTCAGGCTGAAGATCGTGTAATCCTTGCCGTCAACGCTGAGAGTCTTTCGGCATTTGAAACTGTCGAGTGATTTTGCCACGTCGGGTCCTGTCCTTTTTGGTTCGACTGGACGGTCGGCATATCGCAACCGTCCGAATGCATGGCGCGCTCGTGCGGCTCCTCTTCACGTGCCGGTCACCGGAGACGGATGGGCACAAATCTGTATAGCCAAAGAGGATTTCGCACCGCCGCGGGCGCGGTTAGCGCCAGCTTATAGAGACTTTCGATTTGCAGCACCAGTGCGGGCGAATCATAAATTGGTTGAATGGCTGCCGGTCAGGAAATGATTGTCTTATGATTTTCCGTGCTGATCAGGCAGAATTAGTTCCGCCGCAGGCGAGTGATAGCTCGCCTTTGCGGCGGCGGAGGATGGATCGTGGAAATGGCGACCGTTTGAAGGGTCGAGCTAGAGTCTGATCACCTCCGTC
>JAJFHT010000133.1 GCA_021775495.1 Hyphomicrobiales bacterium | reverse complement strand
AAAGAATGGCCGTTCGGTGATTGTCCGTGTCAATGATCGCGGACCCTACGCGCATGGTCGCATCATCGATTTGTCAAAACGCGCCGCTCAACTGCTCGACTACACAAAATCGGGAGTTGCCAAGGTCAGGGTTCAGTATGTCGGCCGGGCTCCGTTGCATGGCAAGGACGATCGGTATCTCGTCGCGTCCTATCGTGGGTCAGGCCGCAAGGGCAGGATCCCCGGTGGAAAGATTGCAACCGGTGTGATGGTTGCCATGAACGGTCCGACACCGACGGCAAGAGTGAGGGCTGCAGCTTCCGCGCTGCCGCGTCTGTTAAGTCCGGCTGCTGCGGCTAACGAAAGACTGGTTCTGCCAAAATATGGACCTGTCATTCCTGACCGGCCGACACGGCCGCTGTATTCACGTGTCACGACCGCGCCGAAAGCGGGGCGCCTGTTGTCCTACGCGAATGAACGGATAAGTTCTGCGGTCGATCCATTTTCCAGGGTGATGAGCAAATCGCTCAATGCCGCGGACATCGTTGAGTCCTGGAAGCGAGTCAGACCGGGCAAGTGAACGGGCCCACTGCCTGAACATTGTAGGATTGATGTCGCATCGCTGCGTATTATCGCTTTGTTTCGGCCAAAAGCTTGTTTACCTTGTTTGAATCGAATTCTGCCGTATCGTTAAGAAACGGTTGATTTTCCACATGCCTTGAGCAAATGTCCCAATTATTGAATGGGACGACGGGGTGTGCAAAAGGCGCGATGGCGCGCTTCGAGTAAAAACCCATCTTGAATACCCCATGATGCTCAGGTCCGCCGCATCTCCTGGGTCCGTGGGGTCAGCCGGTCGGCACTGGCGTATAGTGGCCTCCTCGTACCGCTGCCAGTCTGCCGACCGGCCCCTTTTTTTGTGAAGGCATAAAAAAACACCGCCCCAAATGGGGCGGTGTTTTTTCGTTAAACCGAAACGAAGGTCTACTTGATCTTCGTTTCCTTGAATTCGACATGCTTCTTGACGACCGGATCATATTTCCGCATCGACATTTTTTCGGTCATGGTGCGGCTGTTCTTCTTTGCGACATAAAAGAAGCCGGTATCCGCCGTTGACTGAAGCTTGATCTTGATGGTCGTAGCCTTGGCCATGGGATTTACCTTGCATAGTCTGAGAATTAAACCCGCGCTGCCGATGATCGATCGGTCGCGGAACATCGCGCGAGACATATAGATCGACCATCGAATGTCAAGCCCGCATCATACCGGTTAGCGCTGTACAAGCCTCATGCCGGCAAGCAGTATGTAGATTCCGAAAAACAGGCCGAGTGACCAGACAAAACCATTGGGTCCGATTGCGTCGAGGCTGATACCGGTCAGTTGGGGACCCAGCAGCATTCCAAGCGCATAACAAAACACGAAAGCGGCGTTGGCCGAGGCAAGGTCACGGCCGTTCAAACTGGCGCCCAGATGCGCCAGACCGACCGTGTAGAGCCCGGCAACGGATCCACCCCAGACAAACAATACCGCCGCAGTCAGCGGCCAGCTGTGGATCGCAAGTGGCAGCGCCAGCATGCCGGCAAGCCCCACTGCCGCACAGCCAATCAGGAGAATTCGCCGGTCCCGGATCATGTCGCTGAGCAGGCCGAGGGGGATTTGCAGCAGGACGTTTCCCAGACCGACCATCGACAGCAGCAGCGCGGCCTCTGCTTCTGAAAACCCAACTCGGCCGCCATAGACCGGAAACAGGGCGAAACTACCTGTTTCGACAGCTCCAAACACCAGCACCGCGCCAGTGGCTGTCGGAACCAGAATGATGTAGCGCAGAAAGCCCGAACCGCTCTTCTTTCCGGTGATGGAAGGGCTTTCCTTCCACGCCATCAGGATCGGGATTGCAGCCACCAGTATTATTCCGATTGCCAGTCCGAAGGGCGCAAATCCGGCGCTCCCGATCTGGGCAAACAACCAGGGCCCGAAAGCAAATCCCAGAGACAGGACTGTGGCGTACACGCCGAGGATCAGCCCGCGTCGCGCCGGTGGAGCCGAGACGCTGATCCAGAACTCGGAGAGAATAAACAGCACGGTCAAAGCAAAATGCAGACCGACGCGCAGTGGAAACCACATCCAGAATGCCGTGGCAAAGTGAAAGCCCGCCAGCGAAGCAGCGCCGATCAGAATCATGGCGAGCATCGTCGGGACCACGCCAAAACGTTCGGCGATCGGAGTGGCGAACGGTGCCGCGGCTATTGATGCAACTCCGGCGGCCGCGGTGTTCAGACCGATCAGCGAGGCTGAATAGCCGCGGTTCTCGAGAACAACACTCAACAACGGGATACCGAGACCGATCGCTATGCCAACGGCGCTGATAGCCGCGATTGCTGCGGAAATCGACAGCCAAGCGATTTCATCAACACTGATTTCGGCTGGTTCCGGCGCGCCATCCGCCATTTCGGACTCCGGTCAGATAACGTCGCGGACAAAGCTCTTGTAGCGCATATGAAAGAACGGAACAGAACCGCCGGGTTCAAGGCCGGGGTCCTGCTTCAGACGATTTTCCAGTTCCATCAGGATCGTCCGGGTGATCATCGGGACATCGGCAGCTTTTGCCTCTTCAAGCGGCAGCCAGACCAGATCTTCCAGTTCATCGGTCGGTCCGCCTTCGGGAAGGGCCAAGGCGACACCGTCCTTCCATGCGGCGAAAAACCGGGTGTCGAAGCGGCGGACGCGACCTGGAGGTGTGATCGCCCGCGCCACGTAACGAAGTGTTTCGAGACTCGGGGCAACCTTATGTTCCTGAAACCCGGCCCAATCGGAATGATGGGTGGCAAATGCTTCTCTTCGGCCGATCAGCAATCCGGCCTCCTCATAGGTCTCGCGTACGGCCGACATGGCCAGTGCCTTGGCACGATGCCGGGTACCGCGCGCGCCCATTCCGGAGACCAGTTTTGCCTCATCTTCGGGATGTAACTCGGCCGCAACGGGAATACGGCCATCCGCCGGATCCGTTCGCCCGCCGGGAAAGACCAGTTTGCCGGGCATGAACGCGTGATTGCGATGCCGTCTGCCCAACAGCACCTGTATCACCGGGCCGGAGCGGTCCAGCAGCAGCAGGGTCGCGGCATCCCTTGGGCGTCTTGGTCCGTCACCAAGTGCAAAATCTTTGGCTTCGGCCAGATCGACCTGTTCTTTGCTCAGAACCTTCATACTCTTTTTCATTCCGATTCCGGATGGGTTTCCAATGTGTCACCGTTGCCGCCAAAACCGTGCATGTAAAGCGCCCATTGCAATCCGACAACAGCGCCTTTTGTCGGTTTCAGCAGAGCGAGGGCACTTACGATCGTCACCGGTACCCAGATGGCAAGATGCTGCCAACTGCTGAGCGTTACGGATGCCTCCACGCCCATGAAGGCGCCGACTACGATGTGTCCGACCACGAATATCACCAGATAGGCAGGAAGATCGTCCGCGCGATGATGGTGCATTTCCTGATCGCACCGCTCACAGCGATCTACAGTTGACAGATATGACGAGAACAGCCGTCCGGAACCGCAGTTCGGGCACTTGCATTTGAACCCGCGCCACATAGCCTCGCGCAATGGCCGTGTTGGCTTGTTGGTATCTTCAGGTGTGATTATCAGATGTTCGCTCATCGTCTTTTCCTTGTATGCCGTCCACGTCCTGGTTTTCCGACTCCACGTCTTTGACCCTTTGACTTGTGGAAAGAGCGGGTCATACCGGGCAGTGGTCCAGGCTCGCTGAGCATTTCAAAACGCATGTTTCCTGCCAGTGGCGCGATCTCCAGCAGTCGAACCTCGACGCCGTCGCCCAGCCGATAGCCCTTTCCAGAGCGTTGGCCCGACAGCGCATGCGCCGCTTCAATATAGTGATAATAGTCGTCTTCCAAAGAAGACATCGGTATGAAACCATCTGCACCGTAGACCGGCAACGTGACAAACAGTCCTGATTTTGTCACGCCGGAGATGCGGCCGTCGAAGGTCACGCCGACCTTGTCGGAAAGATGACCGGCAATCAGTCGGTCGTTTGTTTCCCGTTCTGCCGCCATCGCCCGTCGTTCGGTCGCTGACACGATCGCGGAAATCTCCTCGAGCCGGGTTCTGTCTTCGACCGGCATTTCCTTCTTGGACAGGCCCAGCGCGGCGATAAGGCCGCGGTGGACCGTCAGATCCGCATATCGCCGGATCGGAGATGTGAAATGCGCATAGCGGCTGAGGTTCAGGCCAAAATGACCGATATTGTCGATTGAATAGATAGCCTGGCTCTGTGACCGCAGGACCACTTCGTTGACCAGAATCTGGTGCGGTGTGCCGTCGACGCGGGCAAGAATGTTGTTCATTTGAGACGGTTTCATCTGCGCGCCGCGCGCCAGGCTGATGTCCAGCGTGCGTAAGAATTCCCGCAGGGCTTCCTGTTTTGCAAGCGAAGGCCCGTCATGGACGCGGTAGATCAGTGTGGCTTTTTTCTGTTCCAGCGTTTCCGCCGCAGCCACGTTGGCCTGGATCATACACTCTTCAATCAGCCGGTGCGCATCAAGCCGTTCCGGGATCGTGATCCGGTCCACCGTTCCATCCGATTTCAACTGGATTTTGCGCTCCGGTAAATCGAGCTCCAATGGTTCACGCTCCGTCCGGCCCCGCCTTAAGACATCATAGGCTTGCCACAATGGCCGCAGCACAGTGTCGAGCAGCCGTTCGGTGGTGTCATCGGGCTGACCGTCGATGGCGCGTTGCGCCTGCTGATAGGAGAGTTTGGCCGCCGAACGCATGATGATGCGGTGGAAGCTGTGTTTGAGTTTGCGGCCGGCGGCATCGAATACCATGCACACGGCCAGGGCAGGGCGGTCCTCCAACTCCCGAAGCGAACACAGGTCATTGGAAATCCGTTCAGGCAGCATGGGCACTACCCGATCCGGAAAATAGACCGAATTGCCCCGCTTGACGGCTTCTGCGTCGATTGCCGATCCGGGCAGGACATATGAGGCTACATCGGCAATCGCGACCCGAACCACAACGCCGCCGGGGTTTTTCTCGTTCGTATCCGCTTCCGCGAAAACCGCATCGTCATGATCCTTCGCATCGGCCGGATCAATTGTGATCAGCGGAATATCCCGCCAATCTTCGCGGTTTGCTGCAGTCACTGGTTTGAGTTTCCGCAACTCTGCATCAATCGCATCGGGAAAGACGTGGGGTATTTCATGTGTGTGAATGGCGATGGTCGAAATCGCGGTTTCGCTGCCCAAAATACCGATGACCGAAACGATGCGGCCCTTTGGCAGGCCATAACTGCCGGATTTGATCGGCTCGACTTCGACCAGATCACCTGCTTTGGCGCTATTGCGGTGTTCTTGCTCAACAATCAGTTCGGCTTGCCGTCTCTCGACCGGTTCGATGCGCAATTGTCCATTGTCGATCTCGCGCAGGACACCCAGAACCACCGATTTGTGATGATCTAACAATTTCATCACCCGGGCAGTGTAGGCGGCGCCCTCCGGATCATCGGTCGCGAAGACTTTTGCAAGCACCCGGTCGCCGACGCCGGCAGGCCTGCCTTTTGCACCTCGCGAGGATCGGATGGAAACCACTGGCGCTGCAGTACCATTGCTCTCGGCCCATTCGTTCGGTCGTGCCAGAAGCCCGCCGTCACTGTCTCGCGAAAAAATATCAAGCACACAGACCGGCGGTAGGCTCCCCGCGCGTACCAGCCGCTTTCGGCGCAGTTCGATCAGCCCTTCATCGGCGAGTTCACGCAGCATATCCTTCAGCAGGACACGATTTGCACCCCGTACCGAAAACGCCTTGGCGATTTCGCGCTTTGAGGCGAGATCCGGATTGGCGGAGACAAATGCCAGTATGTCGTCACGTGTCGGTACATCCGGCACCCCGGCCGAGCCATCAATGTTCGATTTGGCCGCCGCTGTCCGGCGTTGATTGGACCGCCTGCCGGTTGTCCCGCGTGCCACGTCGCCCTAGCTCTTCTTTTTCTTCGCTTCGGCAGTTTTGGCTTTGGTTTTTTTGGCAGGTTTCTTTCCACCCTTGGCTGCCCGCTCGGCGATCAACTGCACTGCTTCTTCCAGCGTCACCGACATCGGTTCCTTGCCTTTCGGCAGAGTTGCATTGATCTTGCCGTGATTGACATATGGGCCATAGCGGCCATCGCGCACCGTGATTGATCCGCCACCGTCGGGGTGTTCGCCAAGTTCTTTCAGAGCCGCAGGCGTGCCGCGTCCGCGTCCCGGACCCTTGGCCACTTTTTCGGCAATCAGAGACACCGCGCGATTGATGCCGATCGAAAAGACATCCTCCGGGGATTCGAGATTTGCATAAACTCCGTCATGAAGCACGAACGGTCCATAACGGCCTATGCCTGCGGATATCATCTTGGAGGTCTCGGGATGGGCGCCGACATCACGAGGCAATGAAAGCAGCGCCAATGCGCGTTCATGGTCGATTTCCGAGGCCACCCAGCCCTTGGGGATGCTGGAGCGTTTTGCTTCCTTGCCTTCTCCGCGCTGAACATAGGGACCAAACCGGCCGGTTCTCAAGGTGATTTCCTCATTGGTGTAGGGATCTGGGCCAAGGACTTTCGGTCCATTGTCGCCGTCTGTCCCGTTCTCGTCACCATTGGCGTTTTCGCCCATCTGGCGGGTAAAACCGCATTCGGGGTAGTTCGAACACCCGATAAAGGCGCCATATTTTCCAAGTTTCAGACTGAGCGAGCCGTTGCCGCATTTGGGGCAGATCCGAGGATCGCCGCCATCTTCCCGCTCCGGGAAAACAAGTGGTGCGAGTTCTTCATTCAACACGTCCAGCACGTTGCTTACCCGCAACTCCTTGGTCTCATCGACGGCACTGGAAAACTCGTTCCAGAATTTGCGCAGCACGTCTTTCCACGCGAGTTTACCATCGGATATCTGATCGAGATTCTCTTCCAGGGCGGCGGTGAAATCATATTCCACATATCTCCGGAAGAAGTTCTCCAGGAAAGCCGTGACAAGGCGTCCCTTGGCCTGCGGGATCAGCTTGCGTTTCTCGATCTCGACATATTCCCGGTCGCGCAGGGTTTGGAGTGTGGATGCATAGGTGGATGGCCTGCCGATCCCCAGCTCCTCCATCTTCTTGATCAGTGACGCTTCGGAATAGCGCGGCGGCGGCTCGGTGGAATGTTGGCTGGCGTCAATCGCTCTGCGGTCGAGTGCCTCGCCCGAACGGATTTCCGGCAGGCGGCGCGAGCTTTCATCGTCGCTGTCTTCGTCTTTCTGTTCCGCATAGGCGGCAAGAAATCCGTTGAACCGGATAACCGATCCCGTGGCCCGGAGATTGGCGTGTTCAGAACCGTTGACTGCCTCGATCTCAACAGTTGTTCGCTCGATATCCGCCGACAGCATCTGGCTCGCAACTGCGCGTTTCCAGATCAGTTCGTAAAGTCGCATCTGGTCCGCATCCAGATGCGCGCGGACCGAATCGGGCGTTCGGCTGAATTCCGTTGGCCGGATCGCCTCGTGCGCCTCCTGGGCATTTTTTGCCTTTGTCGAGTAGTGGCGTGGTTTTTCCGGCAGATAGTTTTCGCCGAATTCGGTCGTGATTGCGGATCGTGCAGCTTCGATGGCCTCCTGCGCTATCTGCACGCCATCTGTCCGCATATAGGTGATCAGACCGGCCGTTCCAGAACCTGTATCGATGCCTTCATAAAGCCGTTGGGCAAC